>NZ_JBQWAS010000023.1:0-184513 GCF_052492075.1 Haloleucobacter albus
GTGCCCGGCCAGTAGCCGGTTTCGACGAACACAACGATGCCAGCTTCGGCAGCAATCACGGAAGCCTGGGTGTCGTTGACGCCGGTCACGGCGAGATGGGCGCTTTCCACGTTCCATTCCACGCCGGCCTGAGCCACGGCGTTGGCATAGGACAGGCCAACATCGGTCTTGTTGGTCAGCGTGGTCAGATCCTGACCCGCGGCAGAGTTCTGCGCGCCAGACGCCACAGAGGCGATGAAGTCACCCACCGGCACGGCGCCAGAGGTGAGCTGCTTGGTCCAGTAAGCAAGGCCTTCCGCGTCCGGGGCGCGGTTGAACATGTTCTGGTAGATTTCGGTGATGAACTGCTTGGTGTCGCCTTCCAGCAGGTTCGGATACTGGAGGAAGGGATAGGTCTGGAGAGCTTCGGGCTGCTCGGAGAAGCTCTGCGCGATCTGGTTGATCGTCATCTCGCCGGAGTTCAGCCGGCCGATCCAGTAGTTCAGGCCTTCCGGATCGGGAGCGCGGTCAAAGTAGCCCACATAGAGCTGGGAAATCTGTTGGGCAGAAGTAAGTGTCATCTTGAACCTCTTGATGGACTCGATGCGCATCCGGGTTCCCCGAAACAGGCGCGAATGGCGATATTCGTCGCCCCTTCGCACCGGGCTTTCGATGAAGGCCCCCGGAGGGCATCGAGACAGGTACAGCAGATACACTATGCGGCTGCGCGTATGCAATTAATAATTGTAGGTTCACAACCAATCATCTTTGGGTTGTGAACCTTTCCCCGAATTCCAGAGGCTCAAAGCTCCCAATAGGATGGGGCTATGTGTCGCACTGAATAGCCTCTGGATTTGTGGATGCCTTCGTTCCTGATTCTGAGGCACGGAGGCCGTGATGGGGGCTGGTAATTGCAGTGACGCCTTCAAGCGCGATGCTGTCGCGCAGGGCATCGGGCGAGGCTATCCGGTGCCGGATGTGGCGCCGTTATGGGCGGGAGCCAGCACTCGCTTTATGATGATTGTCGCGAAAGGCCGCTGCATCAACACTTGAAAGTTGATCTCAAGCTGGTGCAGCGCTTTCTTTGGTGAGAGCGTGCGGACTTATGGCCGTTCAGGATCTGGTGGAGGCTTGGGCCAACATACAGGGGCGCCCTTCGGCATCTGCTGTCCACAGATCAAGGCCGGTCGACGTTTCAACCGCATTCAACGTCATTGGCGCGCCATCGAAAATCGGCCGTACACTGCGAAAATCAAACAGGGCCGGAGGTGCGCCGAGGTGAAGGGCTGCAAATTCCGATAGCAATGTCGCCTGAAGCGGGCCATGGACGACAAGGCCGGGATAGCCCTCCTCCTCCATGCAATAACTGCGGTCATAATGAATACGGTGGCCATTGAAGGTGATGGCGGAGTAACGAAACAGCATCACCGGGTTTGGGTCCACTTCCGCACGGAACGTAGCGGGGCGGGGCGCTTCTGCCGGGCCTTTTCCGCCAGTTGGCGCATCCACGCCACGATAGACGATATCCTGCCGTTCCCGCACGGCGGTGCCGCGTTCCGTGCTGATGTCATGTGTCACCGTGACGAAACACAGCGTGCCGGTGCGGCCTTCTTTCACCACAACATCATCAATCCGCGAGGCGCGGGTGACAGTATCACCCACCCTCAGGGGGGACTGAAATTCCAGCCGCCCGCCGGCCCACATCCGGCGGGGAAGAGGCACAGGTGGCAGGAAGCCGCCACGCGCCGGGTGTCCATCCGGCCCCAGGGCTGAAAGCGGTGCGGTGGGCGGCGCCAGACACCAGTGCGCGGTGAGAATGGCTGCATCACCTGTCATCGGTGTGCCGGCCGGCTGGTCCAGCGTCACCCGCATCTCGCGCACGAGACGTTCCGTTACAGTATCTGTGGCGGTTTCACTGCGTCCGATCCAGCCGCGCAGATGTTCGATATCGAATTCAGGAGGCATGTCTTGCTCCTCAGAAGGATCGCGGCAGGCCCAGCACGTGCTCGGCCACATAGCTCAGGATCAGATTGGTGGAGATGGGGGCGACCTGATAAAGGCGCGTCTCGCGGAATTTGCGCTCCACATCATATTCGCAGGCGAAACCGAAGCCGCCATGAGCCTGAAGGCACATATTGGCAGCCTCCCAGGAGGCTTTGGCCGCAAGGTGTTTCGCCATATTGGCCTGTGCGCCGCAGGGCTGGTGCGCATCATAAAGGCGGCAGGCCTCATAGCGCATGAGGTTTGCGGCTTCGATCTCGATGAAGCTCTCCGCAATGGGGAACTGTACGCCCTGATTCTGGCCGATGGGCCGGCCAAACACCACGCGCTCATTGGCATAGGCCGTGGCGCGATCCACAAACCAATAGCCATCGCCAATACATTCGGCGGCAATCAGGGTGCGCTCGGCATTGAGACCGGTGAGAATGTATTTGAAGCCCTGACCTTCCTCGCCGATCAGGTTTTCTTCCGGGATTTCGAGATTGTCGAAGAAGAGTTCGTTGGTCTCATGGTTCACCATGTTGAGAATGGGGCGCACCGTCATCCCCTTGGCCATGGCTTCCTTGATATCCACGATGAAAATGGAAAGCCCCTCGGACTTCCTTTTCACCTGATCCAGCGGCGTGGTGCGCGCCAGAAGGATCATCAGGTCGGAGTGCTGGACGCGGGAGATCCACACCTTCTGGCCGTTGATGACATAGCGGTCACCCTGTTTCACGGCTGTGGTCTTGATCTTTGTGGTGTCGGTGCCGGTGGTGGGCTCGGTGACGCCCATGGATTGCAGGCGCAATTCCCCGGAGGCGATTTTGGGCAGGTAGCGTTGGCGCTGCGCTTCCGAGCCATGCCGCACAAGCGTGTTCATATTATACATCTGACCATGACAGGCACCGGAGTTTCCGCCCGCCCGGTTGATTTCCTCCATGATGACAGAGGCTTCGGTGAGCCCCAGACCGGAGCCGCCATATTCCTCCGGGATCAGCGCCGCCATCCAGCCCGCTTTGGTGAGCGCGTCTACAAATTCTTCAGGATAGGCGCGCGCCTCATCCACCTTGCGATGATATTCGGCGGGAAAATCCGCACACAACGCCCGTACGGCGTCGCGAATATCCTGAAACAGCTCGCTCCCGATGGTCTGCATGGTTTGATGTCCTCGACCTGTGTTGGTCATTGCGCCCCCTGAACCGGCGCAAATGGCGCGGATCTGGTGAGACCGGAATGCCGGGGGCGGGTGGCACGCCGGATGGCTCCTCACTCTCCTAGCATTGTGCGTGTTTATTCAGGAAAGTGATTAAAGTGATCGTGTGTATCGTGAAAAGTGCTATCCGGGAGGGGCGTCGGGAACCTGCCGGGCGGCTGCGATCCTGCTGCGCCACAGGGCCGGACCCAGCGCATGAATGGACTGCCCGGTTGCATCAACTGCAACCGTAACAGGCATGTCCTCCACGCGGAATTCATGGATCGCTTCCATGCCTAGATCCTCGAAAGCGACCACGCGCGACGCCTTGATGGCCTTCGAGACGAGATAGGCTGCCCCGCCAATGGCGATGAGATAGGCGGCCTTGTGCCGCGCAATCGCCCCGATGGCCTGTGGCCCGCGCTCGGCCTTGCCCACCATGGCGAGAAGGCCGGTGGCGGCGAGTATCTCTTCCGTGAAAGGGTCCATGCGGGTGGAGGTGGTGGGGCCGGCCGGGCCCACGGCTTCATCGCCGACAGCATCGACGGGGCCGACATAATAGATCACCCGACCTTTCAGGCTTACGGGGAGGGGGGTGCCGGCCCGCAACATCTGCACCATGCGCAGATGGGCCGCATCGCGCCCGGTAAGCATATGTCCGTTCAGAAGCAGTTTCTGCCCCGGTTGCCAATGCGCGACCTCTGCCAGGGTGAGGGTATCGAGATTGACCCGGCGGGCATGGCCTGCCACCGCATCCTGAGTGATCTGAGGCCAGACGGAAAGGTCAGGTGGCTCCAGTTGAACCGGCCCGCTGCCGTCGAGCGTGATGGTCGCGTGGCGGTTTGCGGCGCATTGAGGAATAAGCGCCACGGGCTTGGAAGCGGCATGGGTGGGGTAGGTTGCGATCTTCACATCCACCACGGTTGTGAGCCCGCCCAATCCCTGCGCGCCGATGCCGAGAGCGTTGATTTTCTCATAAAGCTCGATGCGCAGTTCCTCTTCGGGTGAGGCGGGGCCACGGCGCAGCAGTTCGCTCATATTGATGTCTTCGAGCAACGCTTCCTTGGCGAGCAGCATGGCCTTCTCGGCCGAGCCGCCAATGCCCAGCCCCACCATGCCGGGCGGGCACCAGCCCGCGCCAAGTTCGGGGAGGGTTTTCAGCACCCAGTCCACAACCGAGGCGGAGGGGTTGAGCGTGGTGAAGCGGGCCTTGTTTTCAGAACCGCCCCCCTTGGCCGCCAGCGTGATGTGCAGAGCATGGCCGGGCACCAGCTCGGTATGCACCACAGCGGGGCTGTTGTCGCGGGTGTTGCGGCGGGTGAACAGGGGGTCTTCCACCATGGAGGCGCGCAACGGATTGGATGGGTCGCCATAGGCCCGGCGCACCCCCTCATGGATGAGATCGGCGAGGGCGCATTCGGCATCTATACGCACCTGCATGCCCACCTTCACAAAGGCGATGACAAGCCCGGTATCCTGGCAAATGGGGCGATGGCCCAATGCGGCCATGCGGGAATTGATGAGGATTTGCCCGATTGCATCTTTTGCGGCGGGGGACTGTTCGCGCGCATGGGCTGCGGCGAGATGGGCGATGTAGTCCGCCGGGTGGAAGCAGGCGATATATTGCAGGGCATCGGCCACGCTGGTGACGATGTCTGCCCCGCTGATGCGCACCATGTCTGCCATGGGGCTCTCCATTGTGCGTCGCCCTTTTCCATGTTTGGCGGCGCTGTGTGCGGGGGGAGGGGGCTGCCGGTGCGCATCAGCACGAACCGGCAGCCGGGAAGCGGGATCTGCTTCGGATCACATCCCGAGCATACGCGGGAAGAACAGCGTGATTTCTGGGATGTAGGTAATGGCCGCCAGGAAGGCGAGCATGGCGAGCAGCCAGGGCATGACTGCCACGGTCAGCTCGGATATGCCCATGCGGCTGATGCCCGAGGCCACATAGAGATTGAGTCCCACTGGCGGGTGGCACAGCCCCACTTCCATGTTCACGATCATCATGATGCCGAAATGCACGGGGTCAATGCCCAGCTTCACGGCGACCGGAGTGAGGATCGGCGCCATGATGAGCACGATGGAGGAAGGCTCCATCACATTTCCGGCCAAAAGCAGCAGGATGTTCACCATGAGCAGGAAGCCGATCCATCCCAGGCCAAGATCCACCATCCACTGGGTCATGACCTGAGGAATGCCCTCATTGGTCATGAGGAAGGAGAACAGCGCTGCATTCGAGATGATATAGAGCAGCATTGCCGACATGTTGGCGCTGGAGAGCAACACCCGCGGCACATCCTTCAGGCGCATGTCCTTGTAGACGAACACGGCGATGACGAAGGCATAGACCGCGCTCACGGCGGCGGCTTCCGTTGGGGTGAAGGCACCGGAATAGATGCCGCCCATCACCAGCACGATCAGCAGCAGGCCCCAGACGCTTTCGCGGAACGCCAGCCAGCGGGTCTTGATGGAGGCGCGGGGCAGGCGCGGATAATCATTCTTCCACGCCCGGTACCAGGTGGTGACACCCAGAACTATCGCCAGAAGCAGGCCCGGCACTACGCCGGCCATGAACAGATCACCAATGGAGGCGGAGGAGACACGCTCGCCATTGGGGCCTGTCATGTTGAGCCCGGTCGTGGCGACAGCATACATTACCATCACGATGGATGGTGGGATCAACATGCCGAGCGAGCCGGATGTGGTGATGATGCCGGCGCCGAACTTGTTGGGAAACCCCTGCTGCACCATGGCCGGCAGCAGAATGGCGCCGATAGCCGCCACGGTTGCCGGGGAAGAGCCGGACACCGCTGCAAACAGGGCGCAGGCCAGCACACCGGCCAGACCGAGGCCGCCATGCCAGTGGCCGATGAGCGAGGTGGCGAAATTTATCATGCGTTTCGCCACACCGCCATGGGTGAGGAAGTTGCCAGCGAGGATGAAGAACGGGATCGCCATGATCTCGAACTTCTCGATGCCGGTGAAAAGCTTCTGGGCCACGATGTCGACGGGAATATTCGTCAATGTATAGACGAATGTCAGCACCGTCATGCCGAGTGCGATCGAAATCGGCATGCCTGTCAGAAGTAAAAGAAGAAACAGGCTAAAGATGATGAGGGCGCTCATCGGCCGTTCTCCTTCGGAAACAGATCGGAGGATTCCACGCCGGGCAGATCGTCGTCCAGGCCATCAACATGGGTGTGGTCATGAACAGGCAGCTCACCTGTCCGCCAGAAGGTCCAGGCAACTTGCAGGAAACGGAAGCACATGAGGTAGGAGCCGAAGGGAATGGCGAGATAGACGAGCCAGGAGGGGAGTTCCATCTCCGGTGTCATGTCGCCGAAGGCATAGCGGGCCATCACGAATTTCAGGCCAAAGGAGCCGACCACCGCGGTAAACAACGCGCCGCACAGCAGGCCGAACAGGATCAGCACTCCTCGCGGACGATGGCTCATCCGGTTAATCACCACATCGACACCCACATGGATGCCTGTGCGCACGCCGTAAGCTGCGCCAACCTTCGCCATCCAGACGAACAGCAGAATGCAGGCTTCCTGCGTCCATCCCAGATTAATGTGATAGACATAAGGATACAAAAAGCGCGTGCTGGCAGCATAACGCTGGCATACAGCCACGAAGATCAGCAGGGTGGCTGTTGCGATCAGCACTGAAATCAGTACTTCCTCGAAATGGTCGAGAATGTGAACGAATGCCGCGCGTACACCGTCTTCCCGAACCTTCAACGCCATGTACAGGGCGAAGCAGAGCGCGGTAATGGCGAGCATTATGTATAATTTATCCAGCGATTCATCCATCATCGCTCTCCCGGCCAGAGATGATCCATGACCATGGCGCAGCCGCAGCCATGGATTACCTCCGGCATATGTGCCGTGGTCGTATGGGCGGGAACCGGGGCGCGTGACCTGCTTGTGAGATCACGCGCGCAGGATCACTTGCCTTCGGGCTGGGTGGTGTCAGGCTGGGCCGCGTTGAGCACGGCGTCGATGGTGCCCTGACCAATGCGGCGGGACATTTCGGTATAGACAGGCTCAAGCGCCTTGCGGAAGGCTGCGGTGGCCTCCGGGGTCGGCTTCTGGATATCAATCCGGCCGGACTTCTTCATTGCCTCAAGGGCATCGTTATTGTCGCGCTGCGCGACGGAATTGGCATATTCCGTGGATTCCGCCAGGGCCTTTTCAAGCTGAACGCGGAGGTCTTCTGGCAGACCATCCCAGAACGGCTTGTTCACGATCACCGCATAGCCAATATAGCCGTGGTTGCTTTCCAATCCGTGCTTTTGCACTTCATAATGGTTCTGCGTGTAGACATTGGAGGGCGTATTCTCCGATCCATCCACGACGCCGGTCTGCATGGCCTGATAGACCTCGGAGAAGGCCATCACCTGAGGCAATGCGCCCAGCGCGCGGAACTGTGAATCCAGAACCTTGGAAGACTGAATACGCATCTTCAGGCCGTGGAAATCTTCCGGCTTGGTGATGGGGGAGTTGGCTGTCATGATTTTGAAGCCATTGTCCCAGTACGCCAGCCCCTTGATGCCCTTGGGCTCCAGCTTGGCGAACAGCTGACGGCCGACTTCACCTTCGGTGACACGGCGCAGCGCATCCTTGTTCGGAAAAATGTAGGGCAGGTCGAACACTTCAAACTCGCGCACCCCCAGTGGGCCGAACTTGGCCAGAGAGGGGGCCAGCATCTGCACGGCGCCAAGCTGGAGCGCTTCCATCTCCTCCTTGTCCTTGTAGAGCTGGGAATTGGGGAAGATTTCCACCTTGACCTGGCCGTCGGTGTATTTCTCGGCGAGTTCCTTGAACTTCTCGGCCCCACGCCCCTTTGGCGTGTCGGGTGTCGTGACATGGCTGAATTTGATGACTGTCTGCGCGAACGCAGATGGGGCGCTCAGCATGGCGGCGGTGGCGAACAGCGCGCCGAAAATCATCTTTTTCATGTTTTCCTCCCTCGTGGCTTTGTGCCTTGGTCTTGTTTTTAGGTGTCGGGCCAGAACCTGTGCCTGACTTCTGAATGGTGCAGCCCCGTCAGGAACGCGGCTTTCAGGAGGCGACTTTTGCAAACAGGAAGGGGCAGAACCAAAGACTATTTAAAGCTGGTTGCTATCACATTTCCTTATGTCCAAGGAAATGGATCATGACAGCCTCACGACATCAGCCCGGAGGTTCGGCAATGAACCGGGATGATGCGCGTGGCTGGATGGGGGAGGCGGTTTTGGAGGCCGTCTGGCACCCGCCTGGCACCGGCTTGGACCCCCCCCAGGGGCGTGTCATGATTTCCGGCTGTATTCTTCTTCCGGGTTCACAAGCGTGGCGGGCCATGCGCCTTCCTGAACCAGCCGAATCAAGGTGATATAGGCAAGTTCTTCGATCGCGCGCACGGCATTGGAGAGGGGGCGGTCGCACGGTCGCACCAGATGCAGGTCGCGCGAGAGGACGGGCTGGCCCAACGGCCATTGCCGCAGCCTGCCTTCCTGAACTTCCGCCTGCACGGCGGCTACAGGCAGGATGGAATAGCCCAGCCCCCCTTCGACCAGCATCTTGATCTGCCCATAGGTGTCGATATCAATTACGGTGCTGAGATGGGCGGATTCAGCCTGGGCCTGTTCGGTAATCAGGGCGCGCAGGCCATGGCCGGGGCTGGGCAGGATCAGTGTGAGATGAGACACGGTGGTAAAGGAGACCGGGCCGGGCGGGGGCTCATCCGTGCCCAGCAGGTCGCCGGCAGGCCGTGCCGGGCCGACAAGGGCCAGTGTCTCTGACAAAACACGCCTGGCTTCCAGATTGCGGTCACTGACGGTGCGGTACAAAACACCAAGGTCGATTTTACCTTCGCGCAGCCAGTCCAGAACGAAGCCGCTCATGGCCTCCGCCACCCGCAGCTTGATCTTGGGATAACGCCGCCGTGCCTCGCTGATGAGCGGAACGCAGAGCATTTGGCTGACAGTGCCGGGAAGACCGAAGCGCACTTCACCTTCGGGCTCGTTCTGTCCGCCTTTGACAGCTTCGCGGGCCACTTCCATCTGGTTGAGGATCAGCCGGGCATGGCGCTCCAGAGTTTCTCCGGCCTCTGTCGCGCGCACCCCCTGTGGGGAGCGAAACAGAAGCTCCACGCCGAGATCCATCTCCATATTGCGGACATGCTGGCTCAGGGCCGGCTGTGCCACATGCAGCACCTGGGCAGCACGGGAGAATGACCCGACCTCGACGATGGTGACGAAATAACGAAGCTGGCGCAGATCCATGGTGTTTCCTTGGCTGCCTCTTGGCGGGCAGAAGAAAGCACTATAGGCGCAAGCTTGTTGCAGAGCAAAATAATATGGAGAGCTGAAAACCCCGTGTGAACACGGGGCACGCGTGGCAGGGCCCTTGGAGGAAAACCTTCAGGAAGGCCGGGTCAGCAGATGGGCGCGGTGTGGTTGCGGCAGGGCGATGCCACCTTCCACTATTGTGGCGTATCGGGCGACGAGATCTGTAACCTTGTCTTTTTCGCGCACTGCACTCTCTGCTCGGGCCGGATCCACTTGCACCACCCGTGCAAGGAAGGCGTCTGAGTCTGCAAAGCGGCGGACATCATCATATTCGCCTATATTCAGCACACGCACTTCGCCTTCTGCGGCCGCCTCGGCCAGCGCGATCTGAGCTGCGGCGCGGATGTCCGTCTCATCTTCAACCGGCTGCATGCACAGGAAGAAGGGGCCTTCAGCCAGAGGTTCAATGATGAGAACCGGGCCGCGGCTGACGCGCGCACATTCGCGCAAGGCGGCGCGCATCAGGTCCAGCGGGACATGGTGGAAGGAGTTCAGCAGCACCACGGCATCAAAACTGTTATCGGTGAATGGTACCGCCTCGGAGCCCGCCTGCTCGAAGCGGGACTGTGGCAGGCGCGCGCGGGCAGTGGCGATGGCCTCGGCCTGCGGATCAATGCCGGTGACGTGCGCACCGCGTTTTGTAAGGGCGGCCGCAAGTGCGCCATTGCCGCAGCCTGCATCCAGAATCTGGCGACCCTCCAGTGGACCAAGCCAGCGCTGAAGAACGTCCATTGTGGCTGTTTCCGGCCGAGGCAGACGGCCGGGCGGGCGTGTGAGTTCAGCTTGTGCGGCGGGGGCTGCATCAACGCTCATGAGATGCTCCTTCAGGCCGCTGTTTCCGGCCGGGTTGCTGGCGGAGCGGCGAATTCCGCACGCACTTGCTCTGTATTCGCGCCCAGAGCCGGCACGGGGCCGAATTCCGGCAGGGTCTTGTTCACCAGTGCTCCGGGTGCAAGGCAACGAACCGGGCCGGTGGGTGTTTCCACTTCCACATAGCGGTTTTGGGGATGGTGCGCGACATCTTCCATGGTGCTGACACGGCCATATGCCACACGGGCCTTTTCAAGGCGCTCCACCATCTCCTCACGGGGGGCCGCAGAGAAGACCTGCACGATGATGTCATCCAGCGCAGGGCGGTTGGTCACACGCAGGCTGTTATTCTCAAATCGTGGATCTGCCGCCAGTTCCGCATCTCCCAGCACATCCGCGCAGAAGATGGCCCATTCCCGCTCATTCTGAATGGAGAACAGCACGGCCTTGCCATCGCCACAGGCATAGGCACCGTAAGGTGCAATGGTTGGGTGTTTGAGGCCCGCCCGCTCCGGCACCTTGCCGCCATAGGCATATTGCAGGTAGGGCACGTTCATCCAGTCTGCCAGGGAATGGTAGAGCGAGATGGCGAGATGGCGGCCCTCACCTGTGCGTTCACGAGCATAAAGGGCCTGTAGCACAGCCTGCAAAGCCGTCATGCCGGCTGCGATATCACAGACTGAAACACCGACCCGCGCAGAGCCATGTTCATTGCCCGTAATGGAGGAGAGCCCGCTTTCCGCCTGCACGAGAAGGTCATAGGCCTTCAGCTGACGATAAGGCCCTTCATCTCCATAGCCGGAAATGGAACAGGTAATCAGGCGAGGGTTGTTCTGGCGCAGCTTCTCCGGGGCAAAGCCGAGCCGGTCTATGGCGCCGGGGGCGAGGTTCTGAATGAACACATCGGCCTGTTCCAGCAGGCGATGAAGCAGAGCGGCATCTTCCGGGGTCTTCAGATCAAGGCAGATGGATTGTTTGCCCCGGTTCAGCCACACGAAATAGGCGCTTTCGCCATGGACCAGAGTGTCATAGCCGCGCGCAAAATCACCTTCCGGTCGCTCGACCTTGATGACGCGCGCGCCTGCGTCTGCAAGCCGGCCGGAGACATAGGGGGCCGCCACTGCCTGTTCGACGGAAATGACAAGCACGCCTTCGAGATCACGTTGCATCGCGTCATTGTCCTGTATCGCTGCGGTCTGGGAGCTTTTGAGCATTTGAGAGAGGATTGCCTTGCGCGCAGCAGATTTCAAATAGGAGTGTGGCCTAGCTGTCATAATGAAAAACGATATAGCCCCTCCCATCGGGGCCATAGCCCGTGGCTATGAGGGCGAGCGCAATTCCCTATTTTGCGCGGCGTCAGCCGGAAGGCACTGTGGCGGACAGTCTCTTCACTGTGCATCCGCATTTTTGCCAAAGGCTTCCGCATGTCCGCCGTGCCCGCTTCTTCTGTTCTTTCTGCGCAACAATGCGTGCGAGATGGGCGCTTGGTGGCCCTTTTTGTTCCCGGCACGCGGCCGGAGCGCTTCGGCAAGGCGCTCGCGACCGGAGCGGATGTGGTCATCATTGATCTGGAGGATGCCGTCGCATTGGCCGAGAAGGAGAGTGCGCGGGAGGCGATCTCTGCTGCATTTCCGGCCGCAGGGCGCATTCTTTTGCGGATCAATGGTCATGGCACGCGCTGGCACGAGGAAGATGTACGCCTTGCGGCCCGTTTGCCCCTGGCCGGGGTGATGCTGCCCAAGGCGGAAAGCGCCGCGGGTATGGCGAGGCTGAATGACGCCCTGGGTGGACGGATGCCGCTGGTGGCGCTGATTGAAAGCGCTCTGGGCCTGGCGCATGCGCGCGAGATTGCATCTGCGCCGGGCGTGGTGCGCCTTGGCTTCGGCTCCATTGATTTCGCGGCGGATCTGGGATGCGCCCACACCCGTGATGCCCTGCTTCTGGCGCGCAGCGAACTCGTGCTGGCCGCGCGCCTTGCCGGATTGGCCGGCCCCATAGATGGTGTGACAGCGGATGTAGGCAAGATGGATCTGGCCCGCTCCGATACGCTCCATGCCGTGGAACTGGGGTTTGCGGGAAAACTCTGCATCCATCCCCGCCAGGTCGAGACCGTTCAGGCGGCCTTTGCGCCTTCGGAAGAGGAGATCGCCTGGGCCCGCCGCATTGTCTCCAGTTTGGAAGCGGGCGGTGCCGTCGTTCAGGTTGATGGCGCCATGGTGGACGCCCCTGTGCGCTTGCGGGCTGAGCGCATTCTTGCGCGCGCCGATGGTTCGGGGGGCGAGGCTTTGTCACAGATGTGATGGGCTGAATGAGGGATGATCCAGACGTTATTGCCGGGACAAGACCATCTGGTGTGGCGTAGGCTACGGATCATTCGCAGGGCCGCCCTTCAGTGTAATGTGGACAGAAGAGCTTGGATCGCATGCGATGCTCCCCTGTTTCGTCGCGGTTCACCCATTGCGATGGGCGCAATAGGAAGAGATTTGTTTCATGTCGGCTTATGATGCAGAAAAAGGCGAATCCAAACCTGTAGGAGCACTGCATGGCGTCCGGGTTCTGGATATCGCAACCTTTATCGCCGCTCCTTTTTGCGGCACAATTCTTGCGGATTTCGGGGCCGAGGTCATAAAGATCGAACATCCCGAGACAGGCGATGCGCTTCGTCATTTCGGCACAGCGACAGAGTGTGGGGATTCTCTTGTCTGGCTGAGTGAATCCCGCAACAAGAAAACAATGTCGATTGATCTGCGCAAAGTGGAGGGGGCCGCCCTGTTCCGCGCGCTGGTCGCAAAATCTGATGTTGTTCTTGAGAATTTTCGTCCGGGCACGCTGGAAAAATGGGGTCTTGGCTACGAAGACCTTCGGAAAATCAACCCGAATATTGTCATGCTGCGGGTCAGTGCCTATGGGCAGACGGGTCCGAAAAGCCATGAACCCGGCTTTGCCCGGATCGCTCATGCATTCGGTGGCCTGTCCTATCTGGCGGGAGAGGCCGGCCGGCCGCCGGTGATCCCCGGCTCGACATCCCTTGCAGATTACCTTTCAGGCATGTGGGGGGCGATTGGCGTGCTGCTGGCGCTGCGTGCGCGTGATCGGCTGGGCCATGGTCAATATATTGATATCGGGCTTTATGAATCCGTTTTTCGCGTGCTCGATGAAATTGCTCCAGCCTATGCGAAATTTGGCATTGTGCGGGAGCGTATGGGTGCGGACACCGTCAATGTCTGCCCCCACAGCCACTATCAGACGCAGTCCGGTGAATGGGTCGCCATCGCCTGCACGAGCGACAAGATGTGGCAACGCATGGCAAATGCACTGGGCAAGCCCGAGCTGGCGGAGACACTGCCAACCGCAGAGATTCGCGTTGCTCACCGCGATGAGGTGAATGCGCTGGTGGCGAACTGGATCGGCAGCCTGACATTCGCCGAGGTGATGGAGGAAACTGCGCGCTTCGAGGTTCCTTGCGGACCTATCTACTCGATCGCCGATATCTTCCGGGATGCGCAGTATGCAGCGCGGGAAAATCTGGAGAAGTTGGATGATCCCCGCGCGGGGGAACTGGTGCTGCCCAGCGCCATGCCACGTTTGTCTGAAACACCTGCCATCCTTCGTCATGCGGGCCGGGAGCGGAATGCGGATACGGATGACATTCTGGGCGAGGTGCTCGGTCTTACGGAACAAGAAATCGACGCATTGCGGAGCGGGGGCGTGATCTGACAGCCTGGCCATGCCAGGCCGAGGCGCGTTGGAGGGGGATGTAGTATCCGGCTAATACCTCTGGCCACGTCTGCCGACCTACCCTTCCCGGACCGTCAGCAGGGAGGATGCGCGATGGCAAAAATTCTGATGATGACCGGGGATTTCACCGAAGATTACGAAACCATGGTTCCGTTCCAGACATTGCAGGCCTGTGGCCACAGTGTTGATGCGGTTTGCCCCGGCAAGAAGGCGGGAGAGACCGTCAAGACCGCGATCCATGATTTCGAGGGTGACCAGACCTATACGGAAAAGCCCGGCCACAATTTCGCGCTGAATGCCGATTTCGACATGGTGAATGTTGCGGATTATGATGCGCTGGTCGTTCCCGGCGGGCGGGCGCCTGAATATCTGCGGATGAACCCGGAGGTTCTTGCGCGGGTTCGTCATTTCTTCGAGGCCAACAAGCCTGTCGCGGCAATCTGTCATGGAGCGCAGCTTCTGGCAGCCGCCGGCGTGCTGAAGGGGCGCACCTGTTCAGCTTATCCGGCCTGCGCCTATGAGGTCACGGCCTCGGGTGGCACCTTCGCCGATATTGCGGTGACAGATGCCGTAAGCGATGGCAATCTGGTCACGGCCCCTGCCTGGCCGGCCCATCCGGCATGGCTCAGGCAGTTCATGGCGCTTCTCTGATCTGACCGGGAAGGAAGCCCCGCAATGTGCGAACTCTTCATCAAGGCTGCGCCCGACCAATGGCAAAGCCGCACACATAGTTTGCGTATTGATGGGGTTGCGACTTCCATTCGGATTGAGAACCATTTCTGGGAAACATTGACTGAAATCGGCCTGCGCGATGGCATGACTGTCGCGCAGCTCATCACCCGGCTTTGGCATGAGGCGATGGATGCCGATCATGATCTCGGCAATTTCACGTCATTTCTGCGCGTATGTTGCGCACGCTATCATGCCTTGATCGCGGCCGGGGAGATCTCGGCAGATCTGAATGAGCCGATCACCCGCCATTCCGCACAAGATATCCTGATGCGAGAGAGCGGCCGGCGCAGCTTGCGCATGAACTGAACGCACCTCGGTTTTCATACCGGCCTCCTGCTGCGGCAAGAGGCCGGCCCCGCAATTTCCGGGGCCGGGTGAGGCTATGCCGCCGGCGCCATGCGGCCCGAGAACAGTTCCGCCACATAACGGCTGTTGGGGCTGTGGGCGCAGAAGGTGAGAATGCCGATCAGGATCGGCACGCCGATAAAGGCACCGGCGATGCCCCACAGAAAGCCGAAGAAAAATACCGAAAACAGCACCAGAAAGGGCGAGACAGAGAGCGTCGCCCCGGCAATGCGCGGTTCAATATAGCTGCCGGAAAGAAACTGGATGATGTTGAGGCTGACAAAGACGAACAGCGCCATTTCCCACGAGCCCAGTTGCACCAGCGCGAACAGGGTGGGCAGCAGTGTGGCCACGAAGGGGCCGATAAAGGGAATATAGTTCAGCGCAAAGGCCAGCGCACCCCAGGCCAGCGCCAGTTCCAGCCCGGCTGTGAGGGTGAAAATCCACACGATGAAGCCGGTGCCGACGCTCATCAGCGTGCGCACCAACATGTATTTTTGCAGCTTGCGCGCCAGATCGCCCGTGGCTGACAGTAGAAAACGGCCCAGCTCCGCCCGCGGTCCGCCGCTGTCACGCAGGCGACGCAACTGGCTGGCGACGATTTCCACCTCCAGCAATCCCAGAAGTACGTAGACAAAGGTGAAGACAAGGAAGCTCGCCAGCCCCTGAAGCCGGGCGGAAAGATCCTGAAACAGCCGCAGCATCCAGCGCACATCGACATGATCGGTGATGAGCGAGGCCAGCACGAAGCCGTGCCCTTCCAGCCATTCCCCGGCCTGATCGTACAGGGTCTGAAAGAGGGCGGCATTGGCGAACACCCATTGGCCCACGCGCCCCAGCCCCCAGATGATGACGGATGTGACACCCCCCACCACAAACAGGGCGATGACAACCGTGATTAGCGTGGCCAGCATGGCAGGCATCCGGGCCTGCAAGGTGCGTTGCAAAGGCCAGACGATGGCAATGGTGAACAGGCCAAACACCATGGGTGCAAGCAGCGTGCGCGCCAGAAACAAAGCCGCACATATGGCGACCGCAGCCACCAGCCCAACAAGCACTTTCATGATGTTTCTCCAGCCATCCCCCGTTTCGCTTACAGGAAAGCGGTCGGCGGGGGCAGGGGGCGGCATGGTGTTAAGGCTGGAGAAAGGCCGTTTTCATGCCATTTTGGCCATGTGTTGCGTGTTTGCGCCAATGAGCCCATGCGTGCTGCCACAGGCCATGGGCAGATGGGCTCTGGCTATTGGTTACCATATTCTGAATGGCAGGCTTGGTGTCATTCAATGTGGACGCAAAGTGCCCTAGTAAAGAGGGTGGGATTCCGGCAACCGGTATTGGGCGGATGAAAATGTCGCATTGTTCTTCGGCAGGTGGCTTCCGCCAGGTGCTGCAAAGTGGTTTCAGCCGGATGGCCGGTTTTCTCTCCGGCTTTGCATTGCGGAGGGGCGCGGTGCGCCGACCCAGCCAGCGGTTGCAGATAGGTGCTGCCCCTGTCCTGCTCGTGGTCAGCGCCTCGGGCCTTGCGCTCAGCGCCTGCGCCACACCACAGGGCGTGCTGCTGCCAGTGGCAGTGGAGCCGGCCCCGTCGTCCGGTTCGCTGGTGGACATGCTGGCCGCCACCACCCGCGCGCCCAGCGATGAGCCGGGCGAGGTGTTCTCTGGAGAACGGGGCAGCCAGCTTTCTCTCACCAATATTGTGGTGTCGGTGCCACCCAACCGGCCTGTCGGGTCCATTCAGTGGCCCCGACAGATACCGCCGGACCCCAGCCGGGAATTCGCCGTGACTCAGGTGGACCCGCTGACCCGCGCGGGGGCCACGCGCTGGTTCAAGAGCCTGCCAAAGAACAAGCGCAAGGTGCTTGTGTTTGTGCATGGCTTCAACACGCGCTTTGATGCAGCTGTGTTCCGCTTTGCCCAGTTTGTGCATGATACCGATACCAATCTGGTGCCGGTGCTGTTCTCCTGGCCCTCTCGCGGGCAGATGAGCGGTTATATCTATGATCGCGAAAGCACCAATTTCTCACGGTCGGATCTGGCGCAGGTTCTCTTTGAGGCTGCCTCCAGCAACAAGGTGGATGAGGTGGTGGTGCTGGCCCATTCCATGGGGGCATGGCTGACCATGGAGGCGCTGCGGGATCTGGCCTTGAGCAAGGGGCGGGTGCCGGCCAAGATTTCCAATGTCATCCTCGCCTCGCCGGATCTGGACATTGATGTCTTCGAGCGGCAGATGGCCGAACTTGGGCCGAAACGGCCGGATGTCACCATTTTTGTGGATCGTAATGACAGGGCGCTGAGCCTGTCGCGCCTGCTGGCCGGGCAGGTTTCCCGCGTGGGGGCGGTGGATCTGTCGAAGCCGGGCTATGCCGCGCGGCTGGAGCAAGGCGATGGGATTGTCGTTCTGGATCTGACAGCCCTGCGCGGTGGTGATGCGCTGAACCACACCAAATTCGCGACCACGCCGGAAATGGTGCAGCTCATGGGTACGCGGCTTGTGGCCGGGCAGGTCATCAATGATGAGAGCACTGTGGGCATTGGCCCGGCGGGGCAGGCTGTGGGCGCGGTCGGCAATGTGGTCGGCACGGTCGCGACATTGCCGATTCAGGTGTTCACGGGTGGGCGGGTGAATTAGTCCGCCAATGCCAGGATGAGGATACAAAAGGCCGCCTGCAACGCATGCAGGCGGCCTTTTTGATGGGTCTTGGGCGCCAGCTCATTGCATCATGAAGGCGATGACAAGTGCGTTCACCAGATCAATGAAGAAGGCCGAGATCAGCGGCAGAATGATGAAGGCCAGCGGCGCGGGCCCGTGGCGCCGGGTGACGGCTGTCATATTGGCGATAGCGGTGGGGGTGGCGCCAAGACCAATGCCGGTGAAGCCCGCCGAGAGCACGGCAGCCTGATAGTTTCGCCCCATGGCCGGAAACACCACAAAGAAGATGAAGCCCACCGTCACGACCGTTTGCATGATGAGCACCGCCAGAAGCGAGAAGCCCAGCCCATCCAGCGCCCACAGTTTCATGGCCATGAGAGACATGGGCAGGAAGATGTTCAGGGATAATTCGGAGATGAGCGCCAGTTCCGGCGTGCGTGCTGGCCATTCCAGCTTGGGCAGAATGTGCGGCACGATGTTTGTAAAGACGATGGCCACCAGCAGGCAGATGACGAAGAGGGGCAGGTTCACGCCCATTTCCTCAATCATTTCATCCAGCGCATAGCCAATGGCGATGACGATGTTGAGCACCAGAAGAGAGGTGAGGAATTTGCGGTAGGAAATCTGCGCCTTGCTGGATTCCTCCTCTTCTTCCGAGAGGCCCACTATGGGGTCTTGCTCCTTGTCATTGTGGAGATTGTAGCGCCGGATCAGCACTCCGGCGATGGGCCCGCCCAGCACGCTGGCCAGCACCAGCCCCAGCGTGGCGCTGGCAATGCCGATCTCCATGGCATTGGTGATGTGGTAGCGCTCGGAGATGATGGGGGCCCAGGCAATGGTGGTGCCATGCCCGCCCACAAGGGAGATGGAGCCCAGAAGCGGTGCAACGCCATCCGGCAGCCCCATGAGGGCGGAACCGCCCAGAGCCACCACATTCTGCACCACCAGAAACACCACCGTGATGATAAGCAGAAACACCAGGGGGCGTCCGCCGGTGGCGAGATCCGAGAATTTGGCGTTGAGGCCGATGCCGGTAAAAAAATACAGCAGCAGCATATCCCGCGCCGCAAGATCGAAGTGTATCTCAATATCAAAGGCAATATAGATGGTCAGCGTAACCAGGGCCGCCAATATGCCCCCGGTCACGGCCTCTGGAATATTCCAGCTTCGCAGCGGGGCGATGGCGGAATTGAGCGCGCCACCCACAAAGAAAATCATGATGGCGAGGGTGAAGGTGATAAGGCCTGAAAGTTCCAGAGTGTCCGGCATAATCCCCCTCGCTATACTGTCCGGGCCAGCCTTCTGCTTGATGCGGAAAGTGCGCGGTCTTCACGGGCTGTGACAGGATACTTCACGCCGCCGGGGGCATGAATGAAGCTGGCAGGGAGGGCGTCAGCCCGCGCCCCCCATCCGAAACGGAAACATGACGTCTGGATACAGGGTCAAGTTCTGTGTGCGAAGCATAGCGGCATTTGAGCTTCAGGTCGCAAGACTTGAGGTGCTGTTCGGCCTGAATTACGCGCAACTCGGGTGGGTCATGCACAGCGAATATCCATCCTGTTGCTCCAGATGGATGGAAGAAGGTGCGTTCGTCGCCGTGCGCAGATCTTTTCTCCCCCGTGGGCGGGCGGAAACGGGTCACAGGAGCTGATGGGCAGGGTCTGCACCCTTGCCCATAGCCGCAGGCAGAATCAGTGCTCGTTCCGGCCTGGACCAAACCTGTCGGCCAGAGCCAGAACGGCATAACAGATGGCAAAGATGAGGTTTGCCACCACCAGCCATTGCACCTGCGTTTCGCTCACATTCGTTTCCAGCCGCATCAGCGCCTTCAGCATGGCGATGGCGGTGATGGCCATGAGGGTGGCGAACAGCTTGAGCTTGAGCCCGGCAAAGCTGATATGGGCCATCCAGTCCGGCCAGTCCTCGGCGGTGTCGTGATCGAGCTTCTCGACGAAATTTTCATATCCCGAAGAGACGACGATCACGATGAGCCCGCCCAGAAGGGCCATATCCAGCAGGGTCAGCACTTTCATGATGACAGCGGTTTCGCTCATCACCATCACATGGGTGGCAAAATTCCAGAGCTGGATGAAGAAGGAGGCCATGAGCAACACCAGCGCGCCCAGCAGCCCCACGAAGAGGGGCACCATGGCCCATCTTCCCATCACCATGCAGCGCACGATGAAACGGCGAACCTTCCGAAGTCGGTCATGCTGGAGCTGAGGGACAGGGCGGTTGTTCACAGTCAGAAGCTCCCCAGAACGGAACCCAGGGCGATAACCGCCACCAACGCGATGATGGCGCTGACAATGCCTGCCATCACGATATCCAGATAACCTTCCTTGTGGGTGACGCCGCACACGGCGAGCAATGTCACCACCGCGCCATTGTGGGGCAGGCTATCCAGCGTGCCGGAGCCGATCACCGCCACGCGGTGCATCAGGGCCGGGTCCATGCCGATATCATGAGCGATCTGCATATAGGTGGGGCCCAGCGCATCCAGCGCGATGGTGAGACCACCCGAGGCCGATCCGGTCAGGGCGGCCAGAATATTGGTGGCAACTGCCAGAGAAACCAGCGGCCCGCCCTCAATGCCCAGCACCCAGTTGCGCACATCCTCAAAGGCCGGAAGCGAGGCCACGATGGCGCCGAAACCCACAAGGCTGGCCACCGAGAGAATGGGCAGCACGGCGGCGTTGGCGCCGGCGGTGAGGGTGGCGCGCAGTTCCGGCACGCTGCGGAAATTGATGATGATGACGGTGATGATGGCCGCCAGCAGCGCCACGATCACCGACCACACGCCGCCCACGGCGGAGAGCGAAACCCCGCCCCATTCCGGCAGCGCCAGAAAGCTGGTGTCCATGCGCGGCAGAATGAGGAAGGACATGGCCAGATTGACCGCGATCACCACGATGATCGGCAGGGCGGCCAGAAGGATGGATGGGCCCTTGCCGGCTTCCTCACTGTGCTCGATCTCGGCCGGATCGAAGGTGCCGGAGGTGGTGGCGCGCTCACGCACGATGGGGTTTTCTGTTGCCACTTCCACGGATTCACTGTCGCCAGCGGTGAAGGCGCCAAAACCCTCACCACGTGCGCGAGCCGCATTTTCCCGGCGCTTCAGCCACCACATGCCGAAGCTGAGCATGATGATGGAGGCGATGATGCCCAGCCCCGGCGCCGCAAAGGGCGTGGTGCCGAAGAAGGGCATGGGAATGGCGTTCTGGATGGAGGGCGTGCCGGGCATGGCCGACATGGTGAAGGTGGAGGTGCCCAGAGCGATGGCGGCCGGCATCAGCCGGCGCGGCACGCCGGCCGAGCGGAACAGTGCAATGCCCATGGGGGCCAGCACGAAGAAGGCGACAAACAGGCTGACGCCGCCATAGGTGACAATCGCGCCCGCCAGAACCACGGCCAGAATGGCGCGCTGTGTGCCGAGCTTTACCGTCATGAAATTGGCGATGGAGGTGACGGAGCCGGAATCTTCCATCAACTTGCCGAAAATGGCGCCAAGCAGAAACAGCGGGAAAAATTGCGCGACGAAATCCGCCGCATTGGGCATGAAGGTCTGTGTCCAGCTCGCCAGCAGGGGCGCGCCGGCGAAGGCCGCGGCGATGAGGCCGGCAATAGGGGCCAGAATGAGAATGCTGGCCCCGCGAAAGGCCAGATAGATGAGAACGGCAAGGCCGAGAAGAATGCCGATGAAACCCATCATGGCTCACACTCCTTCCAGCAACTGGTCAATATCAAGGGTGGATTGGACGCCAAGCTTGTCGCCATTCTCCTGTAGGAACTCATCCCCCGCCTTGCGCCCTTCGCGCTTCAGCATGGAGAGGAAGGACCATTCCGCATTCAGCTTGGAGGAATAGCCAAGGTTTGCCATCAGATGGTTGCGCACCATATGCATGCGCATTCTGGCCCACTCGGCACCTTCCGTCTTGCCCGGATCTGCCACCTTGCGCAGCAGCGCGATCATGCGCAGCTCTTTCAGCAGGGTGGCGTTGAAGGAGACTTCGTTGAGGCGGTTCATGATATCGGCGGCGGTGCGCGGCGTGCCGGGGCGCTCCACCGGATTGATGGGAATGAGGATGGTGTCGTCTGATTTCAGCTCACGCACCAGTGGGGTCATGGTGGGGTTGCCGGAATAGCCGCCATCCCAATAGGGCTCGCCATCAATCTCGATGGCCTGGAACAGGGTGGGCAGGCAGGCTGAGGCCAGCAGCACTTCCGGCGAGATGTCCGCATTACGAAACACCCGGCCGCGCCCGGTGCGCACATTGGTGGCGGTGATGAAGACCTTGACCGGAGAATTCTTCAGCCGCTCGAAATCAATGTGCTTTTCCAGAATGTCCCGCAGCGGGTTGAAGTTCGAGGGGTTCAGATCATAGGGCGAGAACATCCGGCTCATCATGTCCATGCCAATGAACATGGGAGAGGAATCCATGGTCCAGCGGCCCAGAAGCCGATCCAGCGGGCTGCGCTGGAAAGGGCTGTAGCGGGCGGATTCACCCACAGACTGCCAATAGGCATCCAGCGCCTTGCGCGCGCCTTCCCGCCCACCGCTGGCATAGCCGTCGGCCAGCACGGCGGCATTCATTGCGCCGGCGGAGGTGCCGGAGATGCCGTCAATCTGCAACCAGTCTTCTTCAAGCAGCCGGTCGAGCACGCCCCATGTGAAGGCGCCATGAGCGCCGCCACCCTGAAGGGCGAGATCCACGAGAAGGGGCGAGCGTGTCATCTGAAGGTCTCCGGTCGGTTGCCGTCAGAACGGGAACAGGAAAAGTGAGGCATGGTGAGGGGCCGGCCACAGGGCTGTGGGCGCGGTTTCATGCGGTGAAAGGCTTTTGATGTCCGGCTTCTGGTGCGTCTTGCGCCACAGCTTCCGGCCCGCTTTCCGCTCCGAACCAGGCGACATAAAGCGCCGGAAGGAAGATCAGCGTCAAAAGCGTGCCAACCATGAGCCCGCCCATGATGGCGAAGGCCATGGGGCCCCAGAATACGGTGGGCGCGATGGGCACCATGCCCAGCACGGTGGAGAGGGCCGTGAGCATGATGGGCCGGAAGCGGATGGAAGAGGCATGGATCACAGCATCCCATACCTTGCGGCCTGCGGCCCTGTCCGCCTCGATCTGGCCGATGAGGATGACGGCGTTCTTGGTAATCATGCCGATCAGCGCCAGCACGCCCAGAATGGCCACGAAGCCCAGCGGCCGGCCGGAGACCAGTAGTGCCGCCACCACGCCGATGAGGCCGAGCGGAGCCACCGAGAGCACGATCACCATGCGCTGGAAGCTTTTCAGCTCGAACATCAAAATGGTGAGCATCAGCAACAGCATCACCGGCACCACGGCCACCACAGAGGCGAGTGAGGCGGCGCTTTCCTCCACTGTGCCACCGACCTCGATGTGATAGCCGGCCGGCAGGGTTTTGCGCAGGGCGTCGATTTTCGGAGCGAGTTCAGCCACCACCGTTTCGGGCAGAATGCCAGGGGCGACATCGGCCTGGACGGTGAGTGTGGGCACGCGGTCACGCCGCCAGATGGCGGGATAATCCTGATCCCAGGTGAAGGTGGCGATCTGGCTCAGTGGCACGGTGCGCCCGTTGGGCAGGGGCACTTGCAGATGAGAGAGGCGCTCCAGCGAGACGCGCTCCTCATCATTGGCGCGTGCGACCACGGGAATGAGATAGATATTGTCGCGCACCTGCGTCACCGGCGCGCCGGATAGCACGGTGTTGAGCACCCCGGCGAGCTGGGCGGTGGAAAGTCCCAGAAGACGGGCCTCGTTCTGGTTCACATCAATACGCACCTGCCGGGCCGGCTCGATCCAGTCATAATTGACCTTTTCAGCCTTGGGCGTGGAGGCTACGGCAGCCGCCAGATCAAAGGCGATGGCGCGCACCTTTTCGATATTCGGCCCGGAGACGCGATATTGCACCGGCCAGCCCACGGGCGGGCCCAGCTCCAGCGGGGAAATGCGCGAGACAAGCTGCGGGAAATCTTCCGCCAGCGCTTTTTCCAGCCGGGCTTGCAGGCGCTCGCGCGCTGCGACATCGGTGGCGACAATCACCGTCTGGGCGAAGAAGGCGTTTGGCAGCTGCACATCCAGCGGCAGATAGAAGCGGATGGCCCCGCGCCCCACATAGGTGCTCCAGCGCTCGACATCGGGATCATCCTGCAACAGCTTGTCGAAGGCTTCGGCCACCGCTTCGCTGGCATAAATGGAGGCGTTCTGCGGGCTGGCGAGATCCACCAGAAGTTCCGGCCGGTCCGAAGAGGGGAAGAACTGGCGCGGAATGAGCGGCAGCGCCAGAATGGAGAGTACGAACAGCCCCAGCGTCACCGCTATCGTCACCCAGCGCAGCTTCAGGCACCAGACGAGAAAGCCGTGATACAGCCTCATCACGCCCTTTGGCGGGGCGTCCGGGTCCGGCATCTTGTCTTTTGGCGGAGCTTTGAGAATGGCGACCTGTAGCAGCGGGGCAAACAGCACCGCCACGATCCATGAGGCGATGAGGGCAATGCCGACCACGGCGAACAGGGTGAAGGTATATTCCCCCGCGGAACTGGCGGCAAAGCCCACCGGCACGAAGCCGGCCACCGTCACCAGCGTGCCGGCCAGCATGGCGGCGGCGTAGGCGGTGAAGGCGTATGAGGCGGCAGTGTTCTTGTCATCACCTGCGGCGAGGCGGGTGAGGGTGGCATCCGTGGTGGTCATGGCGTCATCCACCATCAGCGCCAGCGCGATGATGAGCGCCCCCAGCGAGATGCGCTGCATGTCGATGCCGACAATCTGCATGATGGCGAACACCACCGCCAGGGTGAGCGGAATGGCCAGCGCCACGATGGCTCCGGCCCGCACACCCAGCGAGATGAAGCTAACCACCAGAATGATGGCCACCGCCTGCCACAGACTTTCCATGAATTCGGCGATGGCGCTGTCCACCGTCACCGCCTGATCCGCCACCAGATGGGCTTCGATGCCGATGGGCAGATTGGCGATGAGCCGGTTCATGGTGGTGTCGATATTCTTGCCCATGGCGAGAATATCGCCGCCATCCTGCATGGCGATGGCCAGGCCGATAGCCGGCTGGCCGTTCACCCGGAACATGGGCTGGGGCGGGTCTGCCAGCGCGCGGCGAATGGTGGCGATATCGGCGAGGCGGATGAGGCGGCCATTCACCACGAAATTCACATTGGCGATATCGGCTTCGGAGTTGAACGCGCCGGAGACGCGCACCGACATGTTCTCCGCCCCGGTCTGAATCTCACCGGAGGGACGCACGATATTCTGGCTGGCCAGAGCCTGAAGCACCGCTGCCCGGTCTATGCCGAGGCTGGCCAGTTCCTGCATGGAGAATTCAATGAAGATGCGCTCGTCCTGCGCGCCGAGAATCTCGATCTTGGAGACATCCGGCACATGCAGCAGTTCGGAGCGCACATCCTCCACATAATCGCGCAGCTCACGATGGGTGAAGCCGTCTGCGGTGAAGCCATAGATGATGCCGAATGTGTCGCCGAACTCATCATTGAAGAAGGGGCCGATAATGCCTTGCGGCAGGGTATGGCGAATATCGCCCACACTCTTGCGCACATGGTACCAGATGTCCGGCACCTCGGCGGCCGTGGCGGCCCCTTGCAGATGCACGAAAATGGTGGTGGTGCCGGGGCGGGTGTAGCTTTCCAGATAATCAAGCCGGGGCACTTCCTGAAGCTTGCGCTCCAGCCGTTCTGTCACCTGCTTGAAGGTTTCATCCAGCGTGGCGCCGGGCCAGTTGGCCTGCACCACCATGGTCTTGATGACGAAAGTCGGGTCTTCCGCCCGGCCCAGATTGCGAAAGGCCATGGCACCGGCAACCACGGCGATGGCCATGAGATAGATGATGACGGAGCGGTGACGCAGCGCCCAGGCGGAGAGATTGAAGCCCTTCTTCACGGCTGAGCCCCCAGCAGGCGAACCTTCTGCCCCGGATGCAGGGCCTGCACGCCCGCTGTCACCACGATATCACCCGTTTCCAGCCCGCTGGAGACGGAGACGCTGGTGGGGCTGAAGCGCAGCACTTCCACATTGCGCAGCTTCACGGTGTCATCGTCCGGGGTCACGATCCACACGGCGGGCTTGTCGTTCAGGCGGGTGAGGGCGGAAGCCGGCACCTCGATCACCGGGCCTTTGTCAATCATGACATGCCCCACCACGGTGGAGCCCAATCGCATGGCTTCCGGCGGGAGGATCAGCCCCACGCGCACCCGGAATGTGCGGGTCACGGGATCAGCCTGCGGCGCAACCTCACGCACCCGCCCGCGGGCGGTGATAGCGGGGTCGCTGGCCAGCGCCACTTCCACATCCGGGTTGGTGGGCAGGCTGGTGAGAAGGCTGGCGGGCACCTCAAACACGGCGTCGCGCCCATCATTGCGGGCAACCTCGATCACCGGCTGGCCGGGCTGCACCACTTCACCCATTTCGGCGCGGCGCTGAGTGACGATGCCGGAGGAATCCGCGCGCAGCTCGGTAAAATCAAGCCGGTCCTGCGCCATTTTCAGGCGGGCCTCGGCATCTTCCACCTGCGAGCGGGCATTCAAAAAGGCCTGTTCGGCCTGCTCATATTGCGCGCGCGGGGTGAAGCCCCGATTCAGCAACTGGCGCTGGCGATCATATTGATTGGTGGCCTGGGAGAGGTTGGCATTGGCGGCGGAAAGGGCGGCCTGCGCCGAACGCAGGGTGTTCTGCTCATCCTGCGGGTCCAGCCGGGCGAGCACCTGTCCGGGCTCAACCGTGTCACCCACATTCACCAGCCGTTCGATGATGCGCCCGCCGATGCGGAAGGCGTAGGCGGCCTCATTTTCGGCTTCCACCTGCCCGGTGAGGTTCACGGCATCGGCCGCGGTGCGGGCGGTGGCGGTGATGGTGCGCACGGGGCGCGGCTCTGGCGCCTGCGCCTCTTCCTGCTCTCCACATGCCGTCAGAAGCAGGGCCGCTCCCAGCAGAACAGCCGGTGCGCCCATCTGGCTCAGATGCGGAAGCCGCTTCGGCAAAAGGGTGGAGAGCCGGGCAAAGCGATGTGGCGCGAGGGTCACAATGTCATCCTTTCCGCGCGCGCTTCGTGGTGCGGCAACCGAAAAGGGGCCGCTGCGAAATTCCTGAAGGCCGAAGCGCTGCGCCCGTCAGGATAGGGATGTGTAACATTGGTGCACGTGAAATATGCCGGATGGTGTGTATGCATTGCAGCATTTCTCTTCAATGTTGCAGCTTTGCACAAAATTTCCTGCATCTGAAAGGCTGTGGGGCATGATGAGCCGGGCTTGCCCTGGAAGCGCGCCTCGCGGACAATGCGGGTCGTCAAAGACATTGATTTTGCTGCGCCATTTTCGGGCGTGGCCTGTTTGCGGAAGATGGCCCGTTCTGAACCATGGCGGGCCGGCCGCCCACATATCCTCACAAGCTTCTGTCTGCTACCGGAGACCTGATTGATGCCCCTTGATCTTGGCGCGATGCTGAAACCTGGAATGCTGTTTGTCGCGGTTCTGGCGGTGCCTGTCGCCAGCCTTGCGGGCCCGGCGCATGCAGATTCTCAGGCCGTGGGGCAGAGCCTCATGCCGGAGCTGGGGGCCAGCCCGGCTGCGGATGTGATGCCGCTTGCGCCGGAGGGCATTTCCAAGGCGCTCGCCACTCTGCCGGATCTGATTTCGGATATCATGACGCGCAGCCAGGTGCCAGGGTTGGCCGTGGCCGTGGTGCATGATGGTAAGACCGTCTTCGCCCAAGGTTATGGCGTGCGTGAGCTTGGCAAGCCGGAGCCGGTGGATGCCGATACCGTTTTCCAGATCGCGTCCCTGTCCAAGCCGATCACGGCCACCATCACCGCCACGCAGGTAACGGCCGGTTTGGTGGGGTGGGATGACAAGGTGCAGGCTTTGTTGCCGGATCTTCATCTGTCCGACCCATGGGTGGATGCCCATGCGACCATTGGGGATTTTCAGGCGCATCGCTCGGGCTTGCCCCATGCGGCCGGCGATGATCTGGAAGATATGGGCTATGATCGCGCCGCTATCCTGAAACGCTTGGCCCTGTTGCCGCTCACGCCTTTCCGCATCTCCTACAATTACGCCAATTTCGGCACGACCATTGGTGGAGAGGCCGTGGCCGCCGCCGCGAAAATGTCGTGGGAGGATCTGGCCGAAACGGCGCTTTATACCCCTCTGGGTATGAGCCGAACGAGTTCGCGCCATGCCGATTTTCTCCAGCGCGCGAACCGGGCCACCCTGCATGTGTGGGAAGATGGCCGCTTCCAGCCACTTTATGCGCGCGACCCGGATGCGCAGTCGCCGGCGGGTGGCGTATCCTCCAGCGTGACGGACCTTGCCGCGTGGCTGAAGCTGCTGCTTGCCGGGGGGCAGCATGAGGGGCGCGAGATGATTTCATCTGTCGCGCTGGTGCCGATGCTGCGCCCGGAGGCGTTCAGCGGGCCGACACCCTCCGTGGATGCGCGTTCCGGCTTTTATGGTTATGGCTTCAATGTTTCCGTCGGAGCCAATGGACGCCCGCTCATGAGCCATTCCGGGGCGTTTGTGCTGGGAGCGGCCACGCATATGCAGATGCTGCCGTCTGCGGATATCGCCATTGTGGTGCTGACCAATGGCGGGCCGGTGGGTGCGGCGGAAGCCATCTCCGCGCAATTCATGGATGTGGTGCAATATGGCGTGTCCACGCGGGACTGGTACGCGGCCTATCATCCGCGCCTGATGGCCTATTATGAGCCCGAGGGGGATCTTGCCGGAAAGACTGCGCCGGCCGATGCGAAGCCCGCCATGGCGCTTTCCGATTATGTCGGCACCTATGACAATGCCTATTTCGGCCCGGCGAAAATCGTGCAGGAGAAGGACGGGCTGGTGATGATTGTGGGCCCTGCGGCTGTGCGCATGCCCTTGCGGCACTGGAGCGGAAACACCTTCGCGATCGCGCCTAACAACGAGAACGCGCCGGCCGGCTCTCTCTCATCCGTCACATTCGTGCAGGATGCCGACGGAAAGGCGCGGGCCTTCATGGTGGAATATTTCAACCATTATGGGCAGGGCAAATGGACCCGCTGAGCTGAGCGGATAAGCTGTGCGACAGGGCGGGCCATTTGCCATGCCCTGTCGGCTACAGTCACTGCGGATGGCGGGGCGGATCAGTCCGTCGCCCCGAACTCATGCTCTCCCCGCTCATGGATGGAGTTGGCGCGCCCCACCAGCAGGGGTTCGACAGGGCCGACACGCTCCAGATCCTTGTCAGCATAGGGCAGGGAATGCAGCACATAGCGCATGGCGTTCAGGCGGGCGCGCTTCTTGTCATCGGATTTGATGACCGTCCAGGGGGAGTCCGCCGTATCGGTGTGGAAGAACATGGCCTCCTTGGCCTTGGTGTAGTCATCCCACTTGTCGAGAGAGGCGAGGTCAATGGGGGAGAGCTTCCACTGTTTCAGCGGATGCACTTCGCGCTCCTTGAAGCGGCGTTTCTGCTCCATCCGGCTGACAGAGAACCAGAATTTGAAAAGATGAATGCCGCTGCGCACCAGATTGCGCTCGAAATCCGGCGCCTGACGCAGAAACTCGCGATATTCATCATCCGAGCAGAAGCCCATGACCCGCTCGACCCCGGCGCGATTATACCAGCTACGGTCGAACAGCACGATTTCCCCGGTGGTGGGCAGATGCTCCACATAGCGCTGGAAATACCACTGGCCGCGTTCCACCTCGCTGGGCTTTTCCAGCGCCACGATGCGCGCGCCACGCGGGTTGAGATGTTCCATGAAACGTTTGATCGCGCCGCCTTTGCCGGCTGCATCACGCCCTTCAAAGATGATGATGACGCGCTGATGAGTTTCCTTCACCCAGGATTGCAGCTTGAGCAGCTCGACCTGAAGTGCGAATTTCTCGCGTTCATAATCCCGGCGCAGCATCTTGTACTTGAAGGGATAGCCGCCGGAGCGCCAGTCCTCGGCCAGTTCATCGCTGGTGATGCGGGGGCTACGCGGCGCCTTGGGCAGGCCGAGGGCCTTGCGCAGCCGCTGGGCATCATCTGGTGATGCGCCGGCAATCAGCGCATCCAGCCCTTCGCGGGTGCTTTCATCCAGAAGATTCGCGGCAGCCCATTCCGAAGCTTCCTGCGCGGCTTCCAGCCGGGCATCAGCAAGGGCTGTCTCGAATGGTTCACTGGTGCTGGAGTGGGGGGCTTCCTGCGTGGTTTTGTCCTGCACCATCATCATCTCCTCACGGCGAACGCGATTAGCTTGCGCTGCGCATTGTGTTCCATGTCACCGGAATGGCGGTCGCACCGGACGGGGACCTTTGCGGAAGCGCACCCGGATGGATCAGCTCTCCAGCCGGGCAGTTGTGCCAAAGGGGCGAATATGCGCGCAACCTGCGATGCCATATGGCTATGTGCCTTGAGCAATATCAAAGATTTCTGCAAGCCGGCATGCGCCATGCGCAGCCGTGCTGGCTACAGGGCGCAGAGGTGTCAGGAGAGGGGAGAAAAAGGGGGGCAATGGGATATGCGTCTCAGCCCGAATATCTGTCCGGGCCAGATTCTCATAACAGAAAAAATCGTTTGATTTTATGGTGCTGCGAGAGAGGATTGAACTCTCGACCTCTCCCTTACCAAGGGAGTGCTCTACCACTGAGCTACCGCAGCAGGTCCATGTTTCGAAGTGCTAGCAATGTGCGTCGGCGTGGAGCGCGTCCGCAACGAAGCATCACCTCGTTAGGTGGCGTCGTTTGCCACAGCTTTGCGCTGCTGGTCAAGCGCTGCTGTGTTTTTCTTTTCACAAAGCTGTTGAAATCTCCTTTCCGGCCCCTGCCGCGCCATGATGCGCAAAGCTGTAAAAAGCTGCCAATTTGAGGGCCTTGTTGTCTTGAGGCTTTCGCACTCGACCTGTAACCCTTTATCCGACAATGTATCGTGCGGGGGCCGGAATGGCGGGCGAGAAGGCGCATAAAACCATTATTGGTGCGGTGCGGCGCACATTTGCGCCGTGGAACGACCCGGACAAGAAGCCGCTCATTCGATTCGAGAATGTGGTGAAGCGCTTCGGGGATTTCACCGCGCTGAACAATGTGACGCTTGATATTTATGAGCGCGAATTTTTCGCCCTTCTCGGCCCTTCGGGATGTGGCAAGACCACGCTGATGCGCATGCTGGCCGGCTTTGAGGAGCCCACCTCCGGCCGTGTGCTGCTGGCGGGAGAGGATCTTGTGGGCGTGCCGCCCTATCGCCGGCCCGTCAACATGATGTTCCAGTCCTATGCGTTGTTCCCGCACATGAATGTGGCCGACAATATCGCTTTCGGCCTGAAGCAGGACAAGATGCCCAAGGGCGAGATCACCGCCCGCGTTGAAGAAATGCTGAAGCTGGTGAAGCTGGAGCAGTTCGCCCGGCGCAAGCCGCACCAGCTTTCGGGCGGTCAGCGTCAGCGTGTGGCGCTGGCGCGCTCCCTGGCCAAGCGGCCCAAGGTGCTGTTGCTGGATGAGCCTCTCGGCGCGCTGGATCGCAAGCTGCGCGAGGAAACCCAGTTCGAGCTGATGGATCTGCAAATGGATCTTGGCATGACCTTCCTGATCGTCACCCACGATCAGGAAGAGGCCATGACAGTGGCAGACCGTATCGCCGTGATGAACCATGGTGAGCTGATCCAGATGGCCCCGCCATCCGAGATTTATGAGCAGCCGGCCACCCGCTATGTGGCGGATTTCGTGGGCGATGTGAATCTCATTGAGGGGCAGATCCTGCGCAGCACGGAAGGGGAGACACGTTTTTCCTCTCCGCTCACCACGCATCCCATCGTGGTGTCGCCCGGTGTGGTGGCAAGCCCTGGAGATGCGGCCTGCGTTGCCATTCGCCCGGAGAAAATGCGCATTACACTGGATCAGCCGCAGGAAATCGCGGAAAACTGCTTCGAGGGCAGCATCTGGGATATTGGCTATCTGGGCGATTTGTCCATCTATCATGTGGAACTGGCCGATGGCACACGCATCAAGGTGTCTCAGCCGAACATGTCGCGCGTGGTGGAGCGTCCGATTTCATGGGATGACAAGGTGTGGGTGACATTCGCACCCCATGCCGGCGTCGTCCTCACCCGCTGAGGGAGGGGAGCCCATGTCACTGGCACGGGAAAAGGGGCTGGGGCGCTATCTGATTATCGCGCTGCCCTATCTTTGGCTTCTGGCGCTGTTTCTGGCGCCCTTCATCATCGTCTTCAAGATCTCGCTGTCGCAGGATGTGCTGGCCATGCCGCCTTATGCACCCCTGCTGGATCTTTCCGAGGGTTGGGATGGTTTTACGGCCTTCCTCTCGGAGCTGTCCTTCGAGAATTACGCCTATGTGCTGGATTGGCAGAACGAATTCATAGAGGCCTATGGCTCCAGCCTGTTGATTGCCAGCATCTCCACAGTGCTGCTGCTTCTGGTGGGTTACCCTGTCGCCTATGCCATGGCGCGGGCTCCGGCCTCGATCCAGCCCATGCTGGTGATGCTGGTGATCCTGCCCTTCTGGACCTCCTTTCTCATTCGCGTTTATGCGTGGATCGGCATTCTCTCGCGTGAGGGGCTGCTGAACCACACCCTGCTGTGGCTGGGTGTGATTGATGAGCCGCTGGAAATTCTGAATACCGATATCGCTGTCTATATCGGTATCGTCTATTCCTACCTGCCCTTCATGGTGCTGCCGCTTTATGCGGCGCTGGAAAAGCTGGACGATACCTTGCTGGAAGCGGCGGCAGATCTGGGCTGCCCACCCTGGAAAAGCTTCTGGACCATCACCTTCCCGCTCTCCCTGCCGGGCGTGGCGGCAGGGGCGCTGCTGTGCTTCATTCCGGCGGTGGGTGAGTTCGTGATCCCGGATCTGCTGGGTGGGTCCGACACCATCATGATCGGCAAGGTGCTGTGGACCGAATTTACGGTCAATCGCTCCTGGACGGTTTCTGCGGCCGTGGCCGTGCTTCTTCTTCTGGTTCTGGTGGTGCCGATCGTGATTTACCAGAACATGCAGCAGCGCCAGCTGGAGGCGGAGCAATGAAGCGTAGCCTCAACTGGTTCAATGTGTCCTCTTTGGTGCTGGGGTTTGCCTTTCTCTACATCCCCATCCTGCTGCTGGTCGTCTACTCTTTCAACGACTCGCGGCTGGTAACGGTGTGGGGTGGCTTTTCCACGCGCTGGTACTGGGCCTTGCTGGAGAACAAGCAATTGCTCGCCGCCGCATGGGTCTCGCTGAGGGTGGCCTTCTTCGCGGCGGTCGTCTCCACGGTGCTGGGCACCATGGCGGCGCTGGCACTGGTGCGCTACGGGCGTTTTCGCGGGCGACTGCTGTTTTCCGGCATGATCTATGCACCGCTGGTGATGCCGGAGGTGATTACCGGCCTCTCCCTGTTGCTGCTGTTTGTGGCGGTGGATTTTGATCGCGGCTTCTATACGGTGCTGCTGGCGCACATCACCTTCTGCATGTGCTTCGTGGCGGTGGTGGTGCAATCGCGGCTTGTCACCTTCGATAGCGCGCTGGAAGAAGCCGCTCTGGATCTGGGCTGCACGCCCTTCAAGACCTTCTTCCTCATCACCCTGCCGCTCATCATGCCGGGTGTGGCGGCAGGCTTCATGCTGGCCTTCACCCTCTCAATGGATGATCTGGTGATCGCCAGCTTCACCACCGGGCCGGGTGCCACCACTCTGCCCATGCGCATCTATTCGCAGGTGCGTTTCGGGGTGACGCCGGAAATCAACGCCGTGAGCACCATTCTCATTACGGTGGTGACTGTGGTGGTGTTGACGGCCTCCGTCATTTCCAAGCGCGCCAGCAACAGGCGTTCGGCCGAGGAACAGGCCGCCATTCACGGCTGAAACAGAGTGGCGGGGCATCCCCCCGCCACTCATAAGGTTTGAATGCTACAGGGCCGAGAAGGTCAGAAGCGTTTCGCCTTCTGGCCCCAGCAGCAACAGTTTCTGGTTTTCGTCATCCAGCTTCCAGCTGCGGACGTCCTCCAGTGTGTTGAGGAAGCGGGCTTCCTGCTTCATCGCCTCTTCAGAGCACGCCATGCGGGTGCTCATGAGCGGGCCGAAGCTCAACTGGTTGTCGGAAAGCTTGGCCTCGCCATTGAAGCGGTTGCAGCCGCCGGAACCAAATGCCCGGCCATCCGCCGAAATCTCCAGATCCGTGCGGACGCGTTCCTGCGAACCTGCACCCTGCATGTCTTCCAGCAGCCATTGTCCAATGGGGGAGGCAGGGGCTGGGCTTTGTGGCATGGAGGCTTCCCGGTTGAGAGGGTCATTGGCCGGCGGTGGTTCATCCGCGAGGCTGGGCGTTGCGGCCGGGCCCAGGCTGCCCAATGCCAGCAGGGCACTTGCGGCCAGCAGGGGAAGCAGGCGGCGGCGCGCGTGCGGAAGGGGCTGGCTGGTGCCGGGCTGATGGGTCTGTCGGGTCATCTCGTCCTCATATCGTGCCCTGTTGCGGGGGAGGGGCGGGTAGCATAGTTCCGGTGCTTCGCAGCAAAATCATGTCCACCCGGCAGCAGGTGCGGGAAAAGCTGTGCAAGCTTGTGTGGCGCACCGTATGGGAGCCGGCAGCTTGTTCACGGGGGCTGACTTTGCCATAAGCAGGGCCTTCAGTTGAATGGCGTCGGCAGGGCCGGCCGGCGTCTTTTCCATGCAGGCGATCTTGTGCGGCACTGTGCGCGCCTTGTCTGCCGCGAAGGCTTCGGAGCTGGATCTGAGAGATGCGATATCGGGCAGACATCAGCGGGCTGCGCGCGCTGGCGGTGATACCTGTCGTGCTGTTCCATGCCGATCCACGTCTGGTGCCGGGCGGCTTTGTGGGCGTGGATGTTTTCTTCGTTATCTCCGGCTATCTCATCACCTCCATTCTGGCGGCGGATCTGGCGCAGGCGCGCTTTTCACTGGCCCGCTTCTATGACAGGCGGGTGCGACGCATTCTGCCGGCCTATGTGCTGGTGGCGGCCTGTACAGCCATTGCCGCCCTCATCTGGTTCACGCCGCGGATGCTGGAGGATTTTGGCGCGTCTCTGCGCTATGCCTCGGTGTTTTTCGCCAATCGCTATTTTCTTTCGGCTACCGGCTATTTCGCCCCCACGGCCGATGAACAGCCTTTGTTGCACACATGGTCTCTGGCCATTGAAGAGCAGTTTTATCTGATCTGGCCGCTGCTGTTGTTCGCGCTGTTCCAGCCGCGTCTGGCGCGGTTCCGGCCCTATGTGGTGTTTGCGCTTATTGCTGTGTCGCTGTTCGTGGCCACGCGCAATGCAGTGCTGCGCCCGCCACAGGCATTCTTCAATTTCGAGGGCCGGGCGTGGGAATTGCTGCTGGGGGCGGCGCTGGCGCTGGGCTATCTGCCGCGTCCGCGCGGGCGCTGGCTGCCAGAGTTGATCGCGCTGGCAGGGGTGGGGGCCATTGTGGCTGCCATTATCCTGTATGACAGCCACACCATCTTTCCCGGTGCGTCTGCCCTGCTGCCCACGCTGGGGGCGTTGGCCGTGCTGTGGGCCGGACAGGATGGCCGAGTGACATGGATGGGGCGTCTTCTGTCCCTGTCGCCATTGGTTTGGGTGGGGCTCATCTCCTATTCGCTCTATCTGTGGCATTGGCCCATTCTCTCTTTCATGCGGCTCTATATTGGGCCGCATCTCTCGCTGGTACAGCTGCTGGCCGGGGTGGGCGCGGCGGTGGCGCTGGCGGCTTTTTCCTGGCGCTTTGTGGAACATCCCTTTCGGGCGCATGGCCCCACCACCCTGCGGGAAGAGCTGCGCCATATCACGCTGGGGCTGGCCGCTCTGGCGGTGCTGGTGGGCGTGGGGGCGGCCTTCAGCCTCTCCGGCGGTTTTCCGGGGCGTGCGAATGAGGCTGCCCGTCAGGCCGAAGAGGCCGCGCATCAGCATTGGGCCGGAAGCGCCCACTGCCTTGTGGGGCCGGGTATCTCTTCCGCCCCGGCCGATTGCCGCTTCGGCCTGACGGGAGATGATACGCCTCTGATGGCGCTATGGGGTGATTCCCTGGCGGATCAGCATGGCGCCACGCTGGATGAGCTGGCGCGTGCGCAGGGTTATGGGGTGGTGCAGCTCACCAAGGCCGGCTGCGCGCCATTATTGCCGGGACCGCAGGGGAGTGGCCTTTCCAATGAGGCGCGGGCTTGTGACGCTTTCCGGGCAGAAAGCCTGAAGGCCATTCTGGATAATCCGCGCGTGAGGCTGGTGGTGATTGGCGGGGCCTGGATCGGGCAGATGGTACGGGGGGCAGACGGCCTGGCACCGTTGGCGGCAGCGGTGCGGCGACTGACGGATTCCGGCCGTGGCGTCGTTCTGGTAGCTCCGCCCGTACCCTTCGAGACAGGAGGCGGGCGCTGCGTGGCGCGCCAGCGTTTCGCCGGTTTCAGCGAAGCACGCTGTGCGCGGCCAGCCCATGAGGCTGCTGCCGGGCTGGCTCCAGTGGAAGGGGCGTTGAAGGCAATCGCCATGTCCTCACCACGCGTGCGGCTGGTGCTGCCCCGGCACATTCAGTGCGATGGCGCGATGTGTCGGCCGGTGCTGGCAGATGGCGCTGTGGCGATGACCGATGGCGGACATCTCAATGTCGCGGGCTCCATGGCGCTGATGGGAGAACTGGCTGCGGCGCTGAAAAGTCTGGAAGCTAAACTGCCGAATGCCCGGCCCTGAGTCTGGATCGTCAGATCCGTAGGGGCCAATAAGGGGGATCAATAACGGGGACATGGAATGATCCTCGAAGAGGCAGGGCGCTTCTAACGATCATTTCCGTTTGATGCTCTTTGGTGCAAGGGCGTGTCGTCTAAAGCTTTTGGGTGAAAAATATGTGGCGCATGCTTGCGGCTTCAGGGGCATCTCTGGTTTTGTTTTCACTGCCTGCCCAAGCCTATTGCACGAAACCCAGCACTCCTTACTGCGCAGAGCAGTATGGTCAGTTCAGTGACCAGTATGAATTCGATCGTTGCAAGGCCGAAATGGCGGACTATGCCAGATAGTCTGGAGCGTTTTCAGAGATGTATAGTTGATGATGCCGAAAATAAAATATCTGCGGCCACGCGTGACTATAATAATGCGATTGAAGGTTTTAATCGCCGGGTAAATGCGTACTGACCTCTGCAAAAGGGGTGTGGCGACCGGAGCAGTTATGCCCCTCACCTTGAAGGGGGAGGAAACGCCCGCCCCAACATCGACCGTCTTGATGACTGTTCCGCTACGCGCCATGGATTGGATGCGGCAGGCAGAGCCTTTGGCTGAAGTTTCCTTCAAGCTTTCAGGTGGGAATGAAAACGGGGCCGGCATATGATGCCGGCCCCGCTTCGGTTCTGATTTTCAGCGCATCCGTCGTCAGGCGGCAGACTGCTTGTTCTGGCGGTTGTGGATGAGATCATCCACAACGCCGGGATCGGCCAGCGTGGAGGTGTCCCCGAGGCTCTCGAACTGATCTTCCGCGATCTTGCGCAGGATGCGGCGCATGATCTTGCCCGAACGGGTCTTCGGCAGGCCCGGTGCGAACTGGATAAGATCTGGAGAGGCGATGGGGCCAATCTCCTGCCGCACCCAGGTCACCAGTTCCTTGCGCAGCGCATCGGAGGGTTCCTCGCCATCCATCAGGGTGACATAGGCATAGATGCCCTGGCCCTTGATATCATGCGGGAAGCCAACCACGGCGGCCTCGGAGACCTTGGGGTGCGCCACCAGTGCGCTTTCCACCTCGGCCGTGCCCATGCGGTGACCGGAGACGTTGATCACGTCATCCACGCGGCCGGTGATCCAGTAATATCCATCGGCATCACGGCGGCAGCCGTCGCCGGTGAAGTATTTGCCGGGGTAGGTGGAGAAATAGGTCTGCTCGAAGCGCTCATGGTCTCCATAGACGGTGCGCATCTGGCCCGGCCAGGAATCGGCGATCACGAGATTGCCCTCGCAGGCGCCGTCCAGCACCTTGCCTTCCGCATCCACCACTTCCGGTATGACGCCGAAGAAGGGCAGGGTGGCGGAGCCGGGCTTCAGCGCCGTGGCGCCAGGCAACGGGGCAATGAGAATGCCGCCGGTTTCCGTCTGCCACCAGGTATCCACGATGGGGCAACGCTCTTCGCCCACCACGCGGTGATACCATTCCCATGCTTCGGGGTTGATGGGCTCACCCACCGAGCCCAGAAGGCGCAGGGAGCTGCGAGAAGTCTTCTTCACAGCCTCGTCGCCATGCTGCATCAGTGCGCGGATGGCGGTGGGGGCGGTGTAGAAGATATTGACATTGTGCTTGTCGACCACTTCCCAGAAGCGGGAGTTGGACGGATAGTTGGGCACGCCCTCAAACATCAGCGTGGTCGCGCCATTCGCCAGCGGGCCATATACGATGTAGGAGTGGCCAGTCACCCAGCCCACATCGGCCGTGCACCAGTACACCTCACCTTCGTGGTAATCGAAGATATATTGATGCGTCATGGAGGCGTAGACGAGATAGCCGCCGGTGGTGTGCAGCACGCCCTTCGGCTTGCCGGTGGAGCCGGAGGTGTAGAGGATGAACAGCGGATCTTCCGCATGCACATGCTCAGGCGGGCACTCATCGGTGACCATGGCGATGGCTTCGTCATAATAGACGTCGCGGCCGGGCTCCATATTCACATCACCGCCGGTGCGGCGCACGACGATGACATGGTCCACACCGCCGCCCATATGGTCGATGGCGGCGTCCACATTGGCTTTCAGAGGCACTTTGCGGCCACCACGCAGGCCTTCATCGGCAGTGATGATGACCTTGGCGCCGCAATCGGCCACGCGGCCAGCCAGGCTGTCCGGTGAGAAGCCGCCGAACACGATGGAATGCACCGCGCCAAGACGGGCGCAGGCCAGCATCGCATAGGCTGCTTCGGGGATCATCGGCATATAGATGGTGACGCGGTCACCCTTCTGCACATCGCGGTTGCGCAGCACATTGGCGAGCTTGTTCACCTGCTCGGAGAGTTCACGATAGGTGATCTTGCGGCTCTCATCCGGGCTATCGCCTTCCCAGATGATGGCGACCTGATCGCCGCGCTTCTCAAGGTGACGATCTACGCAGTTATAGGCGACATTGGTGATGCCGTCTTCAAACCACTTGATGGAGACATGGCCGGGGTCAAAGGAGGTGTTCTTCACCTTGGTATAAGGGTGGAACCAGTCGATCCGCTTGCCATGCTCGCCCCAGAAGGCATTCGGATCCTTGATGGATTCCTCATACATGGCCTTGTACTGGCCCGCATCCACAAGTGCCTGGCCGGCCCAGCTGGATGGGACATCGTAGATCTTATCCGACATGTTTTCCTCCTCCCGCGTGATCTTGCCCGATCTTTCTGCCGAAGCGTCGATCACCTGTTGTTGAAGGGATTATGGTGAGCCGCGAAGGTCTGCACAAGGCGCATGGCAGGCATACTTTTGGCGAAGTCCCCCATATCTTCTGGTTGCACTGCACACATGCCGCACTTCGAAAAGGTATGTAGATAAGAAAAAGCCCGAGTTGTCGGACAACCCGGGCTTTTCGCATTCAGTAGAGACCGCCTGTCGGCTGGGAGGTCTGCGGCGCGTCATAGGCATCGCCTGAGAAATCCGAGACCGAATAGCTGTCAGGCGGGGCGGTACCGGGCTTGAAGCCTTCCAGAATGGTGTTGCCACCTTTCTCGGCGCGCTGGCCGCTCTTGCGGTCGATCCGTACCAGCTTGATACCCGGCGGCACGCGGAACGGGATGGCCGGCCGATCTTCCAGCGCATCCTTCATGAAATCGCGCACAACGGGGGCAGCCAGAACGCCGCCGGTGGAACCCCGCCCCATGGGCCGCGGCCGATCGTAGCCAATATAGACGCCCACCACCATTTCCGGGGTGAAGCCGATGAACCAGGCGTCCTTTTCCTCGTTGGTGGTGCCGGTTTTGCCGGCCACGGGCTTGCCCACGGCCTTCAGCCGGGTGCCAGTGCCGCGTTGAACCACGCCCTCCATCATGGATGTGATCTGGTAGGCGGTCATGGGATCGAGCACCATCGGGCGACGGTCGATCAGGGTGGGTTCGTCCTGGCCTTCCCACTTTTCAGCCTCGCAGCCCTGACATTCACGCTCATCGTGCCGGTAGATGGTGTGGCCGTAGCGATCCTGAATGCGGTCGATAAGCGAGGGGGTCACCTTGCGCCCGCCATTGGCGATCATGGCATAGGCACCCACCATGCGCAGCAGCGTGGTTTCGCCTGCCCCCAGCGAATAGGAGAGAAGCGGCGGCATGTTGTCATACACACCAAAGCGCTTGGCATATTCAGAGATGATCGGCATGCCGATATCGTTGGCAAGTTGCACGGTCATCACGTTGCGGGAGCGTTCCAGCCCGAAGCGCAGCGTTTGCGGGCCGTAGAACTTGTTGGAATAGTTGGAGGGTCGCCATACGCCAAGGCCCGGTCCCTGATCAATCTCGAAGGGGGCATCGGCCACGATGGTGGAGGGGGTGTAGCCATTGTCCAGTGCCGTGGCGTAGACGATGGGCTTGAACGAGGAACCGGGCTGGCGCATGGCCTGCGTGGCGCGGTTGAACTCGCTCTGATCGTAGGAAAAGCCGCCGGAAAGGGCGAGCACGCGGCCTGTTGTCGGTTCCATCACCACCATGGCGCCGGAGACAGCGGGGATCTGGCGCAGCCGATACTGCCCCTTCTCCTTGGTGGGTTCGACATAGACCACATCACCCGGCTTCAGCACGCTGGTGAGGGATTTGTGCGTCCATTTCACGCCGGAAGCGGGAATAATGCCCACATCACGCTCTGTGCCGCGCCGGCCGGATTTGTCATGCGGCGGTTGCAGGCCGATGCTGGCGTTGGATTTGTTGACATCCAGCACAACGGCAAGCTGCCAGGGAATATCCGAGAGTTCCTTGACCTTGCCCAGCTCCTCGCCCCAATCCCCGGTGAGGGGAATGGTGGTGACCGGGCCGCGCCAGCCGCGCCGCTCATCATAGCCTACGAGGCCGGCAGAGAGGGTTTTCTTGGCCAGCGCCTGTAGCTTGGGGTCCAGCGGCGTGCGCACGGAAAGGCCGCCCTCATAGAGCTTGTCTTGCCCGTAGCGCTCGTAAATCTGACGGCGCACTTCCTCGGCATAATATTCGGCGGCGAAAATCTGCGCGCCAGTGGGGCGGGGCGTCACATCAAGGGGGGATTTCTTGGCCTCGGCGGCCTGCTCCGGCGTGATGAAGCCGTTTTCTGCCATGCGGTCGATCACCCAGTTGCGGCGGTCGATGGCGCGCTGGCGATCACGGAAGGGGTTGTAGGAGGAGGGGGCCTTGGGCAGGGCCGCCAGATAGGCGGATTCCTGAATATTCAGCTCTTCCACCGACTTGTCGAAATAGACCAGAGCCGCGGCGCCGATGCCATAGGCGCCCATGCCGAGATAAATCTCGTTCAGATACAGTTCGAGGATACGGTCCTTGGAATAGGCCTGCTCGATGCGCAGGGCCAACAGGGCTTCCTTGATCTTGCGATCAAAGGAAACCTCATTGGTGAGAAGGAAGTTCTTGGCCACCTGCTGGGTGATGGTGGAGGCGCCCTGCGGACGGCGATTGGTGCCATAATTCTGCGCATAGGCCACGGCTGCGCGGAAAATGCCTGTGGGGTCAATGCCGCCATGCTCGTAGAAATTCTTGTCCTCGGCGGAGAGGAAGGCCTCGATCACAAGCTTCGGCACGGATTCGATCGGCACATAAAGCCGGCGCTGCTTGGCGTATTCGGCCACCAGCGCGCCATCGGCCGCATGCACGCGGGTCATCACCGGCGGCTCGTAATTCTGGAGTTGGGTATAGTCCGGTAGGTCCTGGGAATATTTCCAGATCACATAGGTCGCGCCGGCGGCGCCAATCAGCACCACCAGAGTCATGAGGGCGAACAGGAAACCCAGAAACCTCATCATCAGACTCATTTCGCGGGGCCCCTCCATTCGCCTCGTTCAAGACACGACTCGCATGGCGCGACTCGAGCTGTCCAGCCAATCACCCGTTCCGCTGTAGCGCGACAGGGCCGCGATGCGAAAGCTTTTCCTCTACCCGCGCCCGGCATTGTGGTCGTGCATGGGCGGGTCTTCCGCGTGAGGCGGCATGTGGCCAGACTGCGCTGCTATGACGGGAAAACGTGGCCGCATCGCGACAAACACGGTGCGCCGCATGGCTTTCCGGCGTGTTTGATGGTGGGCGGGTGATAGCTGCGCCGCAGGATAAGGGCGCCCACCGGGCGGCATCTCAGTTGCGGGGCTGATTCGGAATCGAGCCGGTTGTTTCCACGCTATCCACGGAGAGAAAGACGGCGTGGCGCTCGGAGAAGAAGTGTTCGATAGCCGCCATCATGGCATCGCTCATGCGGTCGCGCCAGGTTTCCGAGGTGAGCTGTCGGAGGTCTTTCCGGTTGGACATATAGCCCAGCTCGACCAGTACGGAGGGGACATCATGGGCCCGCAGCACCCGGAACCGGGCAGATTTGAGCGGTTTGCCATGGGTGTTCACCCGGCCCTTCATATTGGAGACGAGCTCACGGGCGAACCGGGCGGAGAAGGAGCGGGTTTCACGATGCGCCAGTTCCAGCAGAATATCGGCCACGGCATCGGTTTCGTCGCTCAGATCAATGCCGGCGATCAGATCGGCCTTGTTTTCCTTTTCGGCCAGCCGCGCGGCATCTGCATCACTGGCTTTTTCCGAGAGGGTGTAGACACTGGCGCCACTGGCATTGCCATCCCCCCTCGCCAGAGCGTCGGCATGGATGGAGATGAACAGGTCTGCCTGATGTTCCCGCGCAATGCGCACCCGCTCCCCCAGCGCAATGAAGGTGTCGCTCTCGCGGGTCATCACCACCTTGTAGCGCCCGGTTTCCTCCAGCTTGCGGCGCAGGGCGAGGGCGGTTTCCAGCACAATGTTCTTTTCCGTGAAGCGGCTGTAGCCCGTGGTGCCGGAATCAATGCCGCCATGGCCGGGGTCCAGTACCACAACGGGCAGGGCGCTGGCGCGCTCCTGTTTCGCGAGGGGTGCAACTGAAGAGGCGGCCGCCATGGCGGGCTCTTCCACCGGCTGGCGCGCGGCGGCGCTGGCGGCATCGCGCACGAACTGATCGGCGTCGCTCTTGATGAGATCCACCACCAGCCGGGCGGGCTGGTCATCAACGGCGTCCAGAATATAGGTCTTGTCGATGGCCACCGGGCCGGTTGCGTCCAGTACCATGCGGGCCTTGCCGGGAGCGAACACGCCAAAGCGATAGGTGGAAATCAGCCCCCGCTGGCGGGCTTCCGGTTCCGGCTGGAAATGAAAATGCACATTCTTCAGGTCAATCACCACGCGGGGCGGATTGGCCAGGGTGAAGGCGCGGATATCTACCGTGCGGTCGAGATCGACAATCAGCCGTGTGCGGCTGTCATCGCCGGCCAGGCGGGCATCCTGTGCAATGGCGGTTTGCTGTGCCACGGTTTGCTGCGCCACGGCTTGCTTGGTGACGTGTGCGGAGGTCTGCGTCGCAGTGTCGGAGGCGTCCGGGGGCGTTTCCGCATGGGCCCCCCACTGCGTGATGCACAGGAACAGGGTGGCAAGAAGAAGGGGCAGAATATGGCGCGCCCGACCGGACCAGACCCGAATCGCGGTTGAGACCGCGCCGGCGTCGCCGGAGGCTGTGATCTGCCGAAGGGGCTGGTCCATGGGCTTCCCGAATTGCCGGCTGGCTGTGTTTTCCGTCCCTTCAAGCGATAAGCAGCTTTCCTTAACCGGACGTTGATGGGCACAGGGCGGGCCCTGTGAACAGTTGAGGAAAATCCAGTCCGGGCAGGCGGTGGCCGGGGTGCGGCTGTCTTTCGTCGTCAGGCTTTCACCATGCGGCAGAGGTATGAAGTGCCGCAGATCACGCATAAATCTTGCAAAGGGTGAAGGCTGGCGGCTAAGAAGGAAGTCGTACACAGTTCGCGTTCCGGACAAGGCCTTTCCGCCGCCGGCTCCGCGGCTGCCGCGGGTGGTTCGGTCCGGGTGTCGCGCGTTCATGTGTTGCGCTCCGCTACAAGGCCGGGAACTCATCCTTTCAGCAGGTTGTGCCGCCGTTTCATGCCGGCTGGCCTGCGGGGGCATGCAAGGCATGCGCCCGGCGGTGGCCCGAGCAGCCTGTGCCGTGGAGGATTCCTTCCGGAATTTCTGGCAATGGGCCAGCTGTGTGCGCCAAGGCCGGAGCGAGGCAACCCTCACAGAGGAAGATCTCGGCTCCGGTGAAATGATCATCGAGAGGCGGGTAGCCGAGGGCATGGATTTTTCTCCGCACGACAGGCGCGTTGGTCGCGCTCCCGTGTGCCCCGACGTCGGAGGCGTGGCAGACACGCCTTGGCGCAACCGTTTCTCTGCTTCTTTGCGTCATCACATCCGGCGTCCGAATGGCACGCGGGCTGGCCCCCGAAGGGCAGCGCCCCGGCGACCATGGCCATGCCCTGCCCCCGGCGCCGTGAAGAGAGATTTACATGGCCAACAAGATGCTCATCGATGCCACCCACCCGGAAGAAACACGGGTGGTTGTGGTGCGCGGCAACCGGGTCGAGGAATTCGACTATGAGTCTGCCTCCCGCAAGCAGTTGCGGGGCAATATCTACCTCGCCAAGGTTACGCGGGTTGAGCCGTCGCTCCAGGCGGCGTTCATAGAATATGGCGGCAACCGCCACGGCTTCCTCGCCTTCAGCGAGATCCACCCGGATTATTATCAGATCCCGGTCGCTGATCGCCTTGCGCTGCTGGAAGAGGACGAGCGCGCCGCGCGTCTCGCCGAGGATGATTCCGAGGTGCGCGAGAAGCGCCGCAATCGCGGTCGCAAGGGGCGTTCCGAACAGCGCGATGCCGCAGCCCGCGATGCTGAAGCGCATGACGATGCCGAGGATCAGATCCCCGATGCAGGGGAGAATGACGTCGCGGAAGCCGGGGTTGTAACCGAGCCGGTCGTCCCCGTGGCTGCTGAAACCGCGATGCCGGAAGCGCAGCCTGTTGCGGAAGCCGTCGAAGCCTCCGAGGCCGGAAGTGTGTCTGAAGACGCAGCGACGGTTGAGGTGTCCGAAGCGCCGGAAGCGGCAGAGCCCGCGCAGGCTGAGCCCGTTGCGGAAGCTGCTGCCGAAAAGCCGCTTGAAGCCGCCCAGCCCGAGGCGGAGCCGGTTGCCACTGAGGCTGAATCTGGTGAAGAGGCTGAAAAGCCCGCTGCGGATGAGCCCCCGGCGGCCACATTCGCAGCCCCGGCGGATGAGGTGGTGAGCGAGCCGGCCCCGGAAGCGCCTTCTGCCGGGGAGCCGGTTTCTGTCGAAGCTGCGCAGGCTGAAGTCGTCGTGGCTGAAGAGCCGTCATCTGAGGAGCTTTCCACCCGGAACGCTCCCGCTGAAGATGCGCCCGCAGTCGCGGAAGCTGAGCCTGTTGCTGAGTCGGAAGAGTCTTCCGCCACGCCGGAAGACGAAGACGAGGTGTCTTCTGTCGCCTCTGGCGATGCGTCCGATGAAGACGAGGCGGACGAGGGCGAAACTTCCGATGAGGAAGCCTCCGATTCCGCAGATGAGGAAAAGGGACGCTCCCGGCGCAATGGCCGCTATCGTCGTTATGGCAAGCGGCGGGGCAAGCCGGCCGCAGCGGAAGCATCCTCCCACGATCATGATGATAATCATGATGACGATGAGGATGATGGCGACGTCGAGCAGATTGATGAGGATGACGAGATCGAGCATCTCGGCGCTGATGACGATGCGCTTGAGGAAGTGCCGGAGCGTTCGGGCCGTCGCGCCCGCACCTACAAGATCCAGGAAGTCATCCGCCGTCGCCAGGTGATGCTGGTGCAGGTGGTAAAGGAAGAGCGCGGCAACAAGGGCGCAGCGCTCACCACCTATCTCTCGCTCGCCGGTCGCTATTCCGTGCTGATGCCCAACACCGCGCGCGGTGGCGGCATCTCCCGCAAAATTACCAATACCGCCGATCGCAAGCGCCTGAAGGAAGTGGTGCAGGATCTGGAGGTGCCGGAAGGCATGGGCGTGATCCTGCGTACGGCAGGCGCGAACCGCACCAAGACCGAGATCAAGCGCGACTTCGAGTATCTCTTGCGCCTGTGGGAGACTGTGCGCGAGCTGACACTGGATTCCGCCGCGCCAAGCCTTGTCTATGAGGAGGGCTCGCTCATCAAGCGCGCCATCCGCGACCTGTACAACAAGGATATCGACGAGGTGATTGTGGCCGGCGAAGACGGCTACAAGGAAGCCAAGGACTTCATGCGCATGCTCATGCCGAGCCATGCCAAGCTGGTCCAGCCCTATCGCGACCCGCAGCCTATCTATGCCCGTTACGGTGTGGAGCAGCAGCTCGACGCCATGTTCTCGCCGGTGGTGCAGCTCAAGAGCGGCGGCTATATCGTCATCGACCCGACCGAAGCGCTGGTGTCGATCGACGTTAATTCCGGCCGCTCCACGCGGGAGCATCATATCGAGGACACCGCGCTCAAGACCAATCTGGAAGCGGCGGAGGAAATCGCCCGCCAGTTGCGCCTGCGCGATCTGGCCGGCCTGATTGTTGTCGACTTCATCGATATGGAGGAGAAGCGCAACAACCGGGCGGTGGAACGCAAGCTCAAGGATTGCCTGAAGACTGACCGCGCCCGCATCCAGATCGGCCGTATTTCGCATTTCGGCCTGCTGGAAATGTCGCGTCAGCGCATCCGCACCGGCGTGCTGGAAAGCTCCATCGAAGTGTGCCCGCATTGCGGTGGCACCGGCCATGTGCGTTCGGCGGCGTCTGTTGCGCTCCAGCTTCTGCGGGCGCTGGAAGAACAGCTTCTGCGCTCAACCACGCATAATCTCACCGCGCGCGTGCGCACCGAGGTTGCGCTCTACATGCTTAACCAGAAGCGCGCCCATCTGCGCGAGCTGGAAGATCGTTTCTCCGTGAACCTCATCATTCTTGCTGATGATGAAGTGACGGGTCACCAGCCCTTCGTGATCGAAAAGGGTGAACCGGCCTCCCGCGCGCCGGCTGTGACGCGTTCCGCGCCGGTGGTGCAGCCCGACTCCATTCATCTTGATGATGATTTCATGGAGGAAGAGGCGGTCGAGGAAGAGGCCGGGCAGGAGACCGAAACCGCTGAGGCCAGCGAGGAGACGGAAGAGGAAAACAACCGGCGCAACAATAACCGCCGCCGCCGCAGCCGTCGCCGCCGTCGTCCAGAGGACGGGCAGGATGAGGCGCAGTCCGAGGCCGGCGAGCAGGAGGGCGAGAGCGAAGCTTCTCCCGCGCAGGCTGAGGGCGGTGAGGAAAGCGAGAGCGCTGAGGACGACGGCGAAGACAATCGCGGCAGTGATGATGAATCCGAAGAGAGTGCCGATCGTCGTCGCCGCCGTCGCGGGCGTCGGGGTGGCCGCCGCAATCGCCGGGACCGCGAGGGCGAGGGCGAGGGGACGTCTTCTGAAGGTGCGTCTTCAGAGGATTCGGAGGCGGATCAGGCTGAAGCCGATCAGGTCGCAGGCCACAACGCGAATGCAGATGCGTCTTCTGAAGTGATGGCCGCAGAGCCGGTTCCGGTCGATACGGATGCGACGCAGGAGACGCAGAAGGAAACCTCTGCTGCCGCGCAGGTGCCGGCGACGGAAAGCCCGGTGGCCGCGAGCCCTGTGACGGAGCCTGCGGTTGAAGCGGCGCCTGCGGCAGTGTCGGCCAAGCCGGATGAGACGGAAGAGGTGGTTGCGAAGCCCCGGCGTCGACGTCGCACGGCTGTGCGCGAGAAGGCGCCTGCGGTGGGGGCTTCCGAGCCTGTGGCGGAAACAACGCCTGCGGCAGAAGCGGACGCGGCAGTCGCCACTTCCCCGGTTGAGGTTGAGATTCCCGCTGCCGAGGTGGCTCAGCCAGTGGAAGCGGCTGAAGCCGCGGTGGAACCAGCCGGGGCTGAAGCGCCGGTTGTTGCTGTAGAAACTGCTTCTACAGCCGAGGCTCCGGCCGAAGCCGAAGCGCCTGTGCGTCCGCGTCGCACCGGCTGGTGGCAGCGCAAGTCTCAGGGTGAATGAGGGGCACACCCGCCCTTGAGATCATCATCGGAATGAGCTCAGAAAAACAGACACCCGCCGGTTGCTCCGGCGGGTGTTTTTCATTGTACCGGTTGCCCATGCGGCTGGCTGTCACGCCATGGCTGCGCGCACCAGCTCTTCAGCCTCGGCCAGAAGGGCTTCATCGGCATCGCCACCCACGCGCTCCTGTCCGATTTCCAGCAATATGGGGACGGAAAGTGGGGAGATGTGGGATAGGGGCTGATGCACGATCTTGCCGCGAATGCGCGTCAGCATATCCCCCAGCCTCTTCACATCCAGAAGGCCGGTGGCGGCATCGGCCCGCGCGGCGCGCAACAACAGGTGGTGCGGCTCATGCCGGCGCAGCACGTCATAGATGAGATCGGTTGAAACCGTGACCTGCCGGGAGGTCTTCTCCTTGCCGGGAAACCGCCGCTCGATCAGCCCCGCTATCACCGCGCAATGGCGGAAGGTGCGGCGCATCAGGGCACTTTCATCCAGCCATTCTTCGAGGTCATCTCCCAGCAAATCCTCGTTGAAAAGAGTGCAGAGTGGCAGGCGGCCCTGTTCCACCGCAAGGCCCATGTCCCGCACGCCATAAACAGCCAGCGCATAATCATTGGCCACGAAGCCCAGCGGTTTCAGCCCGGCGCGCTCCAGCCGGCGGGTCAGCAGCATACCCAGCGTCTGGTGGGCCAGTCGTCCCTCAAACGGATAGGTGACGAGATAGGAGCGCCCACGCTCGGTGAAGGTTTCCACCAGAAGATCATCGCGCCCCGGCAGGCGGGAGCGTGTCTGTTGCAGCCCCAGCCATTCGCGCACCGGGGCGGGCAGTAGCTTCCAGCGCTCCGGGCTGGCCAGCAAGGCGCGCACGCCGGCCGCCAGAAAGGTGGAGAGGGGAAATTTTCCGCCGGCATAGGCCGGCACTTTCGGGTCTGTCGCACTGGTGCGGGAGACCAGAACCTCCTCTTCCACCAGCCCTTCATAGCGCAGCACTTCCCCAGCGAAGACGAAGGTGTCGCCGGGTGTGAGGGTTTCGACGAAATATTCCTCCACATCTCCCAGAATACGCCCGCCCCACGGCGCGCGCCCCACAGCCTGCCCGGCGCTTGCACGACGTGCGCCGCCACGGGATGAGACAAGGCGCACCCGCAGCATGGTGGATTCCACAATGGTGCCCACATTCAGCCGGTACGCCTGCGCCACCATGGGGTTGGAGACCCGCCAGCGGCCATCCTTCATGCGGCGGATTTTGGCGTAATGCTCATAGGCGCGCAGGGCATAGCCGCCCGTGGCCACGAAATCGAGCACGGCGTCGAAATCCGCACGGTCCAGTGTGCGGTAGGGGGCGGCGCTGCGCACTTCTCTGAAGAGGTCATCAGCCTGAAAAGGGGCGGCGCAGGCCATGCCCAGCACATGCTGGGCCAGCACATCCAGTGCGCCGGTGCGTTCGGGTGGGGTATCCTGCGCATTCGCCTTCACGGCTTCCAGCGCCGCGCGGCATTCGAGAACCTCGAAGCGATTGGCGGGCACCAGCACCGCGCGTGAGGGCTCATCCATGCGGTGATTGGCGCGGCCAATGCGCTGCAACAGGCGCGAGGCGCCCTTGGGCGCGCCCACATTAATGACGAGTTCCACATCGCCCCAGTCAATACCGAGATCGAGCGATGAGGTGGCTACCACGGCGCGCAGTTTACCTGCCGCCATGGCGGCCTCCACCTTGCGGCGCTGCTCCACTGCCAGCGAGCCGTGATGCAGGGCGATGGGCAGATTGGCATCATTGATACGCCATAATTGCTGAAACAGAACTTCCGCCTGTCGCCGCGTATTCACGAACACAAGGCTCATGTGGCTGTGTTCAAGCCGGGCGTAAATATCCGGCACGGCATGCAGCGCCATATGGCTGGCCCAGGGCATGGGCGCACGGGTCTTCAGAATGGAGACATCCGCCTTTGCGCCCCCCTTGGCCAGAACAAGATCAGCCAGACGCGCAGCTTCGGGCAGGGTCTTATCCTGTGGAGCGAGATAGCGGCGCAAGGCGTCCGGTTCGGCCACGGTGGCGGAAAGGCCGACACATTGCAGGCCGGGGGCAATGGCGCGCAGCCGGGCCAGCGCCAGGGCCAGCAGGTCGCCGCGCTTGGAGGTTACAAGGGCATGGAGCTCATCCAGCACCACACGCCTGAGCCCATTGAAAAGATGCTCGCCATCCTTGGAGGCCAAAAGAAGAGAGAGCTGCTCCGGCGTGGTGAGCAGAATATCCGGTGGATCGCGTCGCTGACGGGCGCGGCGGCTGGCGGGGGTGTCGCCGGTGCGGGTTTCCACCCTTATGGGAAGACCCATCTCGCCAATGGGCGTTTCCAGATTGCGGGCAATATCTACCGCCAGTGCCTTGAGCGGCGAAATATAAAGCGTGTGCAGCGGTGAGGTGCCCCCGGCTGCCCCGTGGTGGGCAAAGGGGGTGGCGATGGAAGGCTCCTGCGCCATGTTGCGGGCCCGAAGGGCGGGCTTGGCGCGCCCCGCCTTCAGCTCCACCAATGTGGGTAGAAATCCAGCCAGCGTCTTGCCCGCGCCTGTGGGGGCAATGAGCAATGCGGAACGCCCGGCTTGTGCCGCTGCCAGAAGATCCAACTGATGCGGGCGTACTTTCCAGCCTCTCGCCGCGAACCAGTTTTCAAATTCAGGCGGCAGTTGCGGTCTGGCCGGCTTTCTGCGTTTCGGCTTTTGTGTTGTGGGTTCAGCCAGCTCGGCTGGGGGCGTGTGTACCGCTTTTTTTGCCGGCACAATCGCGGGCATATTCTTTTCCCCGGTGGGGTTTGCTGCTTCCCCTTTCTTTTTCGGCACGACTTTTCCGGTGCCGCGCCGTCCGGCCTGCGGGGAGGAGGGGGAAGTGGGGGGAGGTCTGGCCACACGCAAAAGATAGGCTGCACGTGCCCCTCTGGCGAGGGGAGGCCCGCAAAAAGGGCGGAATGCAGGGGGCTGGCTGACGCTATGGCCCAGGGTGGGCGCTTGCCGCCTGCGGGCCGGGGGCAAGCACTGTCTTTGCCGGGATGATCTTAAGGGGCCGTCAACCCTCCTGAGGCATATTGGACGACACCTTTTCTGTCTGGAGTATGCGCCTCATGATGTCGCGTGCCGACCGCACCCCCTTGAGCGAGTGGTGGTGGACGGTGGACCGGGCTCTTCTGGCCGGCCTGTTCGCCCTGATGGTTATCGGCATCATTCTGTGCCTGGCCGCCAGCCCTGCCGTGGCCGCGCGGCTGGATATTCCAGATCCATTCCACTTCGTGAACCGCCAGGTGGTGTTTCTGCTGCCGGCCGTGGGGGTGATGCTCATTACATCCTTCCTGTCGCCGCGCGCCATTCGTCGCATCTGTGTGGGGGTGTTCGCGGTCTTCTTTCTCATGTTGCTGGCCACGCTGGTGCTGGGGCCGGAGGTGAAGGGGGCGCGGCGCTGGCTGACGATCGCCGGCATCACCGTGCAGCCTTCGGAATTCATCAAGCCGGCCTTTGTGGTGCTGGCGGCATGGCTGTTCTCCGAGAGTGTGCGCCGGCCGGAAATGCCCGCCCGCCTGCTGGCCTTTGGCCTGCTTTTCAGCGTGGTGGGGCCGCTGGTGCTGCAACCGGATTTCGGGCAGACCATCCTGATTTGTGCGGTTTGGGCTGCGCTGTTCTTCATTGCCGGGCTGCGCATCGTGTGGGTGGCCGGGCTTGCCGGGCTTGGGGTGGCCGGGCTCACCGTGGCCTATTTCACGGTGTCTCACGTCCGCAAGCGTATCGACCGCTTTATCAACCCCGATTCCGGTGATTCCTACCAGATTGATATGGCGCTGAATTCCTTCCGCAATGGCGGCTGGTTCGGGCAGGGGCCGGGTGAAGGCACGGTGAAACGCCTGCTGCCGGACGGACATACCGATTTTGTCTTCTCCGTGGCGGGTGAGGAGTTTGGCGTTATTCTGTGCCTTATCATTCTGGCGCTGTTCGCCTTCATCATCCTGCGCGCCATGAACCGTGCCGCGCAGGAGCCCGACCCCTTTGCGCGGTTCGCCATGACGGGTCTTGCCATGCTGTTTGGTCTACAGGCGGCCATCAATATGGCGGTGAATGTGCACATTGCCCCGGCCAAGGGCATGACCTTGCCCTTCATCTCCTATGGCGGTTCCTCGCTCATCTCTCTGGCTTTCGGCATGGGTATGCTCATCGCCCTTTCGCGCAAGCGTCCCGGCGCTGCCGCGCTGGCCGCGCTGAGCGAGCCGCGGGCGGCGAAAGGCCGGATGGCCCGCCCTGCGCTGGAGCCGCAGCAGGGGGCGGCCAGCCCGGCCTGAGCCTCTGCCTGCTGAACAAAGCGCCCGCCTGCCTTCCGCCGTAATGGAAGTGCAGGGGGGGAATATGAGGGTGCCGTGAACAAGCTCATTCTTCTTGCCGCCGGCGGCACTGGCGGCCATCTTTTCCCCGCAGAGGCGCTGGCTGCGGTGCTGAAGGCGCGCGGCTATGAGGTGGATCTGGCCACAGATGCCCGCGCCGCCCGCTATGCCGGCCATTTTCCCGCGCGGGAGCTGCATGTGTTGTCAGCCGATACGGTGCGCGGTCGCTCGCCCGTTGCGCTGGCCCGCACGGTGCTGGCGCTTGGCTCCGGCCTTGTTTCCGGTCTTGCCCTGATGCGCCGGCTGAAGCCGGCCGTGGTCGTGGGTTTCGGGGGCTACCCCACCGTGCCGCCTTTGCTGGCGGCCAGTTTTTCCGGCGTGCCGACCGTGGTGCATGAATCCAATGGCGTGATGGGCCGTGCGAACCGCATGCTGGCGGGCCGGGTGCAGGCCATCGCCACCGGCTTTCCGGGGCTTCTGAGGGGTGATACCGCATTGGCCGCCAAGGAAGTGTGGACAGGCAATCCGTTGCGTCCGGCAGCGCTTGCCGTCGCCGGCCTGCCCTATGAGACGCCGCAGCCCCAGGGCCCGTTGCGGGTGCTGGTGTTTGGCGGCAGCCAGGGCGCGCGTGTCATGTCCGATGTGGTGCCGGCAGCGCTGGAGAAGGTGAACCCGGCCCTGCGCGCCCGCCTGCATCTGACCCAGCAGGCGCGTGAAGAGGATATGGCGCGTGTGCAGGCCGCCTATGAGCGGCTGGGCGTGACAGCGCAGCTTGCTCCCTTCTTTGATGATCTGCCGGCGCGCATGGCTGCGGCGCAGCTTGTCATTTCGCGTTCCGGCGCAGGTACGGTGGCGGAGCTTTCGGCCTTGGGCCGGCCCTCCATTCTGGTGCCTCTGCCCGGTGCGATAGATCAGGATCAGGCCGCTAATGCCCGTGCGCTGGGCGAGGCCGGTGGCGCGCTGGTTTTGCCGCAGCCGGATTTCACACCCGTGCGCCTTGCCGCCGAATTGGCCCGCTTCGCCTCCAGCCCCGACCTGCTGGAAGACATGGCGCTGGCCGCCCGCGCCAATGGCGTGCTGGATGCCGCCGAGCGCCTCGCCGATCTGGTCGGGCATCTCGCTGGTGGCGGGACCACAGACAGTTTCAGGAACCTTCAAGGACCACGCACATGAAGTTGCCCTCCGGCCTCGGCCCCATCCATTTTGTCGGCATTGGCGGCATCGGCATGAGCGGCATTGCCGAGGTGCTGCACAATCTCGGCTATACCGTGCAGGGCTCGGATGCGGCGGAAAACGCCAATGTGAAGCGCCTGCGTGATCTCGGCATCACGGTGCATATCGGCCATGATGCGGCCCATATGGAAGAGGCGGCCGTTCTGGTGGTGTCTTCCGCCATCCGGCGAGATAATCCCGAGCTTGTCGCCGCCCGCGCCCGCCGCCTGCCGGTGGTGCGCCGCGCCGAGATGCTGGCCGAGCTGATGCGCCTGAAGAGTTGCGTCTCCATCGCCGGCACTCATGGCAAGACGACGACCACCTCCATGGTGGCGACCCTGCTGGATGCAGGCGGTTTTGATCCCACCGTCATCAATGGCGGTATCATCAACGCCTACGGCACCAATGCCCGCCTCGGCGATGGCAACTGGATGGTGGTGGAAGCCGACGAGAGCGACGGCACCTTCCTGAAGCTGCCCACTGAAGTGGCGGTGGTGACCAATATTGACCCCGAGCATCTCGACCACTTCAAGACCTTCGAGAAGGTACAGGAAGCGTTTGAGAGCTTCGTGGAGAATCTGCCCTTCTACGGTTTTGCGGTGATGTGCATAGACCATCCTGTGGTGCAGGCGCTGGTGGGCCGCATCGAGGATCGTCGCATCATCACCTATGGCGAGAATCCGCAGGCGGATGTTCGGGTCATCAATCTCGACCTGAAGGGCGGCATCACGAAATTCGATGTGGTGTTCCGCAATCGTGCGGAAGGCACGACGCATGAGCTGAAAGGCCTGCGCCTGCCCATGCCCGGCAAGCATAATGCGCTGAACGCCACCGCCGCCATTGCTGTGGCGCGCGAGTTGGGTATTCCCGATGCGCGCATCGTGGAGGCCATTAGCCAGTTTGGGGGCGTGAAGCGTCGCTTCACCCGCACCGGCGAGTGGAATGGCGTGGCCATCTTTGATGATTATGGCCACCATCCGGTGGAGATTTCTGCCGTGCTGCATGCGGCCCGTGCGGCAACGGATGGGCGGGTTATCGCCGTGGTGCAGCCGCACCGCTATTCACGCCTGCAATCGCTGTTCGATGAATTCTGCACCTGCTTCAATGATGCCGACCATGTGATTGTCGCCCCCGTCTATGCTGCCGGAGAGGCACCGCTGGAAGGGGCGGACCGGGATCATCTGGTTGCCGGGCTTCAGGCTCATGGCCATCGCAGCGCCACGGCGCTGGAGGGCCCGGAGGAGCTGGCCGGGCTGGTGGCCGGGCTGGCGCAGCCGGGCGATTATGTGGTGTGCCTGGGGGCGGGCAATATCAGCGGCTGGGCGCAGGCCCTGCCGGATGAGCTGCATGCGCTGAAGCCTGTGAGCTGAACTTTCATCGGTGCGATCCGTGTATGAAAAGGGCCCCTTCCGGGGCCCTTTTTGCCGGGTTCAGCCTACAAGTGGCTCGATGCTGGCGGCAATGTCCAGAATATGGGCATCGCTCATGGCTGGGCCGGCAAGGGTCAGGCCCACCGGGGCGCTTCCCGCCGGACTGATCGGCAGGGAAATGGCGCAGCCATCCACCGTGTTGATGAGCGAGGCGTTGCGCAACGCCATGGCATTGGCCGTGGAATAGGCCTTGTCCTTCCCCTCCTGCACCGTGATGCCGAGATCGCCAAGGCGCGGCGGAAGAATGGCGACTGTGGGGAAGATGATAGCGTCGAAGGGGGCGAGGCTTTCTTCAAAGCCGGCGATGATGGCCGCACGCTGGGCCTGCATATCAATATAATCCGCCGCGCTCTGTTGGTGTCCACGACGGATGCGGAACAAGACGCGCGGATCATAGTCCTCCGCATGGGCTTCGATCAGGCCGCGATGCCAGGCATAGCTTTCCGAGGCGGTGAAGCCACCCTTGGCATTCATGGGAGCAATGTCGTTCAGGGCCGGAACATGTACAGGGGTCACCAGCGCACCCGCATCTTCCAGCTTCTGCACGGCCTGGGCGAATTTCCGGGCCACTTCCGGTTCCAGATCATCCATGACAATGCTGTCGGGAATGGCGAGACGCAGGCCGACAACAGGCCGGGGCGTGAGGGGGCGCGGGGTTTCGCCGGCAAGCAGGGCATCCAGCGTGGCGCAGCACTGCACGCTGTTGGCCAGTGGGCCGATCGAATCCAGATGGGGGGACAAAGGTACCGCACCGGCAGAAGGTACACGCCGCGCCGTGGGCTTGAAGCCGACAATACCGCAGAAGGCTGCCGGAATGCGGCAGGAGCCGCCCGTATCCGTGCCCAGTGCGCCATGGGCCATGCCATCTACCACAGCCACCGCGCCGCCGGAGCTGGAGCCACCGGAAACACGCCCTTCCTCCGGCTTGCCGGCCACCCGCTCATAGGGCGAACGGGGCGAGCCATAATGGGGGTTCATGCCCAGGCCGGAATAGGCAAATTCTGTCATGTTGGATCGGCCGATGAAGATGAAGCCGGCCGCCCGCAGCCGCGCGACAGCCTGTGCATCGGCGCTGGCCGGGGCATGGTCTGCCAGCACTTTCGAGCCTGCCGTGGTCACCTGGCCCTGAATATCGAACAGATCCTTGATGGTCAGCGGAATGCCCGCATAGGCCGAGGGGGCCGCGCCGGCCTTGCGCAGGGCATCCATGGCATCGGCGCTCGCCAGAGCCTCTTCATGCGCGACAGAAATGAAAGCGCGCGCGCCTTCCCCTTCCGGGGCCTTGATGCGGGCCAGGCACTCTTCCACCAGCTTGCGGCTGGTGGTGACACCGCTGGCGAGATCACGCGCCAGCCCCGTGAGGGTGACGCCGCCGGACGCGTGTGAAGGCGGGGTTGAGGAGGCGCGAGCAGACGCAAGAGCAGGCACGAGAGCAGGCATGAGAGCAGGCATGAGGCATTCCTGAAACCGGGTGGCGAGCGAAGCCGGGGAGAGGTGCCCATATTATGGGCAGGCCGCAACGTAAGGTGCAAGGGCACCCCGCTACCTTCTTTCGGTCGCCTTTGTTCATGCCGGAGTCGCCAGCCCACATCACGCGCATGGTTTTGCGCAGCGGGATGGGTGGCATGGTGCTGAAGAGTGACGGCGCGGCCTTCCGGCCTTCGGCCTCAGGTCAGGGGCGTCATCACTGCGGACTGGTAGGCGGGGCGTATTTTCAGCCGTTCATACCAGGCTTCGAGATGGGGGAGATGCGGGCGGGCGATGGGAAGCTCGAACCACCCATAAGCCATGCTACCCAGCGGAAGATCTCCAATCCCCAGCACGGGGCCAGAGAGAAATGGCTGGGCGCTGAGGGTCTGATTGGCGATGGCCATCAGATGATTGCACTGTTCCAGCCCATTCTGGATCGCCGCTTCATCACGCTGTTCCGGCGTGGCGCGCACAATATTCCTGAAGACCGCGCGGAAGGGGGGCATGAAAGAGGTGGAGGCCCAATCCATCCATTTCTCGGCGCTGGCGCGGGCCTGCATATCATCCGCCAGAAAGGGGGCCCCGCCATAACGGGCGGCCAGATAGCGCACGATGACATTCGACTCCCACAAAATGAAGCCGTTATCGTCAAGGCAGGGCACCAGCCCGTTGGGGTTCATGGCCAGATAGGCGGGCTCCTGCACCAGGCCGAAGGCGCCGCCGGCCTCAATATGCTCATAGCTGAGGCCGAGCTCTTCGGCGCACCACAGCACCTTGCGCACATTGTTGGAATTGCGCCGGCCCCAGATCTTCATGTCACCGCTCCCGAATGCTGTGTGTTCCCTTATTTGCCCTTGTTGGCATAGGGGTTATCCTTTTCACGCAAGGCAATGCGGATGGGCACGCCGGGCAGGTTGAAGGTTTCGCGGATGATATTGCTGAGATAGCGCAGATAGCTTTCCGGCAAGACATCCGGCCGCGAGCAGAACAGCACGAAGGATGGCGGGCGTGCCTTGGGCTGGGTGATGTAGCGCAGCTTGATGCGGCGACCGGAAACGGCCGGTGGCGGATGGTTGTCCACCGCATCCTGAAGCATCTTGTTGAGCGGGTTGGTGGGAATGCGGGTGTTCCACACCTTGTAGGCGTCCACAATGGCATCCACCAGCTTGTCCAGCCCATGTCCGGTGAGGCCGGAAAGCGGCACGATGGGCACGCCCTTCACCTGTGCCAGCAGCCTGTCGGCCTCCTCGCGCAGATGGGTGGCCAATCCGCCACGGGGAATGAGATCGGATTTGTTGTAGCCGATCACCATGGCCCGGCCCTCACGCGCCACCAGATCGGCGATGCGCAGATCCTGCTCCTCAAAGGGGCGGGTGGCGTCAATCAGCACCACCACCACTTCGGCGAATTTCATGGAGCGCAGGCCATCGGCTGCGGAGAGCTTTTCCAGCTTGTCGTCGATACGGGCGCGCTTGCGCAGGCCGGCCGTATCAAACACCTGTAGCTTCGTGCCGTTGATTTCCATTTCCACGGAAATGGAATCGCGGGTAATGCCCGCCTCCGGCCCCGTCAGCAGGCGCTCTTCGCCCAGCAGGCGGTTGATGAGCGTGGATTTGCCGGCATTGGGCCGGCCCACGACCGCCACCTTGATGGGGCGCAGCGGCTTGCCATTCTCATCCAGCCCGAATTCGGGCTCTTCTTCTTCATCCGGCAGTTCAGTGTGTTCTGGCAGGGCTTCGCGCAGGGCGTCATAGAGGTCGCCCAGACCTTCGCCATGTTCAGCGGAAAAGGCGATCGGGTCGCCCAGCCCCAGCGCATAGGCTTCCAGCGCACCGGCTGCACCGCCACGCCCCTCGCTCTTGTTGGCCACCAGAATGGTGGGCTTGCCGGAGCGGCGCACAAGATTGGCGAAGGCATGGTCTGTCGGGGTCAGGCCCGCCCGTGAATCAATGAGGAAGAGCAGGGCGTCGGCATCGCCAATGGCGGCCTCGGTCTGGGCGCGCATGCGCCCTTCCAGCGTGGCCGGGCCGGCCTCTTCAAGGCCCGCAGTATCCACAATGCGGAAGGAGAGGTCGCCCAGATGCGCCTCACCCTCTCGCCGGTCACGGGTCACGCCGGGGCGGTCATCCACCAGCGCGAGCTTCTTGCCCACGAGGCGGTTGAAGAGGGTCGATTTGCCCACATTGGGCCGGCCGATAATGGCCAGGGTGAAGCTCATTTGATGCGCTCTGCGCCCTGTTCAGGGCCGATGAGAAACGGGATGGGATAATCAGCGCCCGCCGATGCCAGCCGCCGGGGGCAAGGCATCAATCTGGGCGTTGGTATTGGTGGGCTGGGCGCGGGGGGCGCCATATTCCACGCCGGGCACGCCTTCAGGGAAGACAGGCTGGCGCGCGCCAGAGAGTTTCTTTTCCTTCTCCGTGAAGGGATTGAACTTGTCTGCGCTGCCACAGCCGGAGACGGAAACTGCAAGGCCCAGGGCGAGGCCGGCGCGCAGCATCCAGCGGGTCGAACGGGCGAGGGGTGTCGAATGGGGAAGGATCATGGAGTGAACCTCCTATTGGGCCGCTTCGCCGGCGGTGGCGGGTGCGGTCTCGGGGCTGGCGGGGGTCTCGGTCGTGGTGGAAGGCGTCACCGCCGCCGGGGGCGCAGTTTGGCCCTCAGCGGCATCAGCCGGAGGAGTGGCATCCTGCGCGGCGGGAGCCGGTTCCGCAGATTTGGGCTCCACGGGCAAGACAGGTGCGGTGAGACGGCGAATCAGATCTGCGCGGGAGCGGATTCCGGCGGGGGAGCCGGCATCTTCGGCGATTTCAGCCGCCAGCTTGTTGGCGGCCCCTGCATTGCCGGCCTTCAGCTCGGCAAGAGCCAGAATTTCGCGGGCGGAATTGCGCAATGGGCCCGTGCCTTGCGCCAGTCCGCCAATCCGCTGGCGCACATCGGCCACATCGCTGTTGTCCACCAGCAGCATGGCCGCACGCAGCAGGGCCATATCGCGAATGGTCGCGTCCATCCGGGCGTTGGCGGCAATTGCGTCAAAGGCTTTCACGCCGGCGGCGGGGTCCTGGGCGGCGGCGGCACCGGCGGCGCGAAACAGGGCGATGACCCTGTAACCCTTTGGTCCATCAGCGGCGATGGTATCAAAAATGGCCTGGGCTTTGGCATATTTGCCGTCGTCGGCCAGCTGGATAGCCTTGCCGAAGCGGGCGCTGGCCTCTTCAGCCTGCTGCTCCTGCCAGTAGCGATAACCGCTCCATGCGCCGGCAGCCGCAATGATAAGAACAACCAGGGCAATGATGAGGAGGCCGAAACGGTCCCACAGCCGGCGGAGGCGCTCGCGGCGCAGGTCTTCCTCGATCTCGTGGAAAATATCGGTCATCAGTGGCCCGTGGCTTGGGTGGTAACTGGGGTATGTCAGGCGTGGCATGGCGCGTGCCGGCAAGGTGGGGCGCACGCAACATGATGCCCGAAATGGAAACAGAACACAGAGAATGCGCAACGCGCACCTCATACAGGGCGCGTAAATTATCCATGCATCCCCTTCGTGGCAAATGGGTGATGCGGAAAGCTGGGAAAATGATGCTTTTCCGGCATCTGAGCCGGGGATGATTGCCGAAAAATGCAACCGGCGAAGCCTATAAAGGCCAAAAGGCGTCGTCACCTGTGGAGAGCGCGCATCGCAAATGCTTTGCCAGCCATCCGGCGCATGGGCGGGAGTTGACGGCTCTCTGGCGCTGAGCCAGCTTCCGGTTATGAACTCTGTTTTTGCCCGCGGCTGGCGCCGCCTCGAAGCTCTGCCTGTTCTTGGCCCTCTGCTGGCCTCTGTCAGCCGGATGGAACGCACTACTCTGGCTGCACTGGCCTTCAGCGCCTGTGCCATATATGCCTTCGCCCGCGTGGCGGATGTGGCGCTGGAGGGGCGGGCTGGAAGCCTGGACAGGGGCATTTTGCTGGCCCTGCGCAATCCGCAGAATCTGTCAGATCCCCTCGGCCCGATCTGGGTTGAGGAAATGATGCGCGATTTCACAGCTTTGGGCGGCACTGGCGTGCTTACACTGATTACGCTGGCGGCTGTGGCTTTTCTGCTGCTGATCCGCAAGCGACATGCGGCCGCGATGGTGGCGGTTTCGGTGGCTGGGGGTATCCTGCTTTCACAGGCGATGAAGTGGGGGTTCGACAGGCCCCGGCCGGATCTCGTGCCCCATGGGGCCGCAGTTTATACGCAGAGCTTTCCCTCCGGCCATGCCATGTTATCTGCGGTGGTATATCTCACCCTGGGCGCGCTTCTGGCTCGCACGCAACCTCAGGTACGGGTGAAGCTGTTTTTGCTGACCCTTGCTGCCGGTCTTACCGTGCTGGTTGGCATCAGCCGCATCTATCTTGGCGTGCACTGGCCCACCGATGTGCTGGGTGGCTGGATGCTGGGCGCGGCATGGGCCACGCTGTGCTGGCTGCTGATGGTGTGGTTGCAGCGCAAGGGCGAGGTGGAGACTGATGCGCCCATGGAGCTGGATGAGGATGATCGCGCATCCTGACCCTCTGAAAACGGGTCTTGTGAGGATTGAGAGATGAGTACGGGAACGCCGGCCACGCAGTTTTTACGGCGTGCGAAGGTGCCATTTCGCGTGGTGGAATATGATTATGCACCGGGACAGGAACGTGTGGCCCTACAGGCTGCAACAGCTATTGGGGTGCCGCCGGGCCAGCTTCTTAAATCCCTGATGGTGGAGGTGGATGGCCGGCCCGCCTGCATGGTGGTGCCCGGTGATCGCACGCTTTCCATGAAAAAGGTGGCGGCCGCGCTGGGCGGCAAGAGCGCTGCCATGATGCCGCCGGAGAAGGCCGAGCGGATGACCGGCTACCACACGGGCGGGATCAGTCCCTTTGGCCAGCGGCGTCAGGCCCCGGTAGTGTTTGAATTGTCGGCCACGAAGTTTGATGAGGTCGCGATCAATGGCGGCAAGCGCGGCCTGATCGTGATTCTTCCGCCGCAGGATGCGCTTGCGGCGCTGAAGGCGCAGGCGCATCCGCTCTGTGCCGAAGGGTGAATGGCGGGCGTTGGGGCCAACATGAAAAAGGCGGGCCCGGCTTGCCGGAACCCGCCTTGCTGTTCACGAATGGTGCGCTGTTCAGTCGAACAGGCTGGACACGGATTCTTCGTGAGCCGTGCGGGCGATGGCCTCGCCGATGAGGCTGCCGATAGGCAGAACGCGGATATTGCGGGCGACGCGCACAGCCTCGGTGGGCATGATGGAATCGGTAATCACCAATTCCTTCAGATTGGAGGAGGTGATCCGGGCCACGGCACCACCGGAGAGCACGCCATGGGTGAGATAGGCGTGCACCTCGCTGGCACCACGGGCCAGAAGGGCTTCCGCCGCATTCACCAGCGTGCCGCCGGAATCCACGATATCATCTACCAGAATGCAGCGCCGGCCGCTGACATCACCGATGACATTCATCACTTCGCTCTCGCCGGGGCGTTCGCGGCGCTTGTCGACAATGGCGAGCTGGGCGTCAATGCGCTTGGCCAGCGCGCGGGCGCGCACCACGCCGCCGACATCCGGCGACACCACCATGAGGTTTTCGAGCTCGAACCGTTCCTTGATGTCGCGCACCATCACCGGGGCGGCATAGAGATTGTCGGTCGGAATATCGAAGAAGCCCTGAATCTGCCCGGCGTGCAGGTCCAGCGTCATCACGCGGTCCGCGCCGGCATGGGTGATGAGATTGGCCACCAGCTTGGCGGAGATGGGCGTGCGCGGTCCGGGTTTGCGATCCTGCCGGGCATAGCCGAAATAGGGCAGCACCGCAGTAATGCGCTTGGCGGAGGCACGGCGCAGCGCATCAATGATGATGAGCAACTCCATGAGGTGGTCATTGGTGGGGAAGGAGGTGGATTGCAGGACGAACACATCCTGCCCGCGCACATTTTCCTGGATCTCGACAAAGATCTCCATGTCGGCGAAGCGTCGGACGACCGCCTTTGTCATGGGAATGCTGAGATAGGCGGCAATGGCTTCTGCGAGCGCGCGATTGGAATTACCCGCGACGAGCTTCATGGGACCGTTTTCCGCTGACATGTTCTGCTCCACCCGCAAAGGCGAGTCTCTCGAGGCTAGAGAAGTGCTGTTCTGATAGGCGCGGGGTCGGGAGTTTGTAAAGGCTGCGGATGCATTCACAAGCATGTGGCGGACATATGACAGCCATGTGTGACATACAGAGCCACATTCCCGAAGCGCCTCCGGGGGCTACAGGCCGCGCAGAAAGCCCATGAAACGCATGGTGCCTTCCGGCCAGGGGCCAAAGCCGGCCTCGGGGTTGATGTGGCCTGCTTCTCCGGCATCCACCAGCTCGGCGCCCCATGCGGCGGCGAAATCCGTGGCGCGCTCATAGCTGCACCATGGGTCTGTGCGGCTGGCCACCACAAGGCTGGGGAAGGGCAGGCGTTGCATGGGCACGGGGGCAAAGCCGGCCAGAACCGGGCTGGCGCTTTCCGCATCCAGATCCGGCGGCGCCACCAGAAAGGCCCCGGCCACCTTGCCGGCCAGCGGGCCCTGCTTCAGTTGAGGTGCGGCATGCAGCACGGTGGTGGTGCCCAGTGAGTGGGCGACAAGAACCACGGGCTTTTGCGCGGCTTCCACCGCCCGCAGCAGATTATCCACCCAGGCCGCGCGCTCGGGCCGGGCAAAATCGGCCTGATGCACCCGTTCCGCAGCGGAGAGGCGGGAAATCCAGCGGCTTTGCCAGTGGTCCGGGCTGGAGTCGTTCCAGCCGGGAACGACAAGAAGGGTGGCGTCAGTTGATTTCATGGGAAGGCCGGGGTTCTGAACGGGAGACGGAAAGAATTTGCGATGCCGGATTGGCATATCCGCCCGATACAATCGAGTCCATGTCGGGTGGAAGGTGCATTTCCGGTGGCGGATGGGTGAGGGGTGCATAAAATTTCACCAGCTTCCAATTCCTGTGCGATGTGGCATCGGACGCTGCGGCGCATTATAGCTGGGAGCACTTTTGGAGAGAGGCCCCTTTGCTTTCTGTCATCATCCCCACGCATAATTGTGAGCGCCAGCTTGTGCCGGTTCTTTCCGCGCTGGTCGCGGGCGTGACAGCCGGTCTCATCAAGGATGTGGTGCTGGTGGACAATGGCTCCACGGATGACACCGCCGCCATTGCCGATGCCGCAGGATGCGAGTTCCTCAGCGTGATGGGGGATGAAGGGTTGCGCCTGCGACAGGGCGCGGCCCGCAGCCGGGGGCACTGGCTTCTGTTTCTGGCTGCCCAGTCCCTGTTGATGGAGGGATGGACGCGGGATGTCGGTACTTTCATCGAAACGGTGGAGCGGCGCGGGAGCGCAGAGCGCAGGGCCGCGACCTTCCGTGTCGCGGTGGAAGGGTATGGCTTCGGCCCGCGTTTCGGCGAGGCGATGGCCGCGACCCGGATGACCCTTCTGGGCCTGCCCCGGCCGGAACAGGGGCTGCTGCTGTCACGTCGCCATTATGACAGGCTGGGTGGGCACCCGGAGGGGCACAAGGCGCATCGTCGCCTGCTGGGGCGTATCGGGCGGCGCAATCTTCAGCCGCTGCGTGCGCAGGTTTTGTTGCCGGAGAAAAGCTGAAGCGCAGGGTCGGCCCTGCGCGGCTCATGTTTTTCATGGCGCCTGTGCAGGTCGCCATGCGCCTGTTGCCGGAAAGCTGTATAATGCTCCCCGGAACAGGCCCTCGCGCAGGACAGGCGACGCGGGCGACCGGGCCGGAACCACGATTTGCCAATGTGATATGGCGCATGAAGAGGGGGGCTGACAGCCCGCGCCACATCAGATGCAAACAGGCTTCGGCCCCCGTGAGATATTCGGGGAGGGCATTGCCGTGGCGCACTATCAGCATCTTTCCGGGGCATCATTCTGGCCGAAACTTCCTTTCTGGCGCAAGGCGCTGGCGGTTTGTGCCCTGGCTGGTGGCGCGATGGTGGCAAGTGCCGCGCTGGCCCAGCCTCAGCCCATGCCCGTGCCGGGCCGGGTGGCCAGCGCCCAGAGCGCGCCATCCTTCCAGAAAAGCTTTCAGCGGGATGACCTCATCGAAGGTGCGCGACGTTATGAACGGCAACTGGGCCGCACCACATCCGAATTGCTGACCGCTTATGACACCACGCGCCGCGCGGCTGAGAACGCCATGAAGCAGCGTGATCCGCGCACGGCCGCTACGCTCTATGCCAATCTCGCCATGGCGCGCCCGCAGGAGAGCGCCGCATGGCTCAGTCTGGCGCGGGCGCTTGCCGCCATCACCCCGCGAGAAGGGGAGCCGGAGGGCTGGCGATATGCCGATGATGCCATGGCGGCAGCCTATATTGCCTATCGCCGGGCGCAGACACCAGCGGAGGGGGCGGCGGCGCTCGCCTTCATCGGCCATCAATATGCCAACCGCAATTTCTGGAATGCCGCGCTGGAGAGCATGAAAGCCGCCCTTGCCCTGCGCGACAGCAAGGCCGAGCGGAATTTCTATGAAAAGATCCGCGAGGAGCATGGCTTCCGCGTGGTGGATTTCACGGTGGAATCGGAATCCGCCGCGCCGCGCGCCTGCGTGCAGTTCTCCCAAGCGCTGGCGGGCAGCGCGGATTTCGCGCCCTTTGTGCGCATGGCCGACGACAACCAGCCGGCCCTGCGGGTGGATGGCAGCCAGATTTGCGTGGAGGGGCTGAAGCATGGGGCGCGCTATGAAGTGCGCCTGCGCCCCGGCCTGCCCGCCGCCAATGGCGAAAAGCTGAACAAGGCCGTTTCTCTGGCCATTTATGTGCGTGATCGTCTGCCCATGGCCCGTTTCACCGGGCGCAATTATGTGCTGCCGCGCACGGGGCAGAAGGGCATTCCCGTGGTGTCGGTGAATACGTCTGCGGTGAAGGTTGGCATTTTGCGGATCGGCGACCGGGCGCTGGTGCCAACGGCATTGCAGGGTGAGTTCCGCCGCAATCTTTACAGCTATGCGCGCGAACGCCTTGCGGAAGGGGCGGCGGTGAAGGTGTGGTCTGGCGTGCTGGAGGTGGAAAGCCCGCTCAACAGCGAGGTGACCACCGCCATTCCCGTCTCCGAGACCATCGGTGCGCTGCAACCAGGCGTTTATGTCATGACAGCCGCGCCGGACCCGGCCTCGCTGGGGGATGGGGAACGTTATGGCGCGGAGGCGACCCAGTGGTTCATCGTCTCCGATCTCGGCCTCACCGCCATTTCGGGGGAAGATGGCGTGCATGTGCTGGTGCGCGGCCTGGGCGGGGCGCAGCCGGTGGAAGGGGCGTTGGTGAAACTGGTGGCGCGCTCCAATGAGGTGCTGGGCACAGCCCGTACCGACGCCAGTGGCCATGTGCGGTTTGATCCGGGCCTCTCGCGCGGGCCCGCCGGGCTGGAGCCGGAAGTGGTGATCGCCAGCACGCAGGAGGGCGATTACGCCTTTCTCTCGCTGAAGGATTCCGCCTTTGACCTGACAGATCGCGGCGTGGCTGGCCGTGCGGCCCCCGGAACGCTGGATGCCTTCCTCACGCCGGAGCGGGGTGTCTATCGCTCGGGCGAGACGGTGCATGTCACCACCCTTGTGCGGAATGCGCAGGGCCGCGCGGCGGCGGATCTGCCCGTCACGCTCATTCTTTATCGCCCGGATGGGGTGGAGGATCGTCGTCTGGTGCTGCGGGATGCCGAGGTCGGCGGCCTTGTGGCGGAGCTGCCCTTGCTGGAGGGGGCGATGACGGGCACATGGCGGGTGCGCGCCTTCGCTGATCCGAAAGCCCCGGCCATTGGCGAAACCGCCTTTCTGCTGGAAGATTATGTACCGGACCGGGTGGAATTCACCCTGACCTCGCCACAGGCTTTGCTGTCGCGCCAGCAGCCGGCGCAGGTGCTGCTGGAAGGGCGCTTCCTGTTTGGCGCACCGGCTGCCGGGCTGGAAGTGGAAGCGCAGACCCAGTTGCGCCTTTCTGAAAACCGCAAGGGCTTCGAGGGTTACCGCTTCGGCAATGGGGATGACCAGATTTTGCCGGAGACGACCGCAGTGGCAGATGTGCCAGTGACGGATGAGAAGGGTCATGCTGCGCTTCAGGTTCTTGCGCGCAATTTGCCCCGTACCCATCGCCCGCTGGAAATGGAAACGCTGGTGCGTCTTGTCGAGGCGGGCGGGCGGGCCGTGCAGCGCACCATCGTGCTGCCTGTTGCGCCTTCCGGCAGCGTGATCGGTGTGAAGCCGCTGTTTCCCGGTCGTGTGGATGAGGGGGCGGAGGCGCGTTTCGATGTGATCGTCGCCGGGGCGGATGATCGCCTGCTGGCCGCACCCGGCCTGACATGGGAGCTCTCCAGGCTGGAAACCCGATATCAGTGGTATCGTTCTGGCGGCGCATGGGATTTCGAGCCGGTGCGCATCGTCACCCGCGTGGCGCAGGGCCGGCTGGATGTTGGCGCGCAGGAGCCGGCGCGCCTCTCCGTGCCCACCGGCTATGGCCGTTACCGGCTGGATGTTTCCGGCGATAATCTGCCCCTCACCAGCCTGAGCTTCGATGCCGGCTTTGCCGGAGAAGGCGGGCCGGATACGCCGGACAGGCTGGAGCTGGTGCTGGAGCGCGAGGCCTATGCCAGTGGAGACACGCTGAACGCCACCCTCACCGCCCGCGCTGCGGGCACCGCTACCGTGATGGTGATGAATGAGGGTGTTCTGGAGCAGAAGAATATCGCCGTGCAGCCCGGCCCCAACAGGCTGACCTTCACGGTGGGCGAAAACTGGGGGCCGGGGGCTTATCTTGTCGCCTTCTTCCATCGTCCGCTGGATGTCGCGGCCGGGCGTATGCCGGGCCGGGCCATCGGGCTGGCGTGGTTCTCCGTCAACCGGGCCGCGCATACGCTGAAGGTGGCGCTTGATCCACCAGAGCAGATGCGCCCGGAAGAGAGGCTGACGGTGCCTGTCCGGGTGGAGGGTTTGCAGCCGGGCGAACAGGCTTATGTCACGCTGGCTGCGGTGGATGTGGGCATTCTCAACCTTACCGGCTTCACGCCACCAGCGCCGGATGATGTGATCTTTGGCCAGCGTCGCCTCGGCATGGAAGTCCGGGATCTGTATGGCGCGCTGATTAATGGCATGCACGCCAATGCCGGTCGCCTGCGCTCGGGGGGCGATGGCATGGAGGTGGGGCTTCAGGCCAGCCCGCCCACCCAGCCGCCGCTGGCGCTGTTTTCCGGCATCGTGCCCGTGGGGACGGATGGCACGGTGTCCATTCCGTTCGCCATTCCGGCCTTTGATGGCACGGTGCGCTTGATGGCCATGGCCTGGAGCGCGGACCGGCTGGGCCACGGCAGCGCCGATGTGGTGGTGCGGGACAAGGTGGTGGTGCTGGCCACGCTGCCGCGTTTTCTGGCGGCGGGGGATCGCTCTACCCTCAATCTGGACCTGACCAATGTGGACGGGCCGGCGGGCGCTTATCAGTTGCGCGTATCGGGCGATGGGGCGGCGGGCATTGTCGCGCCGACCGGGGAGCTGATGCTGAAGGCGGGCGAGCGGCGCAGCCTGCGCCTGCCGCTGGAAGGTCGCGCCATCGGGCCGGGCCGCATTGATGTGCACCTTTCCGGGCAGGGGGTGGAGGTGGCGCGCAGTTTCGCGCTCGATATCCGCGCGCCCTGGCCGGATCTGTCGCGCCGCATGGTGCGCACGCTGGAGCCGGGAGAGAGCGTGACGGTCTCCTCCACCCTTCTGAATGATGTGTTGCCCGGCAGCGGCAGTGTGGCCCTGAGCGTGAGCCCCGGCATGGCGCTGGATGTGCCGGCGCTTCTGGCGGAACTGGACCGTTACCCCTATGGCTGCGCCGAGCAGGTGACGAGCCGCGCCTTGCCGTTGCTCTCCTACAATGAACTCAGCCGCCTTGTGGGCCGCCCGCTGGATGCGGATGCGCAGAGCCGCATTCGCGATGCCATCACCCGTGTGCTGGCGCATCAGGGGTCTGATGGGTCGTTCGGCCTGTGGGGTGCCGGTGGGCAGGATGTGTGGCTCAGCGCCTATGTCACGGATTTCCTCACCCGTGCGCAGGAGAAGGGCTTCGCCGTGCCGCAACAGGCGTTCGCACTGGCTCTGGATGGGTTGCGCAACCGGGTGAATTTGTCCGGGCCGGATCTGTCGCCGGATGGCAATGGGTTGGCCTATGCGCTCTATGTTCTGGCGCGCAATGGTCGTGCGCCGCTGGGCGATCTGCGTTATCTGGCCGATGCCCGGCTGGACAAGCTGCCCGGCCCCATGGCGCGGGCGCAGGTGGGGGCGGGGCTTGCCCTTCTGGGAGATCGCAACCGGGCGGAACAGGTATTGCGGGTGGCGCTGGCCGGGCTGCCCGCAGCGCCCGTGGCTGATGAAACCGGGCGTAACGATTTCGGCTCGGCCCTGCGTGATGCGGCGGCGGTGACTGTTCTTTCTCGGGAGGCCGGCTTTCCACAACTGGCCGATGCCGCCCTGAAGCGCATGGGCCAGTTGCGCGGAGACACGCTGCGCACCTCCACACAGGAAAATGCCTGGATGGTGCGCGCGGCGGAATCGCTCGCACAGCAGGCCGACGCCATGCGGCTGGATGTGAGCGGCGCACCGTATGAGGGGGTGCTTGGACGCACGCTCTCCCGCGCGGCGCTGCTGAAGGGGGATGTGGTGGTGCGCAATGGCGGGGCCACGCCGGTGGAGGCGGTGATGGTGGTGCATGGTGCACCCAGAGCGCCCGAACCGCCGGCCCAGCAGGGCTTCCGGCTGGAGCGCGCTTATTTCACGCTGGATGGCCAGCCTGCAGACCCTGCCAGAGTGCAGCAGAACCAACGCCTTGCGGTGGTGCTGAAGGTGGAGGATCTGCAAAATGTTCCAGCCGATATTCTGCTGGTGGATTATCTGCCGGCCGGCTTCGAGATTGAAAATCCGAAGCTGGTGCAGGGCGGGCAGGACGGAGCCTTCGCCTGGCTGGATGAAACCGCCTCGCCGGAGCATGTGGAGTTTCGCGATGATCGCTTCGTGGCCTCCGCCGCCCGGCAGCAGGGGGATGGCGCCTTTGTGGTGGCCTATGTGGTGCGGGCGGTTTCGCCGGGCCGCTATGCGCATCCGCCGGCCATGGTGGAGGATATGTACCGGCCGGAACGCTTTGCTCGCACCGGAACCGGCACTGTGGAGGTGACGGCCGCAAAATGAGTGTGCGGGCTCAGGTCACGTTGTGGCGAAAGGGAATGGGGATCGTCAGTGCACCTTGTCCTGCCCGGTTCGGCAGGCGGGATGGCGGATGGGGCGGGCAGATCTGCGGTGCTTGCCTGCCTCCGCAGGATAAGGTGCGCCCATGGGTTTTCTGAAGGGGTTCCTGAAATCCGGCAGGGATCAGGGCGATCCTTCCCGCCTCTGTCGGAGAGGGCGGCGCACACTGCTGTTTGCCGGTATGGTCGTGCTGCTGCTGGCGGCGGGAGGCTTTGCCGGCCTTCTGGGGATGCGGGCTTACGTGCAGGCTTCTGCCCCGCTGCCACCGCAGCCGGATGTCTCCCGAGAGGTGGTGGACAGGGAGGGGCGCCTGTTGCGTCCCTTCTCCCTGCCGGATGGGCGCTGGCGACTGGCGGCCCGGCTTGAGGATGTGGACCCGCGATTCATCACCCTTCTGGAAGCTTATGAGGACAAGCGTTTTCGTTCTCATGGCGGCATTGATGTGCTGGCGCTGGGCCGGGCCGCCATGCAGATGGTTTTTGAAGGGCGGGTGGTGTCCGGCGGTTCAACCCTCACCATGCAGGTGGCGCGCCTGCTGGAACAGCCACGCCCGCGCACACTGGGCGCGAAGCTGGCCCAGATGCGCCGTGCGCTGGAACTGGAAGCGCGATTATCCAAGCCGGAGATTGTCTCACTCTATCTCACGCTTGCACCTTATGGCGGCAATATTGAAGGCGTGCGGGCGGCCGCGCTTACCTATTTCGGCAAGGAGCCGCATCGTCTCTCTCTGGGGGAGGCGGCGCTTCTGGTGGCGCTACCCCAGTCTCCCGAAGCACGCCGGCCGGATCGCCAGCCACGGCAGGCTCTGGCGGCGCGCAACCGTGTGCTGGACCGGCTGCTGGCAGAAGGTGTGGTTTCTGCTGATGAGGTGCGCCTGGCCCGGCGTGAGCCCATGCCTTCAGGCCGCCTGCCCATGCCGGCTCTGGCCCCGCATCTGGCGCAGCAGCAGCTTTCAGCCCGCCCGGCGCTGACGCGCCATCCGCTCACGCTGGATGCGCCCCTGCAGGCGCAACTGGAAGAGCTGGCGCGGGGTCGAACGCAGGCGCTGGGGCGCGGACTTTCCGCAGCCATCATGGTGGTGGACAATGCCAGCGCTGAAGTGCGGGCTTATGTGGGTGCAGCGGATTTCTTTGACAGGAGCCGGGCAGGGGAGGTGGATCTGGCCCGCGCCGTGCGCTCGCCGGGCTCTACGCTCAAGCCCTTCATCTATGCGATGGCTTTTGATGATGGCATCGCTCACCCGGAAACCCTGATTGCGGACAGGCCCGTTCGCTTCGGCGCATGGCGGCCGGAAAATTTCGACAAGGGTTTTCACGGCACGGTGTCCGTGTGCCGGGCTTTGCAATGGTCGCTGAATGTGCCGGTGGTGCGCCTGCTGGATGTGGTCGGTCCGCAGCGTCTGGCCAGCCATCTCCAGCAGGTGGGGGCGGGGCTGGAGCTGCCGGCAGGGGCCGCGCCGGCCCTCCCCATGGGGCTGGGCGGCGTGGGGATGCGCCTGACGGATCTGGCCATGTTGTATAGCACTCTGGCGCGGGGGGGTGAGGCAAAATCCCTGCGCTTCCGCATGGATGAGGAGATACTGGCCGCGCCACAGGCCCCTTTTGTGGGGCCGGTTGCGGCTTGGTATACGGCCCGTTGCCTGCTGGGCACGCCCGCCCCGGCTCATGGCATGGCAGGCCGGATCGCCTTCAAGACCGGCACATCCTACGGCTATCGCGACAGCTGGGCTGTGGGGTTTGACGGGCGGCGCACTGTTGCTGTGTGGGTGGGGCGGCCCGATGGACAGCCGGTGCCGGGCCTCACGGGGCGTTCCGCCGCCGCGCCATTGCTGTTCGATGCCTTTGCGCGCATCACCCGCCAGCCCGCGCCCCTGCCGCCAGCCCCGCGCGGGGCTCTGCTGGCCGGAAATGCACGTCTGCCACCGCCGCAACGCCAGTTCGGGGCGACGGCGGACAATGGCGTGCAGGTGGTTTTCCCGCCCGATGGAGCACGGCTTGATGCCGGCGGCGCAGAAGCCTCCCTTGTGCTGAAGGTGGAAGGCGGCATCTTGCCGCTGACCCTGCTTCTGGATGGTGCGCCCATTGCCCGTGCGGAGAACCGGCGCATCCTGTTCTGGTCACCGCGCGGTACAGGTTTTACCCGCCTCACGGTGATAGATGCAGAAGGGATGAGCGACAGCGTGACCGTGCGGGTGGAATAGCTGCCGAAAAAAGAAAACCCGCCGAGCTTTGCAGCCGGCGGGGTGAAGTCTCTGGGAGGAAACTCGAAGATAAATTCACAAAAACCCTGATCTCAATGCTCAGCGCGCTTGAAATCCTGAGAAATGGCAGCGCTCTGGCGCTCACCCTCATGGCGAAACAGCGGGGCGCCGAACATCCCGACATGGGCGATATCGCCATAACGGGCTGTAGCCTTGCGCTGCTTTGCGAGGGCAGAGAAAAAGGACTTCACCACACCACCGACATGCTCGCGAGGTGCTTCGCCCAAAACGGTGTTTGCAGCGATCGAAGCCATTTCCAATCTCCATTCCTGAGGAGGAAGATAGGAGATGGCCGCGCGATGCAACATAGCTGCTTTTGCATGACAGCATTGCGAGCTTTGAATGTCGGAGCGCTTGTGGATAATTCGCTTGGGGGTAGACAGGGCGAATTCACTCGGGTAAACACCCCATCAGTTCCGGGCGCAAGCTTAGGGCGGATGTCGCTGTCACCAAAAATCAGCGATTGTCATGGTGGGGAATAGTTCAACGGTAGAACCGCGGACTCTGACTCCGTTAATCCAGGTTCGAATCCTGGTTCCCCAGCCATTTGATTTTCCAAAAATAAATAGCAGTTTCGAAGTCGGAAGATGATGGCCGTTTTACAGGCCATTTACAGGCTTCGTTCTCCTTTCGAGCTTCGCTACAGCGCTCTTCGCCAGCCCTGTATCGCGAGACAGATCGTGCGCATCCAATATGGCTGACACGTTCTTCAGACATCTGGTTGTTTCAGCCTCTGTAGCCCCGGCGAGCGCAAGCCGTAGCACTGCGGTGCTTCCAAATCATGGAAGATCAGACCGGATATGCCAGCTTGGGCAGGGGTTCTGGGCAGGGGTTCTGGGCAGGCGTTCTGGGCAGGCGTTCATCTGGTTCTTCGTCGTGAGGGGGCATGTTCAGGATGATGAGCACGCCTCACGATCCCGGATTGTTCCCCCGTTCGCGCTATGCGGGATGTTGTGATGAGATGCGGATGACACGGATATTGTTGGTGCTGCCCGCATGGCCGAAGGGAATGCCGGCCACCACCACCGCCAGCGCGCCGGGTTCTGCAACCTGCTCGCGCATCAGAACATTTTCGGCAGATTGCACCATCTCGTCATAAGAGCGGATATCCGGTGCGTGGACGCTGTAAGCCCCCCATAACAGATTGGCTCGGCGGGCCACGGCCAGATCCGGTGTCATGGCCACAATCGGCACATTTGTGCGCTTGCGGGCGATGCGGGCGGCAGTTGCGCCGCGTGAGGTGAACCCCACAATCGCGGCGGCATGAATGCTCTCTGCCAGCATGGCGGCCGCAGCAGCCACCGCATGGGGCGGGGAATCCTCTTCGCCCGGTGCGGACGAGGCAAGAATGGAGGGATACAGCTTGTGATGCTCGGTGGAATGGATGATGCGATCCATCATCTGCACGGCCTCCACCGGATAGGCGCCGGCCGCAGATTCTGCCGAGAGCATCACGGCGTCGGCCCCATCATAAATGGCGGTGGCGACATCGGAAACCTCGGCCCGCGTTGGCGTTGGGGAGGTGACCATGGAATCCAGCATCTGCGTGGCCACAATCACCGGCTTGGCGGCCAGCCGGCAGGCGCGCACCAATTCCTTCTGACGGCCCGGAACTTCCTCGTTCGGAATTTCCACGCCCAGATCGCCACGGGCCACCATGATCGCGTCGGACAGGCGAATGATGTCGTCAATATGCTCCAGCGCAGATGGCTTCTCGATCTTGGCCAGAAGGCCGGCCCGCTCGCCGATAAGGCCGCGCGCTTCGATCAGGTCTGCCGGGCGCTGTACGAAGGAGAGCGCCACCCAATCCATGCCCAGAGACAGGCCGAACTCGAGATCTGCCCGGTCCTTCCGGGTGAGAGGCGAAAGGTTGAGCGCCGTTCCAGGCAGGTTCACGCCCTTGTGGTTGGAAAGCGGGCCACCCACCCTTACTTCGGCGTCAATGGTGTCGGTTTCGGCTGAAGTAACCCGTACCCGCACGCGGCCGTCATCAATCAGCAGATCCTGCCCCGGTGCAATGGCGGCGAAAATTTCAGGATGCGGGAGCGGAATGGAGAAGCGCCCTCCCGGCGCATCTCCCAGAACGAAGCGCAGCTTTTCGCCTTTCTCCACCGTCAGAGGCCCATCCTGAAGCAGGCCGATGCGGATTTTGGGCCCTTGCAGATCCTGGAGAATGCCGATGGGGCGTCCGGTTTCCGTCTCCAGCGCCCGCAGGGCGGCATGCACGCGGGCATGGTCCTCATGCGTGCCATGGCTGAAATTCATGCGGAATGTATCGACGCCGGCCAGATACAGGGCCTTCAGCATCTCCGGCTGCGCACAGGCTGGCCCGACGGTGGCGACAATCTTGGTGCGGCGATTGCGGAGCATGGCATGTTGCGGCCAAAGCCGCCTCCCTCAGACGATCAGTATGGCGCGAATATCATTCACATTGGTCAGGGTCGGGCCGGTGTGGATCAGATCGCCCAGCCCGTTGAACAGGGTGTAGCTGTCATGGTTCGCCAGAAGGGCGCGGGCATCCAGCTTGGCGGCGCTGGCGCGGGTGAGCGTATCGGGGGCGATGAGCGCGCCGGCAGCATCCTCGGTGCCGTCAATGCCATCACTGTCTCCGGCCATGGCCCATATGCCGGGCGCGCCTTGCAAAGCAAGGGCGAGGCCCAGAAGGCACTCCGTATTGCGTCCCCCCTTGCCATGGCCTTCGGGGCCGATGGTCACGGTGGTTTCGCCACCGGAAAGCAGCACCGCCGGCGGGCGGACAGGGTGCCCATGGCTGCGCACCGCGCGGGCAATGCCGGCCATCACCGTGCCCAGTTCCCGCGCCTCTCCCTCCAGCGCATCGCCCAGTATGAGTGGCGTGACGCCTGACGCCTGCGCCGCCTGCGCCGCCGCCTGAAGCGAAAGGGCCGGTGCGGCGATGAGGCGAACATCCGGCGCTGGTGAGGGGGGCGCGGCATCCGGCCCTGTCTCGTCCGGCGTATCCAGAACAGCGCGGGCGGCAGGCGGCAGATCCAGCTTCAGGCGCGCGACCAGTGCACGCGCCTGTGCGCGGGTGCCCGTATCCGGCACGGTGGGGCCGGAGGCGATGATGGCCGGGTCATCACCCGGCACATCGGAAATCACCAGCGTCACCAGCTGCGCCGGGCGTGCAGCCTGCGCCAGTCGTCCGCCCTTGATGGCGGACAGCTGCTTGCGCAGCAGGTTCATTTCGGAAATCGTGGCTCCGCTTCGCAGCAGGGCGCTGTTGATGGCGCGCTTGTCATCAAGGCTCATCTGGCCGGCGGGTAGGCATAGCAGGGCCGAGCCCCCGCCGGAGATGAGCGCCAGAACCAGGTCATCCGGTCCAAGGCCCTGCACGGCTTCCATGATGGCGCGGGCGGCAACCACGCTGGCATCATCCGGCACGGGATGGGCGGCTTCCAGAATGCGAATGCGCCCGGTGGGCACGGCATGGCCGTAACGGGTGACGACAAGGCCGGAAAGGTCGACATCCGGCCATGCGGCATCCACAGCGGCGGCCATGGCGGCAGAGGCCTTGCCGGCTCCCACCACCACGCAGCGCCCCTTGGGGCGCGCTGGCAGATGACGCATGACAGATTCCTGCGGGGCGGCGCTGTGAATGGCGACATCGAACAGGCCGCGCAGAAAAGCTCTGGCGCGGTCGTCTGTCCAGCCTTCCGGCGCATTCCGGTCCATCGCTTGTCCTTCCGGTGGTGGGTAATTGGGGCGAATGGCGCCGGGCAGGCGGGCTGCCCGGCTGTTGTATCATGTCAGTCGGCGGTCCAGCCCGCATCCAGCATCATGGCGCTGCCGGTCATGAGGGCGGAAGCCTCGGAGGCCAGATAGAGCGCCGCGCCGGTAATGTCATCCACCTGCCCGAGCCGGCCGACCTTGATCTTCGACATGCAGAAATCAAGGAATTCGGGGTTCTCGAAATAGGGCTTGGTCAGCGCTGTTTCGATGAAGGTGGGGCAGATGGTGTTGACGCGGATATTGTGCGGTGCCAGCTCTACCGCGACAGATTTCGTCAGCCCCTCCAACGCCCATTTTGTGGCGCAGTAGAGCGAGCGGTTCTCGCAGCCAATATGGCCCATCTGCGAGGACATGTTGATGACCGATGCCTTTCCGCCTTCCGCCACCATCTTGCGGGTGACGGATTGCAGGGCGAAGAAGGCCCCGCGCAGGTTCAGGTCCACCACGGCGTCAAAGTCTTCTTCCGTCACCTCAAGCTGGGGCTTGGGGCGGTTGACGCCGGCATTGTTGACGAACACATCCAGCCGGGGAAGCTGTTCCACCATGGCCCGGAAAGCGGCGACATCCGTCACGTCACAGGCGCGGGCCTCGGCCTTGTAGCCGGCGGCCGTGAGTTCGGCAGCGGCCGCCTCCACCTCGGTGCGGGTACGTGCACACAGAAAGACATGCGCGCCAGCCTGAGCATAGACATCGGCAATGGCGCGGCCAATGCCCCGCCCTGCGCCGGTGATGAGCGCGCTCTTTCCTTCCAGCGAGAAATTCGGCATGGGGGTCATTCTGCTGCCTTTCCATAAGGAATATTGTCGCCGCCATAACGGCGCACGCGCACATTTGCCTGTTCGGCATGGCCCACAAAGCCTTCCAGCATGCACAGGCGCGAGCAATAGCGGCCAATCTGCGCCGCCGCCTCATCGGTGAGGATGCGCTGGTAGGAGTGGGTCTTGATGAACTTGCCCACCCACAGCCCACCCGTATAGCGGCCGGCCTTGCGCGTGGGCAAAGTGTGGTTGGTGCCAATCACCTTGTCGCCATTGGCCACATTGGTGCGCGGGCCGAGGAAGAGCGCGCCATAGCTGGTCATCTTGTCCAGAAACCAGTCATCGCGCTGTGTCATCACCTGCACATGTTCGGAGGCGATGTCCTCGGCGGTGGCCAGCATCTCCTCATAGCTGTCGCACACAATCACCTCGCCATAATCGCGCCAACTGGCAGAGGCGGTGGCGGCGGTGGGCAGAAGGGTGAGCAGGCGCCCCACCTCGGCCATGGTTTCTTCGGCCAGGCGGCGGGAATTGGTGATGAGCACGGCCGGCGAGTTGAAGCCATGTTCGGCCTGACCGAGAAGGTCCGTGGCGCACATTTCCGCATCCACGGTGTCATCGGCGATCACCAGCGTTTCGGTGGGGCCGGCGAACAGATCAATGCCCACCCGCCCGAACAACTGGCGCTTGGCTTCCGCAACAAAGGCATTGCCGGGCCCCACCAGCATATCCACCGGCTGGATGGTCTGGGTGCCGAGGGCCATCGCGCCAATGGCCTGAATACCGCCCATTACGTAGATTTCATGCGCGCCGCCCAGGTGCAGGGCCGCGATGACGGCAGCATTCGGCTCACCCTTGAAGGGGGGTGTGGCGGCGATGATGCGGGGCACGCCGGCCACCGCCGCAGTGACAACCGACATATGCGCCGAGGCCACCATGGGGAATTTGCCGCCGGGCACATAACAGCCCACGGACTGCACCGGAATATGCTTGTGGCCAAGAATGACGCCGGGCAGCGTCTCCACTTCCACATCCAGCATACTGGCGCGCTGGGCACGGGCGAAATTGCGCACCTGCTCCTGCGCGAAGCGGATATCTTCCAGATCCCGCGGGGTGACACTGGCCACCAGCCGTTCGATCTCTTCTTTGTTCAGGCGAAAGGCAGCAGGCTCGTATTTGTCGAAGCGTGCGCTCATCTCGCGCACTGCCGCATCGCCACGGGTCTCGATATCGGCGAGGGCGGCTTCCACCGTCTGGCGCACCTGCGCATCATCGGTGGAGCGTTCCGCTTCGGATTTTCCGCGCTTCAGATAGTTGATGGCCATGGTCCTTCTCCCATAAAGCCGCAATGTTCCAGAGTTCAGAAGCCGACGGCATCGCCGCCCTTGAGGGCCAGCATCTCGCGCGCTTCATCGGGGGTGGCGATTTCAAGCCCCAGCCCCTCAATGATCTGGCGCACCATGCGCACCTGCTGGGCATTGCTTTGCGCGGCGATGCCGGGCCCGGCCCACAGGGAATCCTCCAGCCCCACACGCACGTTTCCACCCATGACCGCAGCCATGGCGGCAATCGTCATCTGGTGGCGTCCGGCCCCCAGAACTGACCAGCGATAGTCCTCGCCGAACAGTCGGTCTGCGGTGCGTTTCATGTGCAGCACGTCATCAGGATGCGCGCCAATACCGCCCATCAGGCCGAACACGGTCTGGATGAAGAGCGGGCCCTTCACCAGTCCGGCATCATGAAAATGCTTCAGATTGTACAAATGAGCGGTGTCGTAACATTCAAACTCGAAGCGCGTTCCATTCGCGCCGAGAGTCTGCATCACCCGCTCGATATCCCCAAACGTGTTGCGGAAGATGATATTCTTGTTGGAGAGATACTCCCGCTCCCACTCATGCTCCAGATCCTTGAAGCGGTTGAGCATGGGGAACAGGCCGAAATTCATGGTGCCCATGTTCAGCGAGGCCAGTTCCGGCTGAAAGGTGAGGGCGGGGCGAATGCGCTCGTCAATCGGCATGGTGGGTGCGCCGCCTGTCGTGATGTTCACGACCGCATCCGTGCTCTGCTTGATGACGGAGAGAAAGGGCGCGAAGGCTTCAGGGCTCTGGTCCGGGCTGCCGTCTTCCGGGTTGCGGGCATGCAGATGGATGACGGATGCGCCAGCCTCGGCGGCCTCAATGGAGGCGCGGGCGATCTGAGCCGCCGTCACCGGCAGGGCCGGGGACATGGAGGGGGTGTGGATGGCACCAGTCACCGCGCAGGTGATGATGACTTTGTTGTTGCGGGCTGCCATGGGCTTTTCCTTCCTGAGACGCACGGCGGGCACGGTTCGGGCCGTGCCATCTGGCGTGATATGAGTCATGCAATCTTGTGAGAGGCGCGGTTCCGCAGATGCCGGTCGAGCGCGGCCAGCTCCCCATCCCGCCATTCCTGGCGGGCGCGGATCTTTTCGGCATCATCGGTACGGAACCCTTCGGCGGCGCGGCGGGCGGCCTCGGGGCTAAAGGCTTCTCCACGGGCGGCGTCATCGGCCAGACGCGCCATGGTGGGGCCATAACGTTCCAGATAATCGGGAATGCCGCCGGGTGCGTTGAGGTGGATGGTTTCCATCGGCCCCATGAAGGCCCAGCGCCGGCCCAGCCCGTGGCGGATGGTGTCATCCAGCCCCTCGGGGGAGACGACGCCCTCGGCGATCAGGCGCAGGGCCTCAGCCAGCACTACAGCCTGAAGGCGGTTGAGCACGAAGCCGTCCATCTCCCGATGCAGCTTCACCGGCACCTGACCGGCCGCGCGATAGAGCGCGGCGGCCTGTTCCACCACGGCCGGCGCGGTTTCGGGCATGGGGGAAATTTCCACCACCGGCACCAGATGCGGAGGGTTGACCGGATGGCCAACGAGACAGCGCGCCTGCCCCTCTAGCCCGGAACAGAAGGCCGAAGCCATCAGGGCCGAACTGGAGGAGGCAAGAATGGTCTCCTTCTGCGCCAGCCGGTCCAGATCCGCGAACAGTGCCTGTTTGATCTCCAGAATTTCCGGCCCGTTCTCCTGCACCAGACTGGCGCCCTCCAGCGCGTCTTCCAGCCGGGTGCAGGCACGGATGCGGCCCGGCAGGCCCTGTGGGTCCGCGCCGGCACAAGCGTGCAGGATGGCCTTTTCATGCATGGCGCGGATATCCGCATCGAGCCGGTCCAGAACCTCGGGCTTAGGGTCCCACACCCGCACATCCATGCCGGCGCGGGCGAACACATAGGCCCATGAGCGGCCGATGAGACCGGCCCCCGCAATTGCAATTGAAGACATGGTTTTCCTCACATCCACAGCAGTTCGCGCCGCAATTCGATATCGTTCGCCAGATTGCGCGAGGGCACCTCATGCAGGACGCGGCCCATTTCGAGCACGACGGTCCGGTCCGAGAGGGCGAGGGCGAGATCGAGATTGTGATCGACAATGACGATGGAGAGCATGTCCCGCAGGCTGTCGAAGGTGCGGAAAAGCTGTTCCACCACGGCCGGGGCCAGCCCCTCAAAGGGCTCATCCAGCAGCAGTACCCGTGTGTCGCCGGAGAGGGCGCGGGCCACGGCCACCATCTGCTGCTCACCCCCGGAGAGGCGGTCGGCATCGGTATCCAGACGCTCCTTCAGGCGCGGGAAATACTGGAAGATCTCATCCAGCGTCCAATGGCTGCCCGCCCCGGTGATACGGCGCAGCCGCCCGAGTTCGAGATTTTCCCGCACCGTCATGCCGGCAAACAGGCCGCGGCCCTGTGGCACATAGCTGATGCCGGAACGCGAGATAGCTGCGCTGGACAGGCCCGCCAGTTCCTTCTCGCCCAGCCGGATGGAACCAGAAGAGGGTGTCACAATCCCCGTCAGCGCCTTGAGCAGGGTGGATTTTCCGGCCCCGTTGCGGCCCAGCAGCGCAAGGATCTCATTCTTGCGGATATCCAGAGAGACATCATGCAGGATGTGGCTCTTGCCATAATGGACATTCACCTTGTCCAGCGCCACCACCTGCTCCATGGAGCCGCTGCCCTGCCGGGCGGAGGCCGCCACTGCACTGGTGCCGGAGCCGATATAGATCTCCCGCACCTGCTCGGAAGAGCGGGCATCGGCCACGGTGCCATCCAGCAGCACCTTGCCTTCATTCATGACGGTGACATGATCGGCAAGATCGAACACCCGGTCGATATCATGCTCCACCAGCAGCACGGGAATGTTGCCGGACACCTCCTTGATGAGATTGCCCACACGCTCGCGCTCGGCCACGGAAAGCCCGGCCAGCGGCTCATCCGCCAGAAGGATGCGGGGTGAGGTGGCCAGCGCCAGCCCCAGATCCAGCAGGCGTTGCCCGCCATAGGAGAGGGAGTCGGCGCGGGCCTCCTCCATGCCGGCAAGTCCCACCCAGGCGATGATCTCACGGGTGCGTTCCGCCACTTCCGGCACATGGTCGGCATCCCGCAGCGGATTGATGCGGGAGCCATGGTGCGCCTGCACCGCCAGACGGATATTTTCGCCCACTGTCAATGTGGGGAACAGGTTGGTGATCTGAAACGAACGGCCCAGACCCTGATTGGCGATAATATCCGCACTGCGCCCGGAGACATCATTCCCGCACAGCGTGACCTTGCCGGAGGTGGGTGGCAGAACGCCGGTGAGCAGGTTGAAAGCTGTCGTCTTGCCAGCCCCATTCGGGCCGATCAGCGCATGCAATGTGCGGTCACGCACGCCAAGCGAAACGCCATCAACAGCCAGAAACTCGCCGAATTTCTTGCTGATGCCTTCTGCCACCAGCACATTCTCGATGCCATCCTGCCGGGCGCGCAGCGAGGCGGGCAAGGGCTGCTTCCGGGTGGAGCGCCCGGCCATGGCCGCAGCCATGGAGGGGCCGGGGAGGAAATGCTGGCGCAGCTGTGCGCCAATGCCGATCAACCCCTCCTTCGCGAACAGCACGAAGCCCACAAAGATGATGCCGAACCAGATCAGCCAGTTTTCAGTATAGATGGAGAGATATTCACGGAAGAGCACGTAGAAGAGTGCGCCAAGGGCCGGCCCCATGAAGCCGCGCATGCCGCCGATGACCACCATGGCCAGCAATTCGCCCGAGAACAGCACGGACATGGGTTCTGCCGATGTCAGCCTGTTCTTGTAGAGCAGCAGCACACCGGCCAGCGCGGTGACGGAGGCCGAGGCGATGAAGGCCACCAGCTTGTAATGGGCCACCCGGTAGCCCAGCGCCACGGCTCGCCCTTCATTCTCGCGAATGGAGACCAGAACCGTGCCCACCGGCGAATGCAGGAAACGCCACACCGCATAAGCCACCGTCATGGCCAGCACGGCGACGAGCACATAGTAATTCCAGTTGTCGTTGAAATCGACGCCGGCCCAGATGGGGCGCTCAATGCCGCCCAGGCCGTTTTCGCCGCCTGTCAGGTCCGTCCAGCGGTAGGCCAGCTGGAAGGACATGGCGCTGAGCGCCAGCGTCATCAGCGAGAAATAGACGCCGCGTCGGCGCAGCATGAAGAAGCCGAAGATGGCGGCCGTCACCATGGTGACAATCACCGCCACCAGCAGCGGCAGAATGAAGGCGTGGCCCGGCAGCGCCAGTGCCGTGAGCCCGGCGGCATAAGCGCCAAGGCCGAACCATGCGCCATGGCCGAACGATACCTGCCCGGTATAGCCGGCCAGAATATTCAGCCCCAGCGCAGCCAGTGCAAAAATGACGACTTCGATCGCCGAACTTGCCCCAAGGCCCAGCAGATGCAGCACAAAAGGCATGACAATCAGGAAAAGGGCAGCCGCCAGAAGCGGAAGATGCTTTTTCATCGTGATGATCTCCGCTTCATTCAAAACGCGTGATGCGTTCGCCCATCAGCCCGCGTGGCCGCACCAGCAGCACGAGGAACATGAGCAGATAGATGGCGAGCATGGAGAATTGGGAGAGGCCGATGCCGATCATCATCCCCTTGACCAGACCGACCAGAATGGCCGCCACAACCACACCCCAGAAGGAGCCGAGGCCGCCAATGACCACCACCACGAAAGCAGCGACGATGACTTCCGCCCCCATCATCGGGTGGACAGGGTGAATGGGGGCCAGCAGCACGCCGGCGAGCCCCGCAAGCCCGATGGCGATGGCCGCAACAGCGGAGAGATAGGGGCGCAGGGAGATGCCCAGCGTGCCGAGGATATCCGGGTTCTGGATACCCGCCCGCACGATGCGTCCGAATGCCGTGCGGTTGAGCAGCAGCCACAGCGCGCCCACAGCGGCAATGGCGATGCCGATGAGGAACAGGCGGTAGCGCGAATAGATGAAATCACCGAAGAAGATTTGCCCGCGCAGGGCCGATGGCATGCTGTAGGCTTGCGGTGATGCACCGAAGATCCAGCGCAGGGCCTGTTCGATAATCATGGCCAGGCCGAAGGTCAGCAGCAGGGAATAGAGCGGGTCCACCCGGTAGAAACGGGTGAAGAGCAGGCGTTCCACCACCACGGCCAGCGCAGCGACGACAAGCGGGGCTACGATGAGCGCGCCGAAAAAGCCGATATGGGGCGTGAGCACCAGCGCCAGATAGGCGCCAATGGCGAAGAAGGCACCATGGGCCAGATTGACGATGCCACCCAGGGAAAAGATGAGGGACAGACCGAGCGCGATGAGCAGGTAATAAAACCCGTCAAGCAACCCGTTCAGAAGTTGTGACGCGAACAGCATCGCCGACATGGGTTGGGGTCTCCCGGACATGCGGAGCCGTGCGGCGCCAGCCTTGTGCTGACGCCGCTGCGCTGTGTGAAAAGATGGAAGAGTGGAAGGCTTCAGCCGAAGGTGCAGCTGCCGCCCACCTGGCCTTCAGTGAGAATGCTCAGGGGCTTGTCGGCGGCGGGAATGGGGCCGGAGGTGGTGAAGATGTCCCACTTGTTCTTCACTTCATTCGGCGGAAGCGCTGTGACGGCGTAGACTTCCTGAAGAAGCTGGTGGCTATCCTTGGAGAAACGCCCCTTGCGCTGCTTCAGAATATCGAATTCCGCATCATCCGATTCCAGATAGGCGATGAGATCCTCGGTTTTCGTGCCGCCGGTCTTCTCGATGGCCTGAGCCAGAATATTCACCGCAACATAATCGCTCCAGGCCTGGTTTTCCGGCGGGCGGCCATATTTGGTCCAGAAGGCCTTGGCGAAGCGCTGGGAGGCTTCGGTATCCACCTGGTGCGTCCACACACAGGGCCATGTGCCACGGAAGTTTTCTGCACCCGCCGCCCAGGCCATGGAGGTGTTGAAGTCAAAACCGCCAAGGGGGAAGTTGAGGCCGAATTCGCCATATTGCTTGAAGAAGCCGGCCTGCTGCGTGCCGGCGAGGTTCAGGATGACGACATCGGGCTTCGCGGCGTTGATCTTCAGCATATAGGAGGAGAAGTCGCCGGCATCGGTGGGCACAAGTTCATCACCCACCAGCTTGCCGCCATTGCGTTCCAGAAAGGCAAGTGCCGCCTTGCGCAGATCATGTCCGAAAGCATAATCTGCGCTGAGCATGTACCATGTCTTGCCTTTCACAAGATTATTGGAGAGCAGATACTCACCCTCGCCATTCACATACATGACATTTTGCGCTTCCGTATGGAACATGTTGCGCTTGCAGTCTGCGCCGCGCAGCGTATCGGAATTCGCGCCGGTATTGATGAACAGGCGGTTGGAGCGCTGGGCGATCTGCCCGATGCTGAGGGCGGAGGCCGATGAGATTTCACCCAGAATGGCCACCACCTTATCCCGCTCGATCATGCGTTCCGCCTTGGTGGTGGCGGTTTGCGGGTTGATGGAATCTTCCTTCACCAGCTGAATCTGGCGGCCCAGAACGCCGCCCTTGGCGTTGATTTCCTCCACCGCGAGATCTGCCGCCATCACGGCATATTCGCCCATCGGACCGAGGAATCCGGTGCGCGGGGTGAGGTGGCCGATAATGATGGGGCCGGATTGCGCGCGCAGCACTGGCGGCATGGCCAATGCGCCGACGGCCGCTGCGGTGGTGCCCAGAAACATGCGCCTGCTGATGGGGTTCGCCATGGGGTTTCCTCCAGAATATTGTTTTTTATCAGTTTATTAGGCCCCTTTATGGGTGCCTGATCTGTACTGTGATCTCAGATCATACTATCGTCGCATATGAAGCTGTCAATCACCTGAGTCGCGTAAAGAGTGACGTTGGAGGGAGCATGAACAAGGCATCCATCGCGAAATTGCCGGTGCGGGATCGTTCGCTCACGGAACAGGTGCATGACACGCTGTGCGAGATGTTGCTGGATGGCACGCTGCGCCCGGAGGACCGCACCTCCATCCGCGAGCTGGCCGAACAGCTGGGCGTCTCCGCCATGCCCGTTCGCGATGCCGTGAGCCGGCTGGTGGCGCAGGGCGCGCTGACGGTGGAGCGTAATCGCGCCATCATGGTGAAGCTGCTCTCGCCCGAAGAGTTTCGGGATCTGACGGAAACCCGCATCCTTCTGGAACGCGAAGCCGTGCGCAAAGCCGCCGAGCGCATGACGCCGGAGCGCCTGGCCCGGCTGGAAGACATCAATGCCCGCTTTGTGCAGGCCATGTCCGATCCTTCAGCGCCGGGGGCGGTTCAGCTCAACAAGCAGTTTCATTTCTGCCTCTATGAGGGCGCGGATTCCCCGACCCTTCTGCACCTCACCACTATCAACTGGCTGAAGGCCGGGCCGATCATCAATCTGGATCTGGGCCAGCCCTCGCGCCGGCAGCGCAATGCGCTCTCGGTATCCGCCCATCACGCCATGCTTGAGGGCTTGCGCAAGGGCGATGCCATTGCAGCGGCTGATGCGGTGGAGTGCGATATTCGCGGGGCGTTCGAATTCATCCTGAAAAATACATTGCCCACAAGGGCAGGGGAGGAGTGACGCATGGAACTGGGATTGAAGGGCGCAAAAGTGCTTGTCACGGCAGGGGCGGGCGGGATCGGCCGGGCCATTGTCGAGGGCTTTCTGGCCGAAGGCGCTCAATTGGCGGTCTGCGATATTGATGCTGAAGCGCTCTCCACTCTGCCTGAGGGCATTCTCACGCGTGAGGTGGATGTCTCCGATTCGCAGGCGCTGACAGGCTTTGTGGATTTTGCCATTGCGCAGATGGGGGGGCTGGATTGTCTGGTGAACAATGCCGGGATCGCGGGCCCTACGGCACGGGTGGAGGATATCGACCTGACAGACTGGGAGCGCTGCCTGCGTATTGTGCTCACCAGCCAGTTTCTCACGGCATCTCATGCCGTTGGTGCGCTGCGTGAAAGCGCCAATGCCTCCATCATCAATCTGTCTTCGGTTGCCGGGCGTGTCGGCTTTGCGATGCGTACCCCCTATGCCGCTGCCAAATGGGGGGTGATCGGCCTCACCAAATCACTCGCCATCGAACTGGGAGAGGATGGCATCCGCGTGAATGCGATTCTGCCGGGTCTGGTGGCGGGTGCGCGTCAGCGGCGTGTGCTGGAGGCCAAGGCCCAGCGCCAGGGACGGGGTTTTGTGGAGGTGGAGGCCGAGGCTTTTTCCTACACATCCATCAAGGAATATGTCGCCCCGGAGCAGATCGCCGATCAGGTGCTGTTTCTGGCGGGCCGGACGGGGCGGACGATTTCAGGGCAGGCGGTTTCCGTCTGTGGGGATACGCGGATGCTCGCTTGAGAGCTGCCAGGCCCCAGATACGCAAGAGCGGCCCTGAAGGCCGCTCTTGTCTTTTTGTCTTGTCCGGTTGAAGCCGGAAGGATCAGTCCGCAGCCTTCTCGGCCTTGGCGGCTTCACGCTCGGCCTTTTCCTTGGCCTCGAGATCTTCACCGGTTTCCTGATCCACCACCTTCATGGAGAGGCGGGTCTTGCCGCGGTCATCAAAGCCCAGCAGCTTCACCTTCACCTTGTCGCCTTCCTTCACGACGTCGGAGGGCTTGTTCACCCGTTCCTTCGCCATCTGGGAGACATGGACGAGGCCATCCTTGGAACCGAAGAAGTTCACGAAGGCGCCGAAGTCCACCACCTTCACCACGGTGCCATCATAGATGTGGCCCACTTCCGGTTCGGAAACGATGGACTTGATCCAGTTGATGGCAGCCTTGATCGACTCTGCGGCCGAGGAGGCGATCTTGATGGTGCCGTCGTCCTCGATATTGACCTTGGCGCCGGTCTTCTCGACGATCTCGCGGATGACCTTGCCGCCGGAGCCGATCACTTCACGGATCTTGTCGACGGGGATCTGCATCACCTCGATACGCGGGGCGTGCTCGCCCAGTTCCTCACGGGCGGAGGAGAGCGCCTTGGCCATTTCGCCGAGGATATGCGCGCGGCCATCCTTCGCCTGGGCGAGGGCGACCTTCATGATCTCCTCGGTGATGCCGGCGATCTTGATGTCCATTTGCAGGGAGGTGACGCCGTTCTCGGTGCCAGCCACCTTGAAGTCCATGTCGCCGAGGTGATCCTCGTCGCCGAGGATGTCGGTCAGCACTGCGAACTTCTCACCCTCAAGGATGAGGCCCATGGCGATGCCCGCAACCGGACGACGCAGCGGCACGCCGGCATCCATCAGCGCCAGCGAGGTGCCGCAGACGGTGGCCATGGAGGACGAGCCGTTGGATTCGAGAATTTCCGACACCACGCGCAGCGTGTAGGGGAATTCGTGCTTGGCCGGCAGCATCGGGTGGATGGCGCGCCAGGCCAGCTTGCCATGGCCGATTTCGCGGCGGCCGGGCGAACCCATGCGGCCGGTCTCGCCCACGGAGAAGGGCGGGAAGTTGTAGTGCAGCAGGAAGTGCTCCTTGTAGGTGCCTTCCAGAGAGTCGATGAACTGCTCGTCCTCGCCGGTGCCGAGGGTCGCCACGACCAGCGCCTGCGTTTCACCGCGGGTGAACAGGGCCGAGCCATGGGCGCGCGGCAGGATGCCGGCTTCCGAAACGATCGGACGCACGGTCTTCACATCGCGGCCGTCAATGCGGATGCCGTCGTCGAGAATGTTCCATCGCACGATGGAGGCTTCCAGCGCCTTGAGCACATCACCGATGACCTGCGCCGTGGGCACGGCCGCGCCAGTCTGGGCCAGCTCTTCATAGAAGCGCTTGACCTTGGCCTTGGCCTCGCCGACAGCCTCGTAGCGATCCTGCTTCTTCTGGATCTTGTAGGCGGCGCGCAGATCGGCTTCGGCGATCTCCTTCGCCTTGGCTTCCACTTCGGAGACGTCGAGCGGCTGGAAGTCGCGCGGCTCCTTGGCGGCCTTTTCGGCGAGACGGATGATGGCCTCGATCACCGGCTGGAAGTGGCGATGGCCGAACATCACCGCGCCGAGCATGATTTCCTCGGGCAGTTCCTTGGCTTCGGATTCCACCATCAGAACGGCGTCGGATGTGCCGGCCACCACGAGGTCGAGATCGCTCTCCTTCACCTCTTCAACGGTGGGGTTCAGCACATATTCGCCATCAATGAAGCCGACGCGCGCCGCACCCACCGGGCCCATGAAGGGCACGCCGGAAAGGGTGAGAGCTGCGGAGGCCGCAACCATGGCCACGATATCGGGGTCATTCTCCAGATCATGCGCCAGCACGGTGAGAACCACCTGAGTGTCGCACTTGTAGCCAGCCGGGAACAGCGGGCGGATCGGACGGTCGATCAGGCGGGAAACCAGCGTCTCCTTTTCGGAGGGGCGGCCTTCACGCTTGAAATAACCACCGGGAATGCGGCCGGCGGCGTAGGTCTTTTCCTGATAATTCACGGTCAGGGGGAAGAAGTCCTGGCCGGGCTTGGGCTCCTTGGCGGAAACCACAGTGGCGAGCACCTTGGTGTCGCCATAGGTCGCCAGCACGGAACCGTCGGCCTGACGGGCCATCTTGCCGGTCTCGAGAGTGAGGGGCTGCCCGCCCCAGTCCAGCGTTTCGCTGTGAATCTCGAACATGCTTTCGTCTTTCTCCTGAGGGCGTTGCGGCAGACGGGGGATGCCGAGCCATGAGCAAGACGGCTGGGCGCATCAGTGCCATTCACACAGCGCGGATGCGCCGGGAATGTTGCCGGTTGCGCCCGGCGATCCTGCCATGACTCTGTCCGTCTCCGCGCCCGTGCGGTCTTCGGGCCTCATGGCCCGCGGTCATGACATATCAGTCGCAAAGTAAAACTGCGCGACAGCCGGCGACAGGCCGGCGAAATCCCCTGGAAAAAGGGGCGGGAAGGCGGCCCCGCCAGCCATCAGGCCAGCCGGGCCGTTCCGTTGCGCATGGCCCGCCCGTTAGCAGATACTGCACGGGAAGGGCCACGCGCCCTGCATCAGCGGCGCAGGCCGAGACGCTGGATGAGGCTCTTGTAGCGGGCCTCATCCTTGCGCTTCAGATAGTCGAGAAGGCTGCGACGCTGGGAAACGAGCTTGAGCAGACCACGACGGGAGTGGTTGTCCTTGTGATGGGACTTGAAGTGCTCGGTCAGGTTCACGATACGGTGGGTCAGAACGGCCACCTGCACCTCGGGAGAGCCGGTGTCGCCTTCCTTGGTGCCGTATTCCTTGATGAGCTCCTGCTTGCGCTCAGCAGTAATCGACATCGGTATATCCTTTCAAAAGAGGGTCAAAAACATGCGACGATGGCGCGGGCCATAAAAAGCCGGCGCTCGTGTCGCTTTTCGGCCGGGCCGGGATGTCGTCCAGCACGGTCGAAAGACGGATGGTTCGCACAGCCAACCATCCGCGCAGCGGACTATAGCGGCTTTTGCCCGGCGAACCAGCGGAATATTGACCACTGCACGGCCTGTGGCCGCACAATGGAGCGCCCCTTGGGAGAAGCTCTCGAAAAGGGCTTTTGGGCAAGAGGGGCCGGCCCGAATGGGCCGGCGCTCAGCCCTGATTGGGTGCGCGCGGCGGGCGTGGGGCCTTGCGGGCCCAGTTGAACACCCGATGTGGGAAGATTTCACCACCTTCGGCATCGCCAATGGCAATGAGGCCGCCCTGGCAGAACACGGCGACATGGCCTTCCACAATGGGGGCATCGCGCCCGCGCAGGATCACGCTCTGCCCGCAACGCATGCGATGGGCGTCTGGCGGGGTGATGGTGACGTGGGGGATTTCCTCCAGCGCGCAATCTACTGGATCAAGCACTTCCATCAGGGCCGGGTCGCCGTCTTCACCGCGTTCACGCAGCTCCTCCAGCGGCACCAGATCCTCTTCAAGGAAGGGGCCGACGCTGGTGCGGCGCAGGGTGGAAACATGGCCGCGCGCCCCCAGCATGCGGCCGAGGTCGCGCGCAATGGCGCGCACATAGGTGCCCTTGCCGCATTCGGCTTCCAGCACCGCGTGGTCGGCATCGGGCCGCTCCACCATTTTCAGGCTGTAGATGGTGACAGGGCGAGCTTGAAGTATGACGGTTTCACCATCCCGCGCCAGATCATAAGCTCGTTCGCCACCAATCTTCAGCGCCGAATAGGCCGGCGGCACCTGCATGATCTCACCCTGAAAGGTGGGCAGGGCTGCGAGGATCTCGTCATCCGTGGGGCGGGTGTCCGATGTTTCCACCGGCTTGCCTTCGGCATCATCGGTATCGGTCTCGATGCCGAAATGCACGGTGAAGCGATAGGTCTTGCGCCCGTCCATCACATAGGGAACCGTCTTTGTGGCTTCCCCGAAGGCGATGGGCAGGCAGCCGGAGGCCAGCGGGTCCAGCGTGCCGGCATGGCCAGCCTTCTTCGCCCCATAGATACGCTTCACCGCACCCACAGCCTGGGTGGAGGTGAGGCCAACCGGCTTGTCGAGCAGAATCCAGCCATCCAGCTCACGCTTCGGCGTGCGGGGGCGGTTATCCTGCCGGCCCTTGCGCGGACCACGCTGGGGTGCTTCAGCTGTGGGGGCGGCCTGAGAGGAAGGCGCGGCCTCGGCAGAAGATGTTTCAGCAGGTGCTGCGTCGTTGACAGGCGTGGTTTCAGGGGCGCTGGAAGGAGCGGTCATTCGGGCTGGTTCTCTTCGTCTTCATCCTGGGAGGTAAGATCACGCGTTACCGCCGGTGAGTTGAGCAGTGCATCCATACGCGCGCCCTCATCGAAGGTCGTATCCTTGCGGAAGCGCAGTTCCGGTGCGGATTTCAGCTCCACCCGACGCGCCACCTCGTGGCGCAGATGGCCCTTATTGGCCTCCAGCGCCTTGATGACCGGGGAAATATCCTTGCCGCCCAGCGGCATGACATAGCAGGTGGCGATCTTCAGATCCGGCGACATGCGTACTTCCGGCACGGTGATGATATGGCCGGAGAGAACGGGATCGACATGATCCCCGCGCGAGAGAACATCGGCAAGGGCGTGGCGCACCAGTTCGCCAACGCGCAGCATGCGCTGGGAAGGGCCGCCCGAACGGGCTTGGGTCTTCATGGGTTAAGCCTCATTGGTGCCGTTGAGGCACCTTTTCCTATCGGGAGAAACGCGGAGTTGGACCGCCTGTCTCCGGTTGAATGTCTTGTGTTTCGGGCCTTGCGGCCAAACCGGGATATGCCCGGTTCACCTCGTGTCTGGAACGTTCATGACTGTCCCCTTCCCGGAAAACTTGCCTGAAAAGGGCAGGCTCAGGGGAAGGTCGTCATGGGGCGGAAGGGTTGGGCAAAAGGGAGGGTGGTCTCCTGGCTGAAGACGCAACCGGCCTGCATGTCCATTCTTCCCGCCAAATCTGTTTCTGCCGGCGAAACAGTGTGTACTGAACCCGGAAAGAAATACCGGGCGGAAGTTGAGTTCCGCCCGGCAGGGTGTTTCTGCGGGCCTGCCCGAAGATGGGCAGGCCGTTTCATCACAGCGAGCGCTGCACCGTTTCCACGCGATAGCACTCGATGACGTCGCCTTCGCGCATGTCCTGATAATTCTCGAAGGACATGCCGCAATCCTGGCCGGCGTGCACCGTGTTCACCGCATCCTTGAAGCGGTTGAGCGTTGCCAGCTTGCCTTCGTGGATCACGACATTGTCGCGGATGAGGCGGACATGCTGGCCGCGTTCCACAACACCATCGGTGACAAGGCAGCCAGCCACCTTGCCGACCTTGGACACGGCGAAGATCTGCTTGATCTCGGCATTGCCCAGCATGGTCTCGCGGGTGATGGGGGCCAGAAGGCCGCTCATGGCCTTCTTCACGTCATCCACAAGATCGTAGATGATGTTGTAGTAGCGGATCTCAATGCCAGCCCGGTCGGCCGCCTCGCGGGCTTCCTTGTTGGCGCGCACATTGAAGGCGATGATGGCGGCGTTAGAGGTCTCGGCCAGCGTTACATCGCTTTCATTGATACCGCCCGCGCCGGAATGGATGATGCGGGCCTGCACCTCGTCATTGCCCAGCTTCTCCAGCGAGCCGATGATGGCTTCGACCGAACCCTGCACGTCACCCTTGATGATGAGCGGGAATTCCTTGCGGCCGGCCGCCTTCACCTGGTTCATCATCTGCTCCAGGGAGCCGCGAACAGTGGCGGTGCGAGCCGCCGCCAGTTCACGCTTCTGGCGCTGACGATATTCGGTGATTTCACGCGCACGGGCTTCATTCTCAACCACGGCAAGGCGGTCACCCGCTTCCGGCGTGCCATTGAAGCCGAGCACTTCCACCGGCACGGAGGGACCCGCGACAGCCGCATTGGCTCCGGTATCGGTGATGAGGGCGCGCACGCGGCCCCATTCCGCACCAGCCACCACGATATCGCTCACATGAAGCGTACCGCGCTGCACCAGCACCGTGGCGACGGAACCGCGACCGCGATCCAGCTTGGCTTCCACAACCGTGCCTTCGGCGGCGCGATCCGGGTTCGCTGTCAGGTCGAGCATTTCGGCCTGCAACGAAATGGCTTCCAGCAGCTTTTCGAGGTTCATGCGCTTCTTGGCGGAAACTTCCACCTCAAGCGTCTCGCCGCCCATGCTTTCGACCTGCACCTGATGTTGCAGCAGCTCGGTGCGCACACGCTCTGCCTTGGCTTCCGGCTTGTCGATCTTGTTGATGGCGACAATGATCGGCACACCAGCGGCGCGGGCATGATTGATGGCTTCCACCGTCTGCGGCATCACGCCGTCATCGGCGGCCACCACCAGCACGACGATATCCGTCACCTTGGCGCCGCGGGCGCGCATGGCGGTGAAGGCGGCATGGCCGGGGGTGTCGATGAAGGTGATCTTGCCGCCCAGCGGAGAGGTGACCTGATAGGCGCCGATATGCTGAGTGATACCGCCGGCCTCACCAGAAACCACATTGGCTTCACGCAGGGCATCCAGAAGGGAGGTCTTGCCGTGGTCAACATGGCCCATGATGGTCACGACCGGAGGACGTGCCTGCAAGGTTTCCGGCTCATCCGGGGCATCGAACAGGCCTTCTTCCACATCCGCTTCGGAGACGCGGCGCACGGTGTGCCCCATGTCTTCAGCGATGAGTTCGGCCGTATCAGCGTCGATCACATCGGTGATCTTGAGCATCTGCCCCTGCTTCATCAGCAGGCGGATGACATCCACGCCCCGCTCCGACATGCGGTTGGCGAGTTCCTGAATGGTGATGGTTTCAGGCAGCACGACCTCACGGGAGATCTTTTCCTTCTGCTCCTGATGGCCGCCCTTGCCGGACATACGCTGGGTGCGCCGACGGAAGGAGGCGACGGAACGCTGACGCTCGTCATCCCCGGAAAGCGCCTTGACCACGGTGAGGCGGCCACGCTGCTTCGCAGGTCCAGCGGGAGAGCGGGGCGTCTTGGTGGGCGTGGGCATGCGAGCGGCCGGGCCGCGACGCGGTGCACGACGCTCCTCCTCGCTCTCGGCGGCGGCGCGGCTGGCGGTGCCGGCCGGCCGGGGCGTTGCCGTACGCGTATTGGAGGCCTGCGTGGTTTCGCCGCCACCCAGACGCTTGCGAGCTTCCTGCTCGGCGCGACGCTTCTTTTCTTCCTCAGCGGCGCGACGTGCATCTTCCTCACGCTTGCGGGCCTCGGCGGCTTCACGCTCGGCGCGCTCCTTGCGCTCGATCTCGGCGCGACGGCGCGCTTCTTCTTCCGCAGCGCGACGCTCTGCGGCCATGCGCTGTTCTTCAACGGCGCGGGCGCGGGCATCAGCCAGCGCGCTGGCGCGGGCGTTGCGCTCTTCCTCGGTCAGTGTGCGCAGAACCACACCGGAGCCGCCCTGACGCTGACCCTGGCGGCCGGGACCACCGGAGCCGCCCTGACGCTGACCTTGACGACCGGGACCACCGGAACGGTTGGAGCCGCCGCCGGTACGCTGCGGGCCGGAGCCGGAACGCTGAGCACCACCATTGCGGTTGGGGCCGCCATTGTCATGGCTGCGCGCCGCGCGCGGGGCCTGTTCCTGAGTGCGCTGGGGCTGCGTGGCCGGCTTTTCCGCTGCGGGAGCGGGGGTGGGCTTGGCCGCAGCTTCTGCGGGTTTGGCCGCATCCACTTTTGATGTCTCCGTCTGGGAAGCTGCCGCCTTGGGAGGGGCAGCTTTCGGCGCTTCAGTCTTCGGCGCCTGGGGGCGTTCAGTTTCAGCCTTGGGCGCAGCCGGCTTCGCAGCTTCAGCCTTCGGGGCTTCAGTCTTGGTTGCTTCAGTCGCAGGTGCAGCGGGATTGACCGCAGCAGCCTTGACCGCAGTAGCCTTGGGCGCGGAAGTTTGTGGCGCCTCAGGCTTGTTCGCTTCAGCCTTGGGTGCCGCAGGAGCCGGCGCTTCCGTCTTCGGGGCGGCAGCGTTGGGCGCAGCCTTCGTCGGCGCAGCCTCGGTCTTGGGGGCTTCCGTCTTCGGCGCTTCAGCCTTTGGCGCTTCAGATTTGGCAGCTTCCGCCGGCGGGATAACGCGGCGCTTTACCTTCTCCACCACAACCGACTTGGAGCGGCCATGGCTGAAGCTTTGACGAACAGTACCCTGTTCCACAGGGCGCTTCAGGGTCAGCGTCTTGCCAGAGGCGGGGTGGAGTGTCTTGTCGCCGGGTGTTTTCGTATCGTTCATTCCGTATCCGTTCCTTGCATCCGGCCGGGCTTGCGGCTGCAGTGCTGATCCTTGCTGTCCCGGGTGTCCGGGTTTCCGCTGCCCGTTTCTCCGTCGCGGGAATTTCGGCTGCCAGATCCTGCGCCGTTCACTTCCCGACCGCTCAATTCCGGACCATTTCGGTCCTGCTCACTCTGGTGCGTGGTCATGCGACCCTGCTGACCCTGATCCGAACTGGCTGGACCCGGATCATGTTCTTCAAGGCTCCGGGGGGGCGGACCCTCCCTTGCCGGAGCTGCCGCGTTCTGATCCGCTCGGCTCGCTGCGCCGGGGGACAAGCCAGTCCGCCAGCCTTCGAGCCTGATGCAGCGTGTGAGAAACCCGGCTGTCGTCGGATGCACAAGCAGCGCCGCATGTACCACATTTGACCGCCCCAACGCCAAGTCCAAATCCATGCCGGGCAGGCAATCGACAATGGCGGGGGCCGGGGCTCCTGCGGCGTGGACCTGTCGTGCGAAAGCATCAAGCTTGCGCACGCCATCGGGCCGGGCATCTGCTGCATGCAGCAGCACCCGCACCTGGCCGCTGGCCAAGGCAGATTCCACCTTCATGGTGCCTGTAATCACCTTCCCGGCTTTGTTGGCGAGGGAGAGGGCAGAGCAGGCATCCTTGTGCAGGAGCTGTTCGATAAGGGGCAGAAGATCCGGGCCAGCGGAACCCTTGCCCTTGAAAGCACGGGAAAACGCCTTGCGTTTCAGCGCGGTTTCCAGCGCCGCGCGGGTGGCGCGCACCCACGCGCCACGTCCGGGCAGCTTACGGGCGAGATCCGGGACGACTTTGCCATCCGGGCTCACCACGAAGCGCAACATGTCCCCCACGGGCAGCACCTCGCGTGTGGCCAGGCACAGGCGCGACAAAGGCGCCCGCGCGGCAGCTATGCTGCGCGGCCCCATGTCCGTCTCTTCCTCTGCCATTGTTGCGAGCACCGTGGGTCATCTCCTAATTCTCAGGCTTCGGCTGAAGGCGCGGCGTCATCATCTTCATCCCCGGAGGTTTCGGCCTCATCGGGAGTGAGATCTTCCGCGCTGATCCAGCCAGCAGCAACACGCGCCTGCATGATGAGTTGTTCTGCATCTCCGCGAGAGAATTCGAAACCGCTCAACGCGCCGGCATGTTCAATATTCTCGCCATTCTTGCGCTCGCGCCATCCGGTGAGATCATCGGTTGCGCAGCCGGCGAGGTCTTCTACCGTCTTGATGTCGTCCTCGCCAAGGGCGACCATCATGGGCAAAGTGAGACCCGGCAGATCCTTCATGTCATCCGCGACGCCCAGTTCGGTGCGACGGGCGTCGAGAGCAGCCTCGACTTCAGCCAGATGTTCCCGCGCGCGGTTCTGCAACTCGGCCGCAGTATCCTCATCGAAACCCTCGATGGAGGAAATTTCGTTGAGCGGAACATAGGCGACTTCTTCCACGGAGGTGAAGCCTTCGGAGGTGAGGAGCTGGCCCATCATCTCGTCAAGATCAAGTGCCTCGGAGAACATCTTGGAGCGCTCGGCAAATTCCTTGTGGCGACGCTCGCTCTCTTCCTGCTCGGTCATGATGTCGATGTCCCAGCCGGTCAGCTGGGAGGCCAGACGCACATTCTGGCCGCGACGACCGATCGCCAGCGAGAGCTGGGCATCAGGAACGACAACTTCGATCCGCTCGCTGTCTTCATCCAGAACGACCTTCACCACCTCGGCAGGGGCAAGGGCGTTGACGATGAAGGTGGCGATATCCGGGTTCCAGGGGATGATGTCGATCTTCTCGCCCTGCAACTCGTTCACGACGGCCTGAACGCGGGAGCCGCGCATACCCACGCAGGCACCCACGGGGTCCACAGAGGAATCACGCGAGATGACGGCAATCTTGGCGCGGGAGCCGGGATCACGCGCAACAGCCTTGATCTCGACCACGCTATCGTAGATTTCCGGCACTTCCTGCGCGAACAGCTTGGCCATGAACTGCGGATGCGTACGCGACAGGAAGATCTGCGGACCGCGCTGCTCGCGGCGCACATCATAGATGTAGGCGCGGATGCGTTCGCCGGTCTTCACGGTTTCACGCGGCAGCAGCTCGTCACGACGCAGAATGCCTTCGCCACGCCCCAGATCCACGACCACATTGCCATATTCGGCGCGCTTCACGAGGCCGTTGATGACCTCGCCGATGCGATCCTTGTATTCGTCATACTGGCGGTCACGCTCGGCTTCGCGCACCTTCTGCACGATAACCTGCTTGGCGCTCTGCGCTGCGATGCGGCCGAAATCGAAGGGCGGCAGGGTATCGGCGATGGTGTCGCCAACCTGCGCCGCAGGATTGTGGCGCCGCGCGCCATCCAGGGAAATCTCTGTGGCGGGGTTTTCCACCTCGTCCACCACCAGAAGGTGGCGAGCCAGACGCAGCTCACCCGTCCGGGAATTGATGTCGGCGTGGATATCCGTCTCCTGGCCGTAGCGCGAGCGCGCGGCCTTGGCGATGGCGTCTTCCATGGCAGCAATCACGATGCTGCGGTCAATGGACTTTTCCCGCGCGACCGCATCGGCGATCTGCAGAAGTTCCAGCCGGTTTGCGCTGACGGCTACCATCAGTGCGTCTCCTTCAGGGTGCCGGTGTTTCCTGTATCCGAAAGCAGGGCCGAGCGCTTGGCGTTCGACTTGGCCTTGGCCTTGCTGCCACTCTTGCCGCCGCCGGATTTCTTGTTCTGACCCTTGGGACGACCAATGCGCGCCGGGCGGAAGCTGGGGACGGGAGCGCCCTCATCCGCAATGGCGGCATCATCCTGCGCCGTCAGGTCATCAAGAAAGGCTTCCTCATCCTCGCTCAGCTCACGGCCGGCAGCTTTCGCACTGCGCAGGGCCTCGGCGATGAGGGCATCGGTGAGGATCAGCTTGGCGTCATGAACATCTCCCATGGGCAGGCGCACCACAGGGTCTTCCCCGGCGGGGGCATCAGGACGGCGCACAAGAGCGTCGTCACCCTCCACACCTTCCAGGCCGCCACGGAAGCGCTTGCGCCCATTGACGGGCACGGCCATATCGATCTTCAGCTCATGTCCGGCCCAGCGCACGAAATCGGATCGGCGCACGAGGGGGCGATCAATGCCGGGAGAGGACATTTCCAGCCGGTAGGCGCTGGCGATTGGATCTTCCACGTCCAGCACGGGGGAAAGGGCGCGTGAGGCAGTCTCGCAATCGTCGATGCTCATGGTGCCATCAGGCCGCTCGGCCATGATCTGCACCGTACCGCCATCGCGATTCGTCACCTTCACCCGCACGAGGCGGAAGCCCAGAGCGCCAAGCACGCCATCGGCAATGGCAGCCACGCGGGCGGCCACCCCGTTTTCTGTGATGAGGCGCGGCTCGTTCGGATCGTCGAGCACTGCGAGGGTCTCGGTCATGTCCCTCCGGGACGGGTGCGCACCCGGCGCGAATAAAGCGCGGGCACTGGTTGAATTCACATGCGGGCCTGAAAGCTGCGCAGCAGCGTGGCGACCCATGAGCACCAGATAAACAAAAACGGAGCGGGCTCCGCTGGAACCCACTCTCATCACCTTCATTTACGATGGCGCTGAGGTATCCTTTACCAAGGACGCCCCTAATATAGCGAGAAATGCCGCAGAAGCAAGAACAGCCTTGCGGCTGCCCCCTGCGGCGCAGCAAAAAAGGGTGCGGGGCCCTGACAGGGTTGTGCTGGACGGGAAATGACTTCCGGTCCATTCTGCCTTCCCCCCGCAGCGAGGAAACATGTCCGGTCCCAATATTACTGTTCTCTATGATGAGAATCGCATCGCCGCCCGCAATCAGAGCCTTGCCGCAGAAATTGCCGCCAGTGAACCGCAGCAGCTTCTTGCTGTGGCGGTGCTGAAGGGTTCTTTCATGTTTGCGGCGGATCTGCTGCGCGCCATGCATGCTTCCGGCCTCATGCCGGAGGTGGAATTCATGCATCTGTCATCCTATCTGCAAGGGCAGGTTTCCACGGGCAATGTGGAAGTGCTGCGAGATGTGCAGAGCGATGTGCGCGGGCGGGATGTGCTGCTGATTGATGATATTCTCGAATCAGGCCGTACGCTCACTTATGCGAAGGATCTACTGATGGCGCGTGGTGCCCGGCGAGTGATGGTGTGTGTGCTGCTGGAAAAGCCCGGCAAGCGGGCGGTCAACATCCAGCCGGATTTTGTCGGCTTCACTTGCCCGGATGTGTTTGTGGTGGGCTATGGCATGGATGTGGCCCATTCCTTCCGTCAGCTGCCCTTTATCGGCCACATCGAAGGTTCGCCGGAGCGCGCCTTCTGATTGTTGCCGGCCAGTATGCGGATTTCAACGGCTCCGGTTTCCGGGGCCGTTCTGATTCCTGCGGTCTGGTGGTCCGCTTTTCATATCCGGTAAATGTGATTTGGGGTGACACTCATGCCTCTGACTGCCGATGCCCTGCTGGCCTTGCTGGCGGAGAATGATATTCCGGCCGAAACTTTTCATCATCCGCCCTTGCATACGGTGGAGGAATCCAAGGCGCTGCGCGGCGTCATTCCCGGCGTGCAGACAAAAAACCTGTTCCTGCGGGACGGGAAGAAGAACCTCTATCTCGTCACGCTGGCGGAAGATGCCGTGCTGAACCTGAAGAGCCTGCGTGCGCCGCTGGGGGCGAGAGGCGGGCTTTCCTTTGCATCGGCGAATCTGCTGATGGAGCATCTGGGCGTGATGCCCGGCTCTGTCACTTTGCTGGCGCTGGTGAATGATGCTGAAAAACGCGTGCGTGTGGTGCTGGATGCCAGCCTGATGCAGGCGGATGCCGTTGGGTGTCATCCCCTGACCAATGAGCGCACCACAGTGCTGAGCCCGGCGGCTCTTTCCGCTTTCTTCTCGCTCACAGGCCATGAGCCCGTCATGCTGGATCTGGATGCGCTTTTAACCGTGACGGAGGCGGAAAAGCAGAACGCCGCCGGCTGAGGGCCGGCGGCGCTTGATGCGATGTGGTGAGGGCTAGGCTCAGTTACGCTCGTCCAGCAGGCGGCGGGCGATGACCTGCGCCTGAATTTCGGCGGCACCCTCGAAGATGTTGAGAATGCGCGCGTCGCACAGAATGCGGGAGACCGGATATTCCAGTGCGAAGCCGTTGCCGCCATGGATTTGCAGGGCGTTATCTGCCGCCGCCCAGGCGACGCGCGCGGCCAGCAGCTTGGCCATGCCGGCTTCCAGATCGGTGCGACGGCCCTCATCTTTCGCGCGGGCCGCGAAATAGGTGATCTGCCGGGCGATCATGGTTTCAACCGCCATCATCACGATCTTGTCGGCGACGCGGGGGAAAGCCATCAGCGGCTTTTTGAACTGGATGCGCTCCTCGGCATATTTCAGGCCCACTTCCATGGCCGCCTGAGCCACGCCCACGGCGCGGGCCGCAGTCTGGATGCGAGCGCTTTCAAAGGTGGTCATGAGCTGCTTGAAGCCCTGACCTTCCACGCCGCCGAGCAGGTTCTTCACCGGCACGGAGAAATCGTCAAAGCCGATTTCATATTCCTTCATGCCGCGATAGCCGAGCACCTCGATCTCACCGCCGGTCATGCCATCGGCCGGGAAGGGGGTGGCGTCATCGCCGCGCGGCTTTTCGCCGATAAGGATGGACAGGCCCTTGTAACCGGGCTCATCCGGGTTGGTGCGCACCAGCAGGGTCATGATATCGGCGCGGACCGGATGGGTGATCCAGGTCTTGTTACCGGAGACCTTGTAGACATCACCCTCCTTCACCGCGCGGGTGCGCAGGGAGGCGAGGTCGGAGCCGGTGTTCGGTTCGGTGAAGACGGCGGTGGGCAGAACTTCGCCGGAGGCGATCTTGGGCAGATAATCGGCCTTCTGCTCATCCGTGCCGCCGGCGAGAATCAGCTCGGCTGCAATTTCGGAGCGGGTGCCCAGGGAGCCGACGCCGATATAGCCGCGGGAGAGTTCCTCGGTCACCACGCACATGGCTTCCTTGGGCAAGCCGAGGCCGCCAAAGTCTTCCGGGATGGTGAGGCCGAACACGCCCATTTCGGCAAGCTGGGCGATGATGTCCAGCGGGATATATTCGTTTTTCAGGTGCCATTCATGGGCGTGGGGGGCCACCTTGTCTTCCACGAAACGATGCATTTCGGTGCGCATCGCTTCCAGGGTCTCGTCAAGGCCAGCCTCGCCGATGGTGCCGGTGGAATGGGTCTTGCGGATCAGGTCCGCCAGTGCGGCGCGGGCGGCCGTGGTGTTGCCCTCATGGGCCAGCTCGGCCAGCGCCGGCTCGGCGCGCAGGGCGGCTTCCGTTTCGGCCGGCAGATAGAGATCGGCCAGACGCACGATCTCGCCCTGGCTCATGGGGATGCCACCGAGAATCTGGGCGACATATTCGCCCAGGCCGATTTGAACAATGAGTTGTTCTATCTGGCTGAACTTGCCCATCTCGCTCAGCCGGTCCGCATACTGCACCAGCTCACGCACGGAGAAGACATAGGTGGCCAGCCAGGCCAGCCCGTGGGTGGCGCGCTGCTCCTGCTCCATCCGTGCGGAAGCGATCTTTCCGTCCTGTGTCACCCGTGCGCGTACGGCGGATGTTGCCTCTGCCAGCAGCTTCTCAAGCTGGTCTGTCGCCACGCGGCCAAGGGCCACCGCGTCGATGGGGGAAACATTCTGGCTGGTCACTTCGCTGCTGGACATGAACAGGGGTCTCCGTGATGCGGGCTCATGTGTGCACTGCAAAATTTCTAATCCCGCCCAGAAATAATGCCAAGCGAATGTTGCAAACTCTTTGGGTAGGGAAAGAGGCTGTCATAAAATCTGCACAGTTGGCAGAGTGGGCAACTTATTGTTCTGCCGCGTCTTTTCAAGGTGAAATGTGGGTCTGCACCCATTCAGCTTTCCTGTCTGCGTTCGGGCACGCGCAGCTCCGTCAGGCGCAGGGCCAGATCTTCCAGATTGTTGCGCACATGGGTGCAGGCGGAAATGGTGGCGAACAGGGCGGTGAGATCTGCGCCGCTGGCGGCATCCAGCGCATGGGCGGCGTTAAGACTGTCGGCCCTTGCTTCCAGCGCCTCAACGCTGATGCGGGCCGCCATGCCGGCGTCCATATCCATGGGGCCATCTTCCATATGGGCGGAAAGGGCCTCCATATATGCGCACAGGGCCTGAACCGCCCGATCCAGCTCAGGCCCGATATGGGTTCGGAGCGTTTCCGGCAGCGGGCGCTCCGCATTGCGCAGCATGATGATGACAGAATGCCAAAGGCGACGGCAACTGCGCACCACGGGGGCGGGGTCCATCTGCCCGGACCAGCGCTGTTCCGTGTGCGCCTCCTTGGCGCGCCCATCGGCCGCGCGCAGCACGGTGCGGGTCCGGCTGTTGAGAGCATCCACCGTATCGGGAAAATAGGGATGTCCCAACAACCCGTCACGCCCCAGCGTCATCAGCCGGGCGCAGTTGCGCACGGCTTCCGCGCAGTGGGGAAACAAAAAGATCAGCGCGCGCGCCGGCAGAATCAGTACGGCACAGAGCACGCCGGCCATTCCGCCAATGGCAATCTCCATCAGCCGGAACAGGGCTGAAATCCAGGGGCTGGCATGGCTGGCCTCGGCCAGCAGCACAATGACGACTGTGACAGGGGCCAGCTTGTAGGCGCTGGAACGGGCGGCGAGTGTGCTGGTAATGAGAATGCCCAGAGCCAGCGCCAGAAAAGTCAGCGGCTGGGAGGTGCCAGCAAGCACCGAGGCCGCCACCCCCACCACGCCGCCTACCAAAGTGCCCAATGTGCGCTCAATGGCGACGGACAGGCTGGCTCCCACGGTGGATTGCACCACCAGAACAGCCGTCAGCACGGCCCAGTAACTGTTGGGCAGTTGCAGTGCCGTGCCAACGCCAAATGCCACCAGCGCCGCAATGCAGGCGCGCAGGCCCTGTTTCAAATGTGCTGGCCGGGCCAGTTTTTCCATCGCCTGCTTCAGCGTTAATGCCATGACCCTGCCTGTTAAATCGCCGTCAAGACGGTGGGGCCTCAATCTGCATGCAGAATGCCTGAAAGCGCGCCGGTAGCAAGGGCTTGGCAGGGGATATGGCCTGTTGTTGTTGCCTCGCAGAAGAGGCAAAGACGCAGGCCGCTGGCGCGCAGAACTGGCGCGGGCTTGCCATTCTGCCCGGAAACAGGAATGTGGGGCACGGCAAGGGGCCTTTCGTGCTGTTGCAGACGGAAGGTGGTGGGGGGAGCCATGTTGAGCCGCATCTATCATATTCTGGTTGACGCGATCTGGGGGTTCTCCGAGGACGACGGATGGGCCATCGCCAGCCATATCGCCATGTCCAGCCTGATGTCCCTGTTTCCCTTCCTCATTTTTGTCACGGCACTGGCCGGCGTGTTCAATCTTCAGCCGCTCTCCGGGGAAAGCATCTCCCTGATGATGGAATCGTGGCCCAGGCAGGTGGCTGATCCCATTGGGCAGGAAATCCATAATGTGGTGAGCCAGGTGCGCGCCGATGTGCTGACATACGGCATGGCGCTGGCCATCTATTTCTCATCCAATGGCATTGAAAGCCTGCGGGTGGGGTTGAACCGGGCCTATGGCGCGAAGGAAAACCGCGCCTGGTACTGGTTGCGGCTGGAATCTGTCGGCTATGTGCTGCTTGCGGCGGTGGCCATGCTGGCGCTCTCCTTTCTGGTGGTGCTGGGGCCGCTGTTGTGGCAGATGGCGCTGCATTATCTGCCGGCGCTGGCACCTTTTGGCGGCCTCATCACATTTGTGCGCTTCGGGGCGACATCCATCATTCTGGTGGTGGCGCTGGTGGTGGCGCATTTGTGGCTGCCCGGCGGACGGCGAAAGCTGAAAGAGGTGGTGCCGGGCATTCTTGTCACCCTGCTGTTGTGGCTGGTGGGGGCTACGGCTTTCGGTCTCTATCTGGCGCGTTTCCCCGGCAATTATGTCTCCACCTATGCGGGTCTTGCTTCGGTGATGATTGCGCTGGTGTTTCTGTACCTCACGGCCGTCATCTTCCTGTTCGGGGGCGAGCTGAATGCCGCCATCGCGCGGGACAGGCAGGCGCGGGAGCCTTACCAGCCGCCGCAATTGCCGCCCCTGCGCCAGAAACTGGAAGATCTGCGGGCAGGGTTGGAGGGATGAGCCAGCCCGTCGGCGCAGGTGGTGTTGCGCTTGCTCAGGGTGGAGCAAAAACGGAGGAAGGCATGTCTGCCGGACGCATGAGGGGGGAGTTGCCAGAGCAGATCGGGCCGGGGCCTCTTGTGCTGGTTGTCGGGCCTTCCGGCGCGGGCAAGGATACGCTGATGCGGCTGGCCCGGCAGAATCTGGAACATGAGAGGCCGGCCGGTGAAAGGCAGGTGCATTTTGCCCGGCGTCTTGTCACCCGAAGCCCGGACAAGACATCCTCTCAGGCCGGGGAAGACCATGACATCCTCACGCTGGAGGCGTTTGCCCGCCGGCAGGCCGCAGGAGAGTTTCCGCTGGCCTGGCAGGCCCATGGGTTGAGTTATGCGCTGGGGCCGGAGGTGAGGGCGCAACTTTTGGAGGGGGCGTGCGTCGTCGCCAATGGCTCACGCGCCACGCTGGGTGAGGCCCGTGCCCGCTTTGCTCATCTGGCGGTGGTGCTTGTCAGCGCGCCACAGGCGGTGCTGGCCGCCCGGCTTGCGGCGCGGGGGCGGGAGACTGCTCTGGAGATACAGGAAAGATTGAGCCGGGCCCCGGCCATGCCGGTCAAGCCCGATCTCATCATCCAGAATATGGGAGCCCCGGAAGATGCCGCCACCCGCCTTGCCGCCTTTATTGCGGCGCAGGCGCATGGGCGGCCCCCTCACTGGCGGTAATGCTGGATGCGCGTGGTGCGCAGGCCCGGCAGGCCGTGCTTGTCGATGGATGATTGCCAGGAGAGGAATTCATCCACAGTCAGCGTGTAACGCCGGCAGGCTTCTTCCAGTGAAAGAAGGCCACCGCGTACAGCCGCCACCACTTCCGCCTTGCGGCGAATAACCCAGCGTCTTGTATCGGGGGGAGGCAAGTCCGCAATGGTGAGCGGGCCGCCATCTGGGCCGATCACATATTTCACCCTCGGCCGGCAGGCATCGGTCATCTCTACGCCACCTGTTACTCAACTGAACACCGTTGCAGATTGACCACATCCCATGAACATTTCGCTAATGGGCAAAAAATAACTCATGTTTACATATGTTAATGCTGTGTAAATGAATGGTTTTATTTTAGTAAATACTCAAATGTTCGCCGGCCTCGTAAAAGAAATACTCGTCTGCTTGAGATGCTATTTCAGAGCTGTTGCGGGTTGGATCTGCTGTCTTCAGCGCTTTTTCAGGAAGATGGCGAAATTGGCGCGGGTAACATTCATCTGTTGCACTTTTGCCATAGCGGTTTTGGTGAGGTTCCAGCGCTTGTGGAGAGGGCAAACCACCACTTTCTATTGTTATCGCTCCTTCTGAAGTGAGAAGAGGGGTGGTGTCTCTGGCCAGTAAGAGCCTGTCGCGGCGGATAAAAAAGTGAAATTCGCAGGAGGCTGGCTGTCATGCGATGGGCCATGGACCGCCGGATCGCCCGACTTGAATGCAGCCCTGCCGCGGGGCTGTGCAGTTTTTCGGGGCCGTTTTGTGCATTGCCTCATGTTTTGCGGCAAGCACTTGTGTTGCTGGACAGGTTTTTATCTTGCGCTGCCATATATTTCGGCGGCAGTGCAGCACATTTTTGGGCTTTTCAGTTTTTCATGATGCGTTAATCTTTGGTGCAAGATCGATTGAGTGAGGTGTGCCGAATGATGTCGGAGTTTCTGCTCACCGTCGCCCAGGCTTGCGCGGCCTTCGGTTTCGTTGGCGCCATATTACTGGGGATGGTTTGATCTGCGGCTCCGCTGGCCCTCAATCCAGTTGCAGTTGCAGCTCTCTCGATCATGGCGCGCCGGGATGTGTGAGGCTTCCCGGCGCGCCTTTTTCTGGGCAGGTCACCTCTGCGGGGGATTGCCCTCGAACCTCCAGACCGGCCCGTCACCCATTCTTATCTGAAGCGACGCTTCTGTTCATGGCGCTGATGATGGGCGCATCGCGCAAACGGGTTGCGCCATCCCGCTCTGGGGCAGGTGTGTCGATTTTGCGTTTGTCAGTGGGGATCTGCGGGAGTCATATCTGGAGCGGAAATCCGGTGATTGCCGGCGCTCTTCTTGTTCCAGGGGTTCGCGCATGAACATTCTCTCCATCCAGTCTCATGTCGCTTACGGGCATGTGGGCAATGCCTCGGCGGTGTTTCCGTTGCAGCGACTGGGGGTGGAGGTGTGGCCTATCCACACCGTGCAATTCTCCAACCACACAGGCTATGGCGCATGGCGGGGGCAGGTGTTTGATGCCTCCATCATCGGGGAACTGGTGGAGGGAATTGCCGAGCGCGGTGTGCTGGAGCGTTGCGATGGCGTGCTCTCCGGCTATATGGGCGCGGCTGATATTGGGGATGCCATTCTGGCGGCCGTGGCGCGGGTGCGGGCGGCGAATCCGAACGCGGATTATTGCTGTGATCCGGTCATCGGTGATGTTGGACGTGGCATTTTCGTGCGACCGGGCATTCCCGAATTCATGCGTGAGAAGGCGGTGCCGGCGGCGGAGGTCATCACGCCCAACCAGTTCGAGCTGGAATATCTTTCCGGCCACACCATTGCGGATTTGTCGGATGCGATTGCGGCGTGCAATGCGCTGCACCGGCTGGGGCCACGGGTGGTTCTGGTCACCAGCCTGCATACGCGGGAAACTCCGGCCGGCATGATTGATCTGCTGGCATCCGGGCCGGAAGGGCGCTTTCTGGTGCGCACGCCCAAGCTGAATGTGGCGCCTAACGGGGCGGGTGATGCGATTGCAGCCCTGTTCTATTTTCACTGCAAGCGCACGGGCAGTACGGCCGAGGCGCTTTCGGCGGCGGCATCCTCCATTTTCGGCCTGCTGGCGCAAACGGAGCGGGAAGGTTCACGCGAATTGCTGCTTGTGGCCGCGCAGGATGAATTCGTGAAGCCCTCCCGGCTCTTCACGGCTGCGGTGATTTGAGGCAATATTGTGGCATCAGGGTTTGTTTCTGAGAGACTGATCCTGAGGGGGGGCAGCATGATTGCCCGGTCGCTCCGGCACTGTTGCGGATTGTGCCGGGGCGGGCGTGCTCCGCTCCGCTCCGGTCTGCGGCCTGCTCTCTGTGTGGGGGTGGTGCAGGCCGGAGGTGGTTCCTATCTGTTCTGCTACAGGGCAGGTTCCCCGGTTGCGGAACCTGCCGGGCCGAAACTGTGAGACCCCCTCATGACTGCATCCGCTGCTTCTCTGTTCGACAGTTTTCGTCTGGGTGACATGACGCTGCCCAATCGCATCGCCATGGCGCCACTCACCCGGAACCGGGCCGAAGCCGGGCTGGTGCCCGGTGATATGACCGCGCAATATTATGCCCAGCGGGCCAGCGCCGGTTTGCTTATTACCGAAGCGTCCCAGATTTCGCAGCAGGGGCAGGGCTATCAGGATACGCCCGGCATCTACAGCCCGGAGCAGGTCGCCGGCTGGCGGAAGGTGACAGATGCCATACATGCCGCCGGTGGGCGGGTGGTCATCCAGCTCTGGCATGTGGGGCGGGTGTCTCATACGGCGTTGCAGCCGGGTGAGGGCGCGCCGGTCGCGCCTTCCGCCATTCGGGCGGAAACCAAGACCTATGTGAATGACAGCTTCACTGAAACCTCTCTGCCGCGCGCGCTGGATGCCAGCGAGATCCCCGGCATTGTGGAGGATTATCGCAAGGCGGCTGCGAATGCCGTCGCCGCCGGTTTCGACGGGGTGGAGATCCACGCGGCGAACGGCTATCTGATCGACCAGTTCCTGAAGGATGGCGCGAACCGGCGCAGCGACTCCTATGGTGGCTCCATCACCAACCGCACGCGCTTCCTGCTGGAGGTTCTGGATGCGGTGGTGGGCGAGATTGGCGCGGCCCGCACGGGCCTGCGCTTGTCGCCGGTGTCTCCGGCCAATGGCATCAGCGACAGTCATCCGCAGGCGCTGTTCAACCATGTGATGGACGAGGTGGAGAAGCGCCACCCGCTTTATGTGCATGTGGTGGAAGGCGCAACCGGCGGCCCGCGCGATATTGCTCCTGATTTCTCCTTCGCCGAACTGCGCCAGCGCTTCACCGGCCCGTGGATGGTGAATAATGGCTATGATCTGGAGCTTGCCGAAAAGGTGATCGCCGAAGGGGAGGCGGATCTGGTGGCTTTCGGCCGGCCCTTCATCTCGAATCCTGATCTTGTGGAGCGCCTGCGCCGCAAGGCTCCGCTGAATGAGCTGAAGAAGGAAACGCTCTATGGCGGCGGGGCTGAAGGCTATGTGGATTATCCCACGCTTGATGACGCCGCCCGGTAAGGACAGACGACAAGGTGACTCAGCCTGAACAAACACAGGCCACCCCATGGGGCGCGGGCCGGCAGACCTGCTCCGCGCCCCAGATATTTGCGGTGCAGGCCTTGCATTTCGTGCTGGAGCCCGGCGGCTGGCCCCAGGCCGAGGCGCATCACGCGGAGATCGAGACCTGTTTTGCGGCATGCCGGCAGAAGAACCCGCATTTGTGGAATGGCGAGATTCTCATGCTGGATCAGGCCAGCCTGAGGCGGGAGGAAACAGCGGAAGGCGTGGTATTGCACGGGGCGTTCCGACGTACGGATTTCGCTTCTTTCCTGTGGTGGCGCATGCAAGGCTGGCCGGATATGGGGCTGCGAAACGCCTTCAGCCTGGCCGCGCTGGAAGGGGCGGATGGTGGTTTCGTGCTGGGCCGCATGGGCGCGCAGACCTCATCCGCCGGTCATATCTATTTCCCGGGTGGCACGCCGGATCTTTCTGATGTGACAGAGCGGGGTTATGTGGATCTGGCCGCCTCCAGTTTGCGGGAGATGGCAGAGGAAACCGGCCTTCATCCCGGCGATATCGCACATGATGGCGGCTTCATCGCGGTGGAGGATGGGCCGAGACTGGCCCTGCTGCATCGGCTGGTGTTTGCGGAGCCGGCTGATGCGCTGGCAGATCGTATCCGGGCTTTTCTGGGCCGGGAGGCTCTGCCCGAACTGGCAGATATGGTGGTGGTGCACAGGGAGGAGGATCTTCTCCCCGCCATTGCACCTTTCACGGTGGCCTATATGCGGGCCCGTTGGGCCGGAGCCTTTTCTTCCGCCATAAGGACATGAAAAAACCCATGGCCATGAAAGGCCATGGGTGACGCGTCGTCGATACACTGGAGAAGAAGGGCTCAGACCCGCTCCACCACCGCGGCGATACCCTGGCCACCACCAATGCACATGGTGATGAGGCCATAGCGGCCGCCCGTGCGCTTCAGCTCATAAAGGGTCTTTACCATCAAAATGGCCCCGGTGGCCGCCACGGGGTGCCCCAGCGCAATGGCCCCGCCATTGGGGTTGGTCTTGGCCGGGTCAAAGCCAAGAGACTTGCTGACCGCACATGCCTGTGCGGCGAAGGCCTCATTGGATTCGATCACATCAAGCTGTTCCAGCTTCAGGCCGGCCCGCTTCAGTGCGATCTTGACCGCAGGCACCGGGCCAATGCCCATTTCGGCCGGGTCCACGCCGGCCAGGCCATAGGAGACAAGGCGCCCCAGCGGTTCCATCTTCTTGGCCTGCACCACGGCGTCCGAGGCCATGATGACAGCGGCTGCGCCATCATTGATGCCCGAAGCGTTGCCGGCCGTGACCGAACCGCACTTCTTGAAGATGGCGCGCAGCTTGGCCAGATCCTCAATGCTGACATTCCGACGCACATGCTCGTCGGTATCGACAATCACCGTGCCCTTGCGGGTGGAGATTTCAACCGGCGCGATCTGGCTCTTGAAGTGGCCGGCATCAATGGCGTGGGCCGCGCGGCGGTGGCTTTCCATGGCCAGGGCGTCCTGGTCATCACGGCTGATATCATAATGCTCGGCCACATTTTCGGCGGTCACGCCCATATGGCCGTGGCCGAAGGGGTCTGTCAGCACACCCACCATCATGTCCAGCATGGCGGCATCGCCCATGCGCTGGCCCCAGCGGGCGGAGGGGGTGAGGTAGCCGCCGCGGCTCATGCTCTCACATCCGCCGGCCAGCGTGACATCGGCATCACCCAGCTTGATGATCTGGGCGGCATTGACGATGGCCTGAAGGCCGGAGCCGCACAGGCGGTTGACGGTGAAGGCCGGAGTTTCCTTCGGCACGCCGGCTTCCATGGCGGCCACGCGCGAAACATACATGTCCCGCGGCTCGGTATGAATCACATGGCCAAATACGGTGTGGCCAATTTCAGCTGCCTCGATACCCGCGCGGCTGATGGCGGCGCGGGCCACATGAGCGCCAAGGGCGGTGGGGGGCACATCCTTCAGCGCGCCGCCAAAATCGCCAATGGGCGTCCGTGCGCCGGAGACAATGAAGACCTCTTTGCTGCTCATCGGGCAATCTCCATGGGGCCGTTCTGGGGCCTGTTGCGGGTTTCGCCTCCGTTTGGGGCGGTGGCCTCCCGGTCTGTTGCGGCGGGAAGAAAGCCATTGCCTTACTCACGGGTCAACATTTATGCGCGCAGTCAAAGCCATTCTGTCAGCTTTTCCCGCTTCACAGGGCTGCAATACCTTCCAGCCATTGACATTATGCTCTCGGGCCCTTATCAACCCGGCTCGATCCTAAACAGCAGAGCGTCGACAGAGCCGCGCGGCATGCGCGCCGCGGTCGGCCAAAGGTTAGAGTTCCATGAAGATCCGTAATTCCCTGAAGTCGCTGCTCACCCGCCACCGGGATAACCGTCTGGTGCGCCGCAAGGGTCGCGTCTACATCATTAACAAGACCCAGAAGCGGTTCAAGGCGCGTCAGGGCTGAGTCTATCTCGCCTTCTAGCGCCCGCACGGCACAAGAGGCCGGCGGACTGTCGCCTGAATTGACGAAAAGGGCGGAACGTCTGACATTCCCTTCATGAATGTCGCGCTTCCGCCCTTTCGTGTGTCTGGCCCCATGATGAATGCTGTGATTCCCCAAGAAGCTGATTCCCTGCCTTTGCACCGGAGCAATGCGGGCGAAGCGTGCGGTGATTCTGCGGTTTCAGAACGCCGGCTCGTGCTTCCCGGTCGCAGCTTTCTGGTGGCAGGCGCATTGTTGACAGCGCTGGCGCTGTGCGGGTTCCGGGGGGCGGAGCAGGCCTCCCAGGAGGCCGGAAGCGCAGCTCATGCCGCTTCGGAAGGCCGGCCGTCCACGCCGGAATCATCCAACGGGTCGGATCAGAAGCAGCAGCTTGAGGCGCTGTTCGCGGCGCTGAAGCAGGCGCCGGATGAAGCCAGCGCCAGCATGATTGCAGATCGGCTGGACCGCATGTTCGGCAAGACAGACAGTCCGGCGATTGATTTGCTGATGGCGCGGGCCAATGCCGCCATGCAGGTGAAAGCCTATGATCTGGCGTTGGATCTTCTGGGCCAATCTTTGCGCATTGAGCCGGACGATCTGGGCGCGCGGGCCCGGCGCGCCACCATCTACTATCTTCAGGATGATTATGGCCGTGCCCTTGCGGATATTCGCGAGGTGTTGGCCCGTGAACCGCGCCATTTCACCATGCTGTACGGGCTGGCGCTGATTCTGAAGGATATTGGCGAAGACAGGCTGGCACTGGAGGCCACGCGCAAGGCGCTGGCTGTAAACCCTCACCTTGAAAGCGCTCAGGAACTGGAAAAGGAACTGGACGCGAGGGTGGAAGGGCGCGAGATCTGACGCCCTTCCGGCATCCGTCTCAGGCGTCAGCATTCCCCCAAAACAACTGCCGGGAAATCCGGTGGCTCTTATTTCTTCTCTTCGCGCGCACTGGGGGGCGGGGGCACGGGCATGGGGGGCGTGTTTTCGGTCTCAGCTTGCGGCGCCTTGTTCTGGTTGCCGGTGGTGAGCTGAACTGTCCAGGATTTCTGTTCCTGTGTATCCACTTCCATGAAGCCGGTGCGTTCAAACCCGCGGGCCAGGCAATCGCGCGCGCCGCGAATGGTGAATTCCTTATCGCGCGTGCACATATAGGAGCGGCCAGACCACTCCCCGCCCTGATCGTAATCCACCGCATAGAGGTAATAGTAGCGGGAACTCAGATCGCCCCGGATCAGGGTTTCACAGCTTTCTGCCGCGACATTCCACCAGCCTTCCGTGGCCCATGACTCCCCATCCTTGTAGCCAATGGCGATGCCGATGCGGCTGGGTGTGCGGTTGCACAGGCGCAGTTCAGCATGGGCCGCGCTGGCGGTGACCAGAGGCCCCAAGGCCATGCCGCAAACAAGGACAAGGCGGGTCAGAACCACGCGGCGAAAGATATGTCGCTGCGCCCGCCGGAGCAGGTGCGGGCGTTGGGCCATGGTGAAGCGTTCCGGGCTGAAAAGCATGAGAAGGGCTGTGTGCCTGTCAATCGTGGTTCCGTCAATGCCGGGCGTTTGTGCTGGAGAGGGCCGATGGGCCTTCCTCCATGCCGTTTCCGGGGGAGCGGGCTCCGCCCAGAAGGATATGACGCATATTTTGATACTGTCACAGAAAATCGGGGCGGTATGGAGGCGTGGTGCCCGGCATTCACATCCTGTTTGCCGCTCTGGGGTAAAAGCTGAACGGTTCTTGACTCACAGCCGGGGCGAGGCTCTATCACAAGCTCGGCCCATTGGTGTGGAACACAGTGGCGCAGCCGGCCGGGATCGACAGGCCAGCGCGCCGGCCATCAAACCCCAGACAAGGAGATCTGCCAGGTGGCGGAAGACGTCTCGGATGCCCCCGCGGGCTTTGCCAAGGAACAGCTCAAATCCTTCATCGAGCGCATTGAGCGCCTTGAGGAGGAGAAGAAGGCCATTTCCGACGACATCAAGGATGTGTTCGCGGAAGCCAAGGCCAATGGTTTTGACGTGAAGGCCCTGCGCACCATTCTGAAATTGCGCAAGGAAGATGTGGATCAGCGCAAGGAGCATGATGCGCTGGTGGAGCTGTATTGTCAGGCTCTCGGCATCTTTCTTTGAAGACTGCGCCGTGGCGCTTCTCCGGTGCTGGATGCCGGAAGAGCGGCGCGGTCAATCCATGAATGGCGCACTCCGGCGCCAGATACAGAAAGGGCTCCGGTCACATGGCCGGAGCCCTTCTGATTTTGGGGCTGAAAAAAGAAAAGGGCGGAAGCCTTGTGAGGTCTTCCGCCCTTTTGATGGGAGAGTTGGTGCCGCGTCACTTCGCCGTGGACATGGCCAGCGTGGTTTGCGGGAAGCGGTGGGTGGGGACATAGGCCACCGCTTCGCCCGAGAAGCTGGGGCGCAGGCCATAGCTTGGATCATGTGAGAATTTGCCGGCCACAACTTCCTGAGGCGCGCTGACAAAGGCGGTGAAGACACGCACCTCTGGCGGGCGGGAAATCAGCTGGTTCGAGAGACGCGGAGAAAGGAAGATCGGCCCGAAGGCAATCTTCTCCGCCTTGTTTTGGGCCGCCTTGGCTTGCGCCGGTTTGCTGCGGCGGTTCTGCGTGGTTTTGCGGGCAGGTGCGGCAGAAGCCACACGCTGTGGTGCAGGGCCGAAAATATCACCCGGCGCGGCATAACCCAGCGCCATGGTTTCTTCCTGCTCCGGCACAGCCTCGGAGCTGCCGCGTGTGATGACGGATGGAAGCGGTGCACGCTCAAGCTGGGCCACGCGCAGGGGGGCGCTCAGCTCACGCGGGCGATGCAGGGGCATGGGGGCGTCGGCATTCATGATCGGCTCGGAGGCAAGAGCCAGACGCTGCGGGTTGTCCGGGGTGGGGACATGCGGATTGCCCATGCTGGGCCGGCTCAGCGGAAGGGGAGCTGCCGCCAGTGTGGTGTTGCCGCGTGTTGCGGCTGCCGGCTTGGGCTCCGGCGTTGCCGTCAATTCCTGATACTGGCTCATGCGCGTGCCGGAAGCCTGCGCCACCTGCCGCCGGGCCGGGGCCGGGCTGGGGGCTGCCTGCGCATTATCATCGGCCTCATCCTGTCCGCCACCGAAGAGGGCCGCAAAGAAGTTTTTCGGTTTGCTGGGGGTGCTGCCACCACCTGCCTTGCGGCGCTCGATTTCAGCCTCGGCGGTCTGGTAGCCGGGCAGGGGCTTGCCATCGGACGGCACATGGACGGTTTTGCCATCGGGGAAGACCCGATAAAGCTGGGCGCGGCTCATGCGCGGCCAGTGGCGCACACCGCCGGTATCCATATGCACGAAGGGAGAGCCGGAGGTGGGGTAAAAACCCACACCGCCGCGCTGTAGGCGCAGGCCCGCAGCGCGCAGATCCGCCAGCTTCACGCCAGGAATGTAGAAATCCAGCGCTTTACCCCGTGTGTGCTGGGAAAATTTGGCCACGCCCTTGCTGCGGCGACGCAGCATGGAGTTCGTTTCGGGCGAGCGATAGGAACTGAGAACGTGAATGGCCGACTTGCCACCTGTTTCCCGGTTCACTTCCCAGAGAATATCGAACAATTGCGGATCCATGCGGATCTGCTTGTCATTGCGCCAGTCCCGCATGAACCAGTTTATCTGCTTCAGCACGGCGCTGTCATAGCGGCCATTCTTCTTGAAGGTGAAGGTGGCTTGCTCGCCATGATGCATGTGCTTGAAGGAGAGTGTGCGGGTATCTCCGTTGGCCACGGCATTTTGCAGGCCACTGGTGCCACCCACCAGCAGCGCGGCGCCCATCAGGCAGGTGCGCAGGGCGGATGCTCCCGAGCGTGGAAGCAGTGTGCGCAGTCCGCGAAGCGGGGCGGAAACGGGATGTGGCGCGATCGTATTGGCCAATGTCGCGAACCTGGGGTTCATATTTGGACGGTCCCGCAGCTGAAGCCACGGTACGGATGGGCAGGAGTCTGCGCCTCTCCGGTTAAGGCCAGGTTGATGCCAAGCGATGCGGCTGCCTTCATGCCCGTATCTTCCTCCCTGATGTCCGCCAAAGCCTGTGTGTCCACAGCCCTGCCGAACCCAAACCCCTTCTGGAGAAAGGGGCTATGCGGTCGCGTGCCTCATGATGCGGGGGCCCTGTGCACAGTTCACCTGCTGCCAGAACCTCTTCTCAGGGCGGCATGAAGCGGGCCTGAGAATGCAATCTGGAACCTATTCTGCCGACGGACGTTAGGCTGTTGAGAGGAAACACCGGATGCAGTGAGAGATGCAGTGCAATCGGTGTTGTGCCTCGTTGCCTTCCATTGCGCCGACGGCCCGCCAGCCATGCTGACGTGGCTCATATTTCCGCAAGGCATGACCATCGCTCACCTTTCAGGTGAAAGCGGAAATCATGTGCATGTTCGTATCACGCTCTAGGGCGACAGTATGGCAAAAACATGCCGCATACGGAAGCGGAACCATAGGGTGCGGGGCTTTGAAGGCGCGCCACATTGCTCCATTCCTGTGCGGGAAGAAGCAGATACCATGGTCGGGCGGCGGGATGGCGCGCATTGATGTGCCGGCTTATCGTTTCCGGGTGGCGGTGTCTTCCGCCATGTGGCGGCTCCGACTGTTGAGCCCCAGCCGATTCTTGACGGCGGCATTGATGCCATAGATGTCGCCAAACCGGGAAACATGCCCCTGCGCATCCGCCATCGTGGTGAAATAAACCAGATGAACGGGAATGGGCTGTTTCAGCGTGAGATAGCGTTCCTTGTTGCTGAACATGCGGGTGAAGCGCTGCTCGTTCCAGCTTTGGCCGGGCATGGCGATGTTGAACAACACGGAGCCGAAATCGAATGGGTCCTGCACCCGCACACAGCCATGGCTGCGGGCTCTGTCCCGGTTGGAAAACAGGTGTTTTGCCGGCGTATCATGAAGATAGACAGCATGATCGTTGGGGAACATGAACTTCACCCGGCCCAGTGAATTGCCGCGTCCCGGCATCTGGCGGAAGGAATATCCGCCGGAGCCGTTCCGTCGCACTTCGATATTGCGCCGTTGCAGGGCTGCGGGATTGTTGCGCAGCAGAGGCATCATCTCGTTGCGGGCGATGCTGGGGGGAATGTTCCAGGCCGGGTTCACCACGGCATAGGTCATATTACGGGTCATCAGCGGGGTCGGGCTGGAGGCCTTGCCCACCACTGTGCGGGTTTCGTAAATCGGCTTGTCCCCTTCGTGAATACGCACTTTGTATTCGGGGATATTCACCATCACATAATGCGCGCCAAGCTGGCGCGGCAGCCAGCGCCAGCGCTCCATATTGGCGATGATTTCCGCACGGGAAGGCGTATCGGATGCGCCATAATTGAGGGCCTGAAGAGTGTTGTTGCCCACAAGGCCATCCGGCGTCAGGCGCATGGTTTCCTGAAAGGTCCGCACGGCTTCGGCCAGTTCGGGATCATAGGTCAGATCGGTTGCGGCCTTGTCGGAGAGGCCCAGGCGCGCACGCAGGGCGGGAACGCGCGGGTCCATCTTGCCGGGTCGCAGAAGTGGGCCGGGGGGAATGGCGACGATACGTCCGGGCTCATCCGTCTCCGGTGTTCCCAGCAATTTTTTCAGGGCCAGATAGCCTGCATGGGGCGGATTATAGGCTGCCAGTGCGGCGTTCGCGTCTCTGGCCTGAGAAATGTGAGCCAGAATGGCGGATGGCTCTGGAAACTCCCGCGTGGGCGTGACGAGTTCGGAAATCCGGGTGGGGTTGAAACGGCCGGTCTGGGCATGGCGGGCATAGGTGAGTGCGGTGGCCGCCAGGCTTGTTTCCGTGCGGGCCAAAGCGGCGGCCTGTGCGCCGGAGAGGGCGGGTTCGAAGCCGTAATCATCCGGGTTCAGCCCATCTTCAGCCGCAGCGCGCAGGCGGGCGGCAATGGCTTTGCCGCGGACATTGAGGCCCTGCATGTCCACAAAGGCGGGTTGGTAGCCGCGCTGGGCGTAGAATTGCACCAGTGCTTCACGCTCGGCTTTGGAAAGGGAGAGGCTCTCCTGTCCGGCGAGGCGGGCGGCAATGGCTTCAGCCACCGGGGCGAGGGGGCCGGAGGGACGTTCTACCGTATGAAGGGGGGTGGAAGCCGGCGCAGTCGCGGCTTTCGGCCCGGCTTGCACCGCGCTTTGGGGGGCTGGGGCGGGCACCCCGTTCATCGCAGGTGTGGAAGCGGGTGCTGAGGCCGGAGTTGTGGGGGTGACAGCCACGGAAGAGGTTTTCGGTTCAGCCTCAGATGTGACGGCCGTGCCGGTAGCAGCCACTGGTGCAGCCGTTTTTGCCGTTTGTGCACCCGAGGAGACGACTGGAGACGCTGCTGTCGCGGTTTCCTGTGCGGAAGGTTGCGCGGAGGAGGCGGTTTTTCGCTCCGCCTGTGTCTTTGCCTGTGTCTCTACCGTTTCTGTTCCGGCCGATGTGGTCGCGGATATTGCTGAAGCGGCTTGCGGAGTCGTGACCTCAGGTTGAGCCGGGGCCGCCGCGTGGGTTGGCGAAAGCTCGCGGGTTTCGCGGGTGCTGTTCCCGCTCGCCTTGTCCTTGTGTGTCTCGTTCTGATTCGGCGTGGCGGGAGCCTTGCCGCTGCGGTCTGGCAGGGTTTCGCGCAGGGAGGGGATGGGGCGGCGGGCCGTGCCTTCGCCCACCCGGTCACTATAGACCGGGGTTTTGTAATGGCCGCCCTCCAGTTGCTCTCGCGCTGTAATGGCTGCATTCGAGGGCGGAAGCGCATTTGTCTCGCCGACCAGATCCGAGCGGGAGGTGGAGGCGCGGGGCGGCGCGCCGGCGCTTTGCGGTGTCACGACGGCAGAGGGCGGGCCTTCCACATGGCCGGGCGTGGCGTTAGGTGGCGCATTCTGTGCTTTTGCCGGCAAAGCACCGAACAGAGCCGCGCACAGGCTGACCATGCCGGCTCCCAGAAGATACACTGGCAAGGGCCGTGCCTTTGGCATAGCCCGCTCTTGCAGCGCGGCCTGATCTTCACGGGCAACACTGCGAGAGGCGGAGTGAGTCGCGCCCTGCATATGCTGTTCCGGCTTTTTCATGGGTGTCGTGTCCTGCTCGGGGGCGCATGGAACGCTTTGTGTTCCACCGCCTTTGGTGGTGCCGCATCTTTGTGGCCCGGATCAATTCAAAAGCGCGCGGGCAGCGCGGTTGAGCCGGCTCTGTTACTCCGCGGCAACAAGATAGGAGGGCAAGCATTTCGCACCTGCCCCGCCAGTGCAAGGCTGGCTCTCAAGCTGCGCGAGCTTGCGATAGAGGGTGGAGCGGCCAATGCCCAGCCGACGGGCGACTTCCGACAAGCGGCCTTCATAGCGGGCGCAGGCCAGGCGGATCAGGTCCGCCTCAATGGCGTCCAGCGGGCGCAAATGCCCATCCTGCCCAGTATGGGGCAGGGTGGGGAAAGCGTCATCTGGTGATGTCGGGGCGGGAGGGCGTGCGTTTGCCGTCTCCGGCATCCGGGCTTTCAGCGCCAGGGCGTTGGCCAGCGCGACCTGAAGCCGCAGGGCGCCGGCCGGCTTCACCACGAAATCGGCCGCGCCAGCCCGGATGGCGTTGGCGGCCCCGTCCATTCCGGCAGGGGTGACAGCCACGACGACTGGCATGTCCATGCCCTGCGCCGTCATGGCCTGAAGCAGCCCCATGCCATCCAGCTCCGGCAGAACCAGATCCAGCAATACGATATCGAACGCCTGATGGCGCAGGCAGGTGAGGGCGGCATCGCCATTGGCGGCATGTGTGCAGCGATAGCCCAGCGCGCCAAGAGCCGATTCGAGACGTGCGGCTTCGGTCTCGTCATCCTCGACAAGCAGCAGGCTGGGGTGGTTGGGCGGGGTGGTCATGGCGATCCGGCGCAATCTCGAAGCATGAATCCTGCTCGATGCCGGAATTTTGGCCGGGGATTGTTAAGCAACTCTAAGCGCGGCAAGGGAAGGCGGCCGGCTGATGTGACTGGCCCGTATGATTGGCACATGCGGGCGGATTGAAGCGGAGGGGGCTGAGGGGCTAAGTAAGAGCCCCTGTTCGTTCCATACCGGAGGACCCATGCTTCCCTTCGCCGAATCCTTTGCGGGCCTTCTGTCCCGTGCCCCGTCCCAGGCTGGTGCGGGCGCTGAAGCCCAGCCTTTGCCGGAATGGAACCTGACAGATCTTTATCCATCCATGGATTCGCCGGATCTGGAAGCTGATCTTGTTCGGGTGGATGTGGCCTGCAAGGCTTTCGAGACGGATTACAAGGGCAAGCTGGCTGATCTGCTGGCGGGTGAAAGCGGTGGCGCGGCGCTGGCCACAGCTGTGAAGCGCTATGAGGAGGTGGAAGATCTCATCGGCCGCATCGCCTCCTATGCCAGCCTTGTCTATGCGGGTGATACATCGGATGTGGCCCGCGCCAAGTTCCATGGCGATGTGCAGGAGCGGCTTACCAACACCTCCACCCATCTGCTGTTCTTCACGCTGGAAATGAACCGGCTGGATGATGCTGCATTGGAAACGGCCATGGGCGCAACGCCTGCGCTGGCGCATTATCGCCCCTGGCTGGAAGATCTGCGCAAGGACAAGCCCTATCAGCTTGAGGACCGGATCGAGCAGCTTTTCCATGAAAAATCCGGCCCGGCGCGCAATGCCTGGAACCGGCTGTTCAACGAAACCATCTCCGCCCTGCGTTTCAATGTGAACGGGCAGGAGCTGACCATCGAACCCACGCTGAACCTCATGCAGGATCAGAAGGATGAGGTGCGTCGTGAGGCCGGGCTGGCGCTGGCGGATGTGTTCAAGCAGAATCTGCGCACCTTCAGCCTCATCACCAACACGCTGGCGAAGGACAAGGAAATCTCCGATCGCTGGCGCGGCTTTCCCGATGTCGCCTCCTCCCGCCATCTTGCCAACCGGGTGGAGAAGGACGTGGTGGATGCGATGGTGGATGCCATCCGCGCCTCCTATCCGCGCCTGTCGCACCGCTATTATGCGCTGAAGGCGCGCTGGTTCGGGCAGGACAAGCTGGAGTTCTGGGATCGCAACGCACCGCTGCCGAAGGTGGAAACCCGCGAGATCGGCTGGAGCGAGGCACGCGAGACGGTGCTGGGCGCTTATGGCGCTTTCTCGCCGCGCATGGCCGAGATTGCGCAGGTGTTCTTCGACAAGGGCTGGATTGATGCGCCGGTGCGGCCGGGCAAGTCTCCCGGCGCGTTCGCGCATCCCACCGTGCCGTCGGCGCATCCTTATGTGCTGCTGAACTATCAGGGCAAGCCGCGCGATGTGATGACGCTGGCTCATGAACTGGGCCATGGCGTGCATCAGGTGCTGGCTGGCCGGCAGGGCGCGCTGATGGCCCCGACCCCGCTGACGCTCGCCGAAACCGCCTCCGTTTTCGGAGAGATGCTGACCTTCCGCCGTCTGCTGAATGCTGCCGAAACCCCTCAGGCCCGCAAGGTGATGCTGGCCCAGAAGGTGGAAGACATGATTAACACGGTGGTGCGTCAGACGGCCTTCTACACCTTCGAGCGGTATGTCCACACCGAGCGGCGCAAGGGTGAACTGACGGCCGACGCCATTGGCGATATCTGGATGAAGGTACAGGCTGAGAGCCTCGGCCCGGCCATTCATCTGGGCGAGGGCTACGAAACCTTCTGGACCTATATCCCCCACTTTATTCACGCGCCTTTCTATGTCTATGCCTATGCCTTCGGCGATTGCCTCGTGAACTCGCTCTATGCGGTTTACGAGCAGGCGGCGGACGGTTTCGCCGAGCGTTACATGGAGATGCTGGCCGCTGGTGGCACCAAGCATCATTCCGAGCTGCTCGCGCCGTTCGGGCTGGATGCGCGTGATCCGGCCTTCTGGCAGACCGGCCTGTCGCTGATCGACAACATGATTAGCGAACTGGAAGGCATGGAGGGCTGAGCCTTCAGCTCACGGTTCATGTCGTGTGAATGAAGGTGAGGGAAAAGGGCGCGGCCTGTGCCGCGCCTTTACGTCTTCTCAACCCGGAAGGCGGCATTGTGGCATGATGATGTGGCGAACTGGCCGGCTTGTAAGTGCGCTGATGCTCGGCATTGCCGGGTCGGTGATGACGCATGCCTTCATGCCCGCCGCGCAGGCGCAGGAAAAGCCCGCCGCGCCGCAGGCTTCGGCGGTGCCGCGCCGCATGCCTTTGCCCATGCCCTCTCCGGCACGCATGGCGGTGGAGGGGGTCGATACGGAAGCCCTCAAGGCCGATGTTGAGCGCGAGGCGGCCTTTCGCGCCCGCTTGCAGGCCGAGATGGAGGCCGCGCGAGGGAATCGCGCCAAGCTGAATACATTGCTGATTGAAGCGGCGGCTCGCACACGTTCTGTGGAGCAACAGCTTGTCAATGTGGAAGCCCGGCTGAAGCCACTGGATGCTGCCGAGCAGGAGTTGACGGCCTCTCTCTCGGAGCGCCGGCAGGTGCTGGGGCAGGTGCTGGCGGCTCTGCTGCGTATGGGGCGCAACCCACCCCCGGCCATGCTGATGCGCCCGGATGATGCGCTCGACGCCGTGCGTTCCGCCATTCTCATGGGCGCTCTGTTGCCGGAATTGCGGGTGGAGGCGGAAACCCTGGCCGCCGATCTTTCCGAGTTGCTGCGCGTGCGCAGCGCTCTTTCAGAGGCGCGCACACGGCTGACAACCCTGCGTATCAGTCTGGCCGAGGACCGGGAGCGTCTCGCCGTGCTGGTGAAGGAGCGCCAGCGCATCCAGACGGCGCAAAACCCGGTTTCCAGCGATGATCGCACCCGTGCGGCCAGCCTGGCGCGCAATACCGGCGATGTGCATGCTCTGGTTAACCGGCTGGAAAATGAGGTGGCGCCCGCCGCCCGAGCCGCCGGTGCCGCGCAGACGGCGGAGGCCACGCGCCCACCCATGGTTGACCCGAAGGCGGGCCTTACGGCTTTTCGTGATCCGGCCCGTATCACGCCGGCCATCGCCTTTGCTGACGCCAAGGGGCTTTTGCCTTTGCCGGTTGCCGGCACAAAGCTGCATGCGTTCGGTGCGGCCGATGGCGTGGGTGGGCAAGAAAAGGGAATCACCCTTCAAACCCAGCCAGGGGCGCAGGTGACAGCCCCTGCCGATGGCTGGGTGGTCTATGCCGGGCCGTTCCGCAGCTATGGACAACTCTTGATTATCAATGCCGGCGGTGGCTACCATATTTTGCTGGCTGGCATGGAACGGATCACGGTGGAACTGGGGCAGTTCGTGCTGGCGGGTGAGCCTGTCGCCATCATGGGGACGGGCGCCAGAGGGGCAAATGCTGGAAACAGCACGTCATCTACTGGCGCGGCCATGGGACAGCCCCATTTATATGTCGAATTCCGGAAAGACGGGAATTCCATTGATCCTGCCCCATGGTGGGCAGCAACGGACAATCGGAAGGTACGCGGATGATGCGTAGGGCCTCTTTGTTTCTTTTTGGCGTGGCCGCCGGGGCCCTGGTTGCCGTAGGTGCGGTGCAACCGCGCCTGCTGCCCGGTTCTCTTCTGGGCACAGCGGCGGAGGCTGCCTCCCCCGATACGTATCGCCAGCTGAACCTGTTTGGTGACGTGTTTGAGCGCGTGCGCTCCGATTATGTCGAACGGCCGGAAGACCAGAAGCTGATCGAGGCGGCCATCAATGGCATGCTCCAGTCTCTGGACCCACACTCCTCCTATATGGACGCGAAGAATCACCGCGACATGCAGGTGCAGACCAAGGGTGAGTTTGGCGGTCTTGGCATTGAAGTCACCATGGAAGACGGCGTGGTGAAGGTGGTGGCCCCCATGGAGGAGACCCCCGCCGCACGCGCTGGCGTTCTGGCCGGTGATCTCATCGTGAAGCTGGATGGCGAGCAGGTTCAGGGCCTCACCCTGAATGAAGCCGTGGACAAGATGCGTGGAGCGGTGGGCAAGCCCATCACCCTCACCATTCTGCGCAAGGGGGCGGACAAGCCAATTGATATCAAGGTGGTGCGTGACACCATCAAGATTCAGGTGGTGCGCTCTCGGGTCGAGGATGGGGATATCGGCTATATCCGCGTCAATTCCTTCAACGAGCAAACCTATGACAGCCTGAAGAAGGCCATCGCCAACATCACCAGGGAGGTGGGCGAGAAGAAGCTGAAGGGCTTCATCATTGATCTGCGCAACAATCCCGGCGGGCTTCTGGATCAGGCTATTTCTGTGTCTGATGCCTTCCTGAACCGTGGGGAGATTGTTTCCACGCGCGGCCGCAATGCGGAAGAAACCCAGCGTTTCAATGCGCGCAGCGGTGATCTCGCCAATGGCAAGCCGGTGATCGTGCTGGTGAATGGCGGTTCGGCATCGGCCTCGGAGATTGTCGCCGGCGCCCTGCAAGATCAGAAGCGGGCGACAGTTCTCGGGTCGCGCACTTTCGGCAAGGGATCGGTGCAGACCATCATTCCGCTGGGCGGCAGCGGTGCGCTGCGCCTGACCACGGCGCGCTATTATACGCCGTCGGGTCGCTCGATTCAGGCCAAGGGAATCGAGCCGGATATCGTGCTGGTGCAGGATATGCCGGAGGAGATGAAGGCCAAATTCGGGGCGCTCGCCAGCAATAAGGGTGAAGCCTCGCTGCGTGGCCACCTGAAGAATGGCGATGAGGAAGTGGCGGGTTCGCCATCCTATGTGCCGCCGGAAGCCAAGGATGATACCCAGCTCAAACTGGCGATCGAACTGCTTCAGGGCACGGTGAAGAACGCGGCCTTCCCGCCGAATCCGGATCGCGCCAGCCGCGCCGACTGAGGCTGTTCTGGGCGAAGTGACGCCTTTCAGGATGCAGGATCGGGCCTCGCTCAAAATTTGGGCGGGGCCTTTTTTGAGGCGAATCCACCGCGTTTGGCGCGAGACGACAGATCATTCCCGTATGCGTGCAGGCCGGAATCTGGCGCCTACTGGAGGTTGGTGGTTTCGGGAATGCCATGATTCACGGGTCTGAAGCCGGAAAACTTCGTCGGGGAAAGGTGTGGACAACCGAATCCGCATCCCTTTGAAAGACGTTAATTTTGGTTCAAACCCTTTCCATCATAATGCTTTAGGGGATATCAGCAGGGCAAGGGCGTGCACATGCCATCCTTCGGTCATGTTGCCGCCTTGATCTGCCTGTGTTAGGCACTGCGGGATTTTCGAGGGTCGGGTTTCGTCCGCTCGCGAGGTCGCACAAGATTATTCCCAACAGATCAAGGGTTTGGGCCGCGGCTGTGCCACAGGTTCAGACGGCTGCAAGTCCGAGAGAGGTGCGGGGTGGCGGAGACGATCGTGTCAGGCATGGCTGGGCGCTACGCGACAGCGCTATTCGAGCTCGCAGACGAGGCCGGTGCCATTGATGCCGTGAAGGCGGATCTTGATCGTTTCTCGGCTTTGATGGCCGAGAGCGCGGATCTGGAGCGGCTTGTGAAAAGCCCTGTATTCACGGCGGAGGAACAGCTCCATGCCGTGGGTGCGATTCTGGACAAGGCGGAAATTTCGGGTCTTGCCGGTAATTTCGTGAAGCTGGTGGCGCAGAACCGCCGTCTGTTCGCGTTGCCCGGCATGATTGCGGATTTCACCGCCCTGGTCGCCGCCCGGCGCGGTGAAATTACTGCGAAGGTGACGGTCGCCTCGTCGTTGAACGACGAGCAGTTCGCCTCGCTGAAGGATATGCTGGCCCAGAAGACCGGCAAGGACGTTCAGCTCGACGTGACTGTCGATCCGTCCATCCTCGGTGGTCTGATTGTGAAGCTCGGCTCGCGCATGGTCGATGCTTCCCTCAAGACCAAGCTCAATTCTATCCGTTATGCGATGAAAGAGGTCCGCTGATGGACATTCGAGCCGCTGAAATCTCTGCTATCCTCAAGGAGCAGATCCAGAACTTCGGTCAGGAAGCTGAAGTTTCCGAAGTCGGGCAGGTTCTGTCTGTTGGTGACGGTATCGCCCGCGTTTATGGCCTGGACAATGTGCAGGCCGGCGAAATGGTCGAGTTCGAGAATGGTACGCGCGGTATGGCGCTGAACCTGGAACTCGACAATGTCGGTATCGTGATCTTCGGCTCCGACCGTGAGATCAAGGAAGGTCAGACTGTCAAGCGGACCGGCGCCATTGTGGATGCCCCCGTGGGCAAGGGCCTGCTGGGTCGCGTCGTTGACGCTCTCGGTAATCCGATCGACGGCAAGGGCCCGATCGAATACACCGAGCGTCGCCGCGTTGACGTGAAGGCTCCGGGCATCATTCCGCGCAAGTCGGTGCATGAGCCCATGCAGACTGGCCTCAAGGCCATTGACGCCATGATCCCCGTTGGTCGCGGCCAGCGTGAGCTCATCATTGGTGACCGTCAGACCGGCAAGACCGCTGTCGCGCTCGACGCCATTCTGAACCAGAAGCCCATCAACCAGGGCGATGACGAGAAGGCCAAGCTCTACTGCGTGTATGTCGCGGTGGGTCAGAAGCGCTCCACCGTCGCGCAGTTCGTGAAGGTTCTGGAAGAGCAGGGCGCGCTGGAATATTCCATCGTCGTCGCCGCGACCGCTTCCGATCCGGCACCGATGCAGTTCCTGGCGCCCTTCACCGGCACCGCCATGGGCGAGTTCTTCCGCGACAACGGCATGCACGCCCTGATCGTTCATGACGATCTGTCCAAGCAGGCTGTGGCTTACCGCCAGATGTCCCTGCTTCTGCGTCGTCCTCCGGGGCGTGAAGCCTATCCGGGCGACGTGTTCTATCTGCACTCCCGTCTTCTGGAGCGCGCCGCGAAGCTGAATGACGCCAATGGCGCCGGCTCCCTCACCGCTCTGCCGGTGATCGAGACCCAGGCCAATGACGTGTCGGCCTACATCCCCACCAATGTCATCTCCATCACTGACGGTCAGATCTTCCTTGAGTCCGACCTGTTCTATCAGGGCATTCGTCCTGCGGTGAATGTGGGTCTCTCGGTGTCTCGCGTGGGCTCTTCGGCCCAGATCAAGGCGATGAAGCAGGTTGCCGGCAAGATCAAGGGCGAGCTCGCCCAGTATCGCGAACTGGCGGCCTTCGCCCAGTTCGGTTCGGATCTTGATGCTTCCACGCAAAAGCTCCTGAACCGTGGTGCGCGCCTGACCGAGCTGCTGAAGCAGGCCCAGTTCTCCCCGCTGAAGGTGGAAGAGCAGGTTGCCGTGATCTTTGCGGGCATCAATGGCTATCTCGATCCGCTGCCGGTGAATAAGGTCGGTGAGTTCGAGCAGGGGCTGCTGCTGGCGCTGCGTTCGCAGCATCAGGATATCCTCGATGCCATCCGTACCTCCAAGGAACTCTCCAAGGAGACTGCCGAGAAGCTGACGAAGGTGATCAACACCTTCTCCAAGAGCTTCGCCTGATCGGCGTTTTCCACGTTCCTCGAACCTGACGGACGGGCGCGATGGCGAGTTTGAAAGAACTAAGAAACCGCATCGCTTCGGTGAAAGCGACGCAGAAGATCACCAAGGCGATGCAGATGGTCGCTGCGGCGAAGCTGCGTCGTGCTCAGATCGCCGCCGAAGCGGCACGGCCCTATGCAAGTCGCATGGAGACCGTGCTTGGCAATCTTGCCGCGGGCATTGTTGGGAATGCGCAGGCTCCCGTGCTGCTGGCTGGCACGGGGCAGACGCAGACCCACCTTCTGCTGGTGTGCACTGGCGAGCGTGGGCTGTGCGGGGCCTTCAATTCCGCCATCGCCCGTCTGGCTCGTGAAAAGGCGCAGTCTCTCATTGCCGATGGCAAGGAAGTGAAAATCTTCTGCGTCGGACGCAAGGGCTATGACCAGCTGCGCCGGGTCTACCCGGACAATATCGTCGAGCTGGTGGATCTGCGTTCGGTACGCAATATCGGCTTCAAGGAGGCGAATGATATCGCCTCCAAGATCCTGAGCATGCTGGATGCCGGCGGCTTTAATGTTTGCACGCTCTTCTATTCCAACTTCAAGAGTGTGATCTCTCAGGAGCCGGTGGCGCAGCAGATCATTCCTGCCAGCTTCCCTGAACGGGCAAGCGACGCTCCCGCGCCGATCTATGAGTATGAGCCGGTTGAGGAGGAAATCCTCAAGGATCTGCTGCCGCGCAATGTGGCCGTGCAGATCTTCCGCGCCCTGCTTGAGAATCAGGCGTCCTTCTATGGTGCGCAGATGAGCGCCATGGATAATGCGACCCGCAATGCGGGCGACATGATCAAGAAGCAGACGCTCACCTATAACCGCACCCGCCAGGCCATGATCACGAAGGAACTGATCGAGATCATCTCTGGCGCCGAGGCCCTCTGACGCCTCGCGACGGAAGATACGAAGGACGACGAAAATGGCGAACAAGGTCGGACGCATTACCCAGGTCATCGGCGCCGTCGTCGACGTGCAGTTTGACGACCATCTGCCGGCGATCCTCAATGCGCTGGAAACCACCAATCAGGGCAACCGCCTTGTGCTGGAAGTGGCTCAGCATCTCGGCGAGAACACCGTGCGCACCATCGCCATGGATGCGACCGAAGGTCTCGTGCGTGGTCAGGAGGTCTCCGACACGGGTGAGCCGATCAATGTGCCGGTGGGCGAAGGTACGCTTGGCCGTATCATGAACGTGATCGGCGAGCCGGTGGACGAGGTCGGTCCGATCTCGTTCGAGACCACCCGTGCGATCCATCAGCCGGCTCCTTCCTATGCCGAGCAGGCGACGGAAGCAGAGATCCTCGTCACCGGCATCAAGGTGGTGGATCTGCTGGCGCCTTACGCCAAGGGCGGCAAGATCGGCCTGTTCGGCGGCGCTGGCGTGGGCAAGACCGTGCTCATCATGGAGCTCATCAACAACGTCGCAAAGGCGCATGGCGGTTACTCCGTGTTTGCCGGCGTGGGTGAGCGGACCCGTGAAGGCAACGATCTCTATTATGAGATGATCGAATCCAACGTGAACAAGGACCCCAAGGAGCATGGTGGCTCCGCTGCGGGCTCTAAGTGTGCGCTGGTCTATGGTCAGATGAACGAGCCTCCGGGCGCGCGTGCCCGTGTGGCGCTGACCGGTCTGACGGTTGCTGAAAACTTCCGCGACCAGGGTCAGGACGTGTTGTTCTTCGTGGACAATATCTTCCGCTTCACGCAGGCGGGTTCGGAAGTGTCCGCGCTTCTCGGCCGTATTCCCTCGGCCGTGGGTTATCAGCCGACGCTGGCCACCGATATGGGTGCCCTGCAGGAGCGCATCACCACCACCACCAAGGGTTCGATCACCTCTGTGCAGGCCATTTACGTGCCGGCCGACGATCTGACCGACCCGGCCCCGGCCGCGTCCTTCACCCATCTTGACGCTACGACCGTGCTGTCGCGCTCGATCGCCGAGAAGGGTATCTACCCGGCTGTGGATCCGCTGGACTCCACCTCGCGCATGCTGTCGCCCGCCATTCTGGGCGAAGAGCACTACAACACCGCGCGTCAGGTGCAGCAGACGCTTCAGCGCTACAAGTCCTTGCAGGACATCATTGCGATCCTGGGCATGGATGAGCTTTCCGAAGAGGATAAGCTGACCGTGGCCCGCGCCCGCAAGATCGAGCGCTTCCTCTCCCAGCCCTTCCATGTGGCTGAAGTCTTCACGGGTTCGCCCGGCAAGCTGGTGGACCTGCAGGACACCATCAAGGGCTTCAAGGGGCTGGTCGAAGGCAAGTATGATTACCTGCCGGAGCAGGCCTTCTACATGGTGGGTTCCATTGAGGAAGCCATCGAGAAGGGCAAGAAGCTCGCCGCTGAAGCTGCGTGATGTGATTGCATCCGGGGGCTGGCTCCCGGATGTTCCACGCCGTCAAATGCTGTGCGGTCATGAGATCGCACAGCAGGCCGGTTGATCCGTTTGTGTTGCAAGATGCAGGACGCTCTATGGCCAAAAGCCATAGGGAAATGTCTCAGCCGTGCGGAACAGTTCCTTTCGGGACGTAAGTCGGAGATAAATGACGATGACTGCTCTTTCCTTTGAGTTGGTCTCGCCCGAAAAGCTGGTGTTTTCCGGGACTGCGACGGAAGTGATTATTCCTGGCGCAGAGGGCGAGTTTGGCGTGCTGGCCGGTCACGGTCCCTTTGTTGGCATGTTGAAAGCCGGCATTTTGACGATCCGTACCGATGCTGAGCGTCAGCGTTTCTTCGTGCGCGGCGGTTTCGCTGAGGTGAATGCGTCGGGGCTGACGGTTCTCGCTGAAGAAGCCACGTCAGTTGAAGAGATTGATCCGGCGCATATCCAGCAGGAGATCCAGAACTGCCGTGAAGATATTGCCGATGCGTCGTCCGATGATGCGCGGCAGGCAGCTGAGCGTCAGTTGGGTGATCTCTTGCAGGTGGCGGATGCGCTGTCTCGTGGTTTTGAAGGTGGTTCTGCCCATTGAGGGCGATGTGATCGCCTGACGCTTGTTGAAGTATCAAAAGTCAAAACAGGCCAGATGCGGGATGCCGCGTCTGGCCTGTTTTTTATGTGTCTCTCAGAAGGGCGGAAGTATTCTGGCTGGCTGGGCATAGGGCTTGGAGCTTGGGTTTGGAATGCCGCTCTTTCATCAGCTGGTTCAGTGGGTGGCGAAGTCAGCGTAGTGATGCCGATACGGATAGCGCTCATATCAGCTTGCCTTACATTTAATCAATAAATTCGATTGAATGTAAAAAACCAACGCCATTGATTGATGTCTTGGAAGGGCTGATCTTGCGGCCAAAAGGTCGCAGGAGGGCACCATGTCCGATGAAACTTATGTCGCCCCGACAGATCAACAGCTGAATACACAAGAAGAGGGGGCCACAATCTCCAAGTCAGCAGGCGGCATGGGGTGGCTGGAGGGCTTGGGCTCGATTGGGCCAGGCCTCATGCTTACTGTGGCCATCGCCGCCATCGCTTATGGTGTGCGGATGATCCCCGGTGTGGATTTCTTCAGCCCACTAGTGCTGGCGATTATCATCGGTATGGTATTTCACAATGTGATTGGCACGCCGGCCATCGCCGCACCGGGTGTGAAATTCGCTCTGCGGCGCATCCTGCGCTTCGCCATTATCCTGCTGGGTCTTCAGCTCACCTTCGAGCAAATTCGCATGGTGGGCGGAACCGGCTTTCTCATTGTGGCTGTGGTCCTGTTCGCGAGCTTCTTCTTCACCCGCTGGGCCGGCCGGCTGATGGGGGTGGACGCCAAGCTCAGTGAACTGATCGCAGCCGGCACCTCTATTTGCGGCGCATCAGCTGTCATTGCGACAAATACGGTGACGCGTGGTTCGGATGAGGATGTCGCCTATGCGGTGGCCTGTGTCACCGTGTTCGGCTCTCTCTCCATGCTGCTGGCCCCAGTGCTGCTTCCATATACGGGGTTTGATGCGCAAGCCTATGGGTTGTGGACAGGCTCGGCCATCCATGAGGTGGCGCAGGTCGTGGCCGCCGCCTTTCAGGGCGGGCAGCAGGCGGGTGAATTCGGCACTGTTGCCAAGCTGTCGCGGGTCATGCTTCTGGCGCCGCTGGTGATCGGCCTCGGAGCCGTGGCGGTGTGGCGCGCGCGGGGAAACCGCGAGGCCGGCCATGCCAGCCCGCCGTTGCCGTGGTTCGTGTTCGGCTTCATTGCTTTGGTCTGCATCAACAGTTTCAATATCATTCCGGCTGATGTGAAGCCGCCTGTCGCCAGCCTCACCACTTTTCTTCTGGCCGTGGCGCTGGGGGCGATGGGGCTGGAAACAGATGTGCGCAAGCTGCGCATGAAGGGCATGCGCCCCCTTCTGCTTGGCGCGTTGGCATGGGTTTTCATCTCAGCTCTGAGCTTTATCCTGATCGCCTTCTTCATGATTTGAGGGTGAACAGGTCAAACCATGACGCTGGAACAGTTACGGGTTTTCGTCATGGTGGCAGAGCTGCTGCACATGACGCGCGCGGCCGAGCGGATGAACATGACACAGTCTGCTGTCAGTGCCTCGGTTGCGGCGCTTGAAGCCTCCTGCGGCCTGCCGCTTTTCCATCGCATCGGCCGGCGGATTGAGCTGACGGAGGAGGGGCGCGCCTTCAGGGGTGAGGCTGAGGCGATACTCAGCCGGGTGTCTGTTGCTGAAACTGTGCTGGCAGATCTCTCCGGCATGCGACGGGGGCGGTTGGTCATTCATGCCAGCCAGACCATTGCGAACTACAGGCTGGGGCCACTGCTGCATCGTTTCCACATGAGGTATCCGCAGATCGGGCTTGAAGTGGCGCTGGGCAATACGGCTCAGGTGGTGGGGGCCGTGCGCGAGGGTGGGGCGGATCTGGGCTTTGTGGAAGGCGATGTGGCCGAACCCAACCTTGCCCGGTTGACCATTCCCGGAGACAGGCTGGTGCTTGTGGTGGGGCAGGGCCATGCCTGGCAGGGGCGCACACAGATCAACCCTGAAGATCTGCTCACCGTGCCTTTTGTATTGCGTGAGGCGGGCTCCGGCACACGCCAGGTGTTTGAGGATGCATTGCGCACGGCGGGGGTGGCACCCGAACGTCTGCATGTCGCCCTCGCTCTGCCCTCCAATGAGGCGGTCATCAGCGCGGTGATGGCCGGGGCAGGCGCAACGGTGATTTCCGATCTTGTGGCGGCGGCGGGTTTTGAGGCGGGTACGCTGCATCGTTTGCCTCTGGCTTTGCCGCCGCGGCGCTTTTACGCTCTGCGCCATGCAGACAGATATCATTCACGCGCGGCCCGCGCCCTGCTGGATCTGGCGCTGGAGACAGGTCGGCGCGGGTGAGAGGGGCTGTAGCCAGCTTGTCGCGGGCGGCCGGTCTCGTGCTTGATACCAACACCAAACAAACCAGATGCCGTGGAGGAGGAAAGCATGTCCGGGGCCCGGATTCTGTACGGAATATCGCATTCAGGCCATGCCCACAGGGTGGAGCTTCTGTTGCGTATGCTGAAGCTGCCTTATGAGATGCGCGAAGCGCCCCAGGAGGTGAGGCAGGAGGAGGCTTTTCTCCGGCTGAATCCGCTGAGGCAGATTCCGGTCTTGCAGGATGGGGATCTTGTGCTGTGCGATAGCTGCGCCATTCTGGTCTATCTGGTGAAAGCCTATGCGCCGGGAACGCACTGGCTGCCAGAAGATGCGGTGGGCGCTGCGGAAGTTCAGCGGTGGCTGGCTTTTGCTGCGGGGGAGTTGAAATATGGCCCGGCCGCAGCCCGGCGGATGGCGCTGTGGAACATGCCCGGTGACAAGCGTGAGGCAGTTCGTATTGCCCGCACATTTCTGACTTTCATGAACGGGCATCTGGAAGAGCGGATCTGGCTGGCCACGGGGCAGCCCACAATCGCGGACCTAGCCTGTTACGCCTATGTGGCTCATGCCCCGGAGGGCGGTATAGATCTGACGCCTTATCCGGCGGTGCGGGTGTGGTTGCAACGGGTGCAGGCTTTGCCGGGCTTCTTCCCCATGCCCGCGTCTCCTCTGCCAGCTCCCGCGCCGCTGGCCTCTACCGGATCGGGTCATTTTACGACCGGTCCCCGTTGAACAAGTGATTCGCGCGGGGCTTTTTCTCGAAAATCCTGAAGAATGAGCCCCGCACACACCTGCCCGCAGCCTGTGGAGAGCCGTTGAAGGGCGCGGAAGGGCATTGAAGATGAATGGCCCGGACAGGCTTGCGCAATCTGGCCTGTTTCCCGGCTTGTAGCCGCCTCAAGCCGGTGCTATGCGGCGAAGATGACCGCCAGCGCTCAAAAGAACATTCGCAATTTTTCCATCGTCGCTCATATCGACCATGGAAAGTCCACCCTTGCCGATCGGCTGATCCAGATCACCGGCGGGCTCACGGCCCGTGAGATGACCGATCAGGTGCTCGACAATATGGATATCGAGCGCGAACGCGGCATCACCATCAAGGCGCAGACCGTGCGCCTGGCCTACAAGGCCCATGATGGCGAAATCTATACGCTGAACCTCATCGACACTCCCGGCCATGTGGATTTTGCCTATGAGGTGAACCGTTCGCTGGCCGCCGTGGAAGGCTCTCTTCTGGTAGTGGACGCCTCGCAGGGGGTGGAGGCGCAGACCTTGGCCAATGTGTATCAGGCGCTGGACAACGACCATGAGATCGTGCCCGTCCTGAACAAGGTGGACTTGCCGGCCGCCGAGCCGGAAAAGGTGAAGGCGCAGATTGAGGATGTGATCGGTCTGGACGCTTCCGATGCCATCGGCATTTCTGCCAAGACCGGCCTGAATGTGGAGCAGGTGCTGGAAGCCATTGTGACGCGCCTGCCGCCCCCCACCGGAGACCGTGAGGCGCCGCTGAAGGCGCTGCTGGTGGATAGCTGGTACGATGTCTATCTCGGCGTGGTGGTTCTGGTGCGCGTTATGGATGGCGTGCTCAAGAAGGGCCAGCGCATCAAGATGCTGGGTTCCGGCGCATCCTATGATGTGGACCGGGTGGGTGTGTTCACTCCCAAGATGGTGGCCGTGCAGGAACTGGGGCCGGGTGAAATCGGCTTCCTCACCGGCTCCATCAAGGAAGTGGCTGATACCCGCGTGGGTGATACCATCACCGAGGAGAAGCGCTCCTGCGCGGAAGCGCTGCCGGGCTTCAAGCCGGCCCAGCCCGTGGTGTTCTGCGGCCTGTTCCCTGTTGATGCTGCGGATTTTGACGATCTGCGCGCCGCCATGGGCAAGCTGCGGTTGAACGATGCCAGCTTCTCCTTCGAGATGGAAACCTCGGCGGCGCTGGGCTTCGGCTTCCGCTGCGGCTTTCTCGGCCTGTTGCATCTGGAAATCATCCAGGAGCGGCTGGAGCGCGAGTTCAATCTCGACCTGATCGCCACTGCACCTTCGGTCATCTATGAAATCGGGATGACGGATGGCTCCGTGATTGAGCTGCACAATCCGGCCGATATGCCGGATGTGGTGAAAATCGAGGAAATCCGCGAGCCGTGGATCCGCGCCACTATCATGACGCCGGATGAGTATCTCGGCGCCGTGCTCAAGCTGTGTCAGGACCGGCGCGGCAACCAGATTGAGCTCACCTATGTCGGCGCACGCGCCATGGTGACCTATGATCTGCCGCTGAACGAGGTGGTGTTCGATTTCTATGATCGGCTGAAATCCATCTCCAAGGGTTATGCCTCGTTTGATTACCAGATCACCGAATATCGCCCCGGCGATCTGGTGAAGATGTCGCTGCTGGTGAATGCTGAGCCGGTGGATGCTCTCTCCATGCTGGTGCACCGCACCCGCGCCGAAGCGCGCGGTCGTGTGATGTGTGAAAAGCTGAAGGAGCTGATTCCGCAGCACATGTTCCAGATTCCGGTGCAGGCGGCCATTGGTGCGAAAATCATTGCCCGCGAGACCATCCGCGCCTTGCGCAAGGATGTGACCGCCAAATGCTATGGCGGCGATGTCAGCCGCAAGCGCAAGCTGCTGGAGAAGCAGAAAGAGGGCAAGAAGAAGATGCGCCAGTTCGGCAAGGTGGAGATTCCTCAGGAAGCCTTCATCGCCGCCCTGAAGATGGATGACTGAGATGTTGCCGCTCCTGTCTGGATGCAGGTGCTCTCAGGTTTGAAAAACATGAGCCGGAGGGGAGATCTTTCCTCCGGCTTTTTTCGTGCCGTGTATCGGGCTTGTGTACATATGAAAATGCCCCATACGCGACAGCGGTGCGTATGGGGCATCGAAAATCAGGGGCAGCCGGCAGGGGGCTGTCTGGCAGCCTCAGGGGCAGCGCACATAAATCATGGTGCCGTAGCGGCCGGAGACTTCCGGATCCACCCATTTCAGCACCATCACATTGCCATCGAAGCGCACCACCTGGCGGTCTCTCTGGGCACCGGCGGGTTCCGTGGGCAGGCCGAGGAAGGTGGGCCCGCCATTGGCCTTGGAGACAAGCTCGGAGAGCTTGTTGTCATCAGCCAGATACATCAGCACACCGCCGCTGGTGCCATTGGTGATGACATAGGGGTTGGAGCACTGGGCGCGAGCCTGCTTCTCCGTGCGGGCGGCGTCCTGCGGGCGATGATAGGCGGCAAGGCCCCATTTACCTACCAGCTGATCTGCCGAAATGGGGCTGGTGAAGACCGGCCGGGCCGGAGGCGGGGGCTCTGACGGCGTGGTGCTGCACGCGGCGAGAGTGAGGCCCATCGCGCCGATCATCGCACCTGTGGCCAGGCCGGAGCGGCGTTCACTGCGCGCGTTCAACCATGCAAGCATCAGATTCATGAGTTACCCCGAGGCCTCCGCCATCTCGTTTTCCGCTGCGGTGGGGGGACATGCGCCACCCATTCGCAGAACCATAAAGCCTTCAGGCCACGGCGTCGATAAAAGCTCGCCCAAGCGAGTAGATCCGTGGCTGTTGTCTGTCTTTACCATAGCGCGACGGGAGTTACCGCTTCGTATCTGCAACAGTGTGGCAGCAACCGTATGTCGAGAAAAAAAGATGGGGGGCAGGAGCGTATTTTCCTGTTCCCCCCGCCTTGACGGAAAGGGGGGCGCTGCCTATCTCGACCCTGAGCCTGGCACTCGGCCAACGAGAGTGCCAGCTGCGGGCCGCAAGGCCCGTTTCCCAGTTTCGAGAGGAATTGACCATGTCCTTCCGTCCCCTGCATGACCGCGTGGTTGTGAAGCGTATCGAGGCCGAGCAGAAGACCGCCGGCGGCATCATCATCCCCGACACCGCCAAGGAAAAGCCCCAGGAGGGCGAGGTGATCGCTGTCGGTCCCGGCGCGCGTGACGAAGCCGGCAAGCTGGTGCCCCTCGATGTGAAGGCGGGCGACAAGGTGCTGTTCGGCAAGTGGTCCGGCACCGAGGTGAAGATCGACGGCCAGGACCTGCTCATCATGAAGGAGAGCGACATTCTGGGCGTCGTCGGCTGACACGCTGGAATGTCGGCCCGGATGGGCCGGTCATGATCTTTTTCTAGTTTCAGGAGGCCGATATGGCTGCCAAAGACGTCAAGTTTTCTGCCGACGCCCGCGAAAAGCTGCTGCGTGGCGTGGATATTCTCGCCAATGCCGTGAAGGTCACCCTCGGCCCCAAGGGTCGTAATGTGGTGATTGAGAAGTCCTTCGGCGCTCCGCGCATCACCAAGGACGGCGTGTCCGTGGCGAAGGAAATCGAGCTTGAGGACAAGTTCGAGAATCTCGGCGCCCAGCTCGTGCGCGAAGTCGCGTCCAAGACCAATGATCTGGCTGGCGACGGCACCACCACTGCTACCGTTCTGGCCCAGGCCATCGTGAAGGAAGGTGCCAAGTCGGTTGCCGCCGGCATGAACCCGATGGATCTGAAGCGCGGCATCGACATGGCCGTTGCCGCTGCCATCGCCGACGTGCAGGGCCGCGCCAAGAAGGTTTCCGCCTCTTCGGAAGTCGCCCAGGTCGGCACCATCTCCGCGAACGGTGATGCCGCCATCGGCGAGATGATCGCCGGCGCGATGCAGAAGGTCGGCAATGAGGGTGTCATCACCGTCGAGGAAGCCAAGACCGCCGAGACCGAGCTGGATGTCGTGGAAGGCATGCAGTTCGACCGTGGCTATCTCTCCCCGTATTTCGTGACGAATGCGGAGAAGATGATCGCCGACATGGAAGAGCCCTACATTCTCATTTTCGAGAAGAAGCTCTCCGGCCTTCAGCCGATCCTGCCGGTGCTTGAGGCTGTCGTGCAGTCCGGCAAGCCGCTGGTCATCATCGCTGAAGACGTGGAAGGCGAGGCTCTGGCCACGCTGGTGGTCAACAAGCTGCGTGGCGGTCTGAAGGTTGCGGCCGTGAAGGCTCCCGGCTTCGGTGACCGTCGCAAGGCTATGCTGGAGGATATCGCCATCCTCACCGGCGGCCAGGTCATCTCCGAGGATCTCGGCATCAAGCTCGAGAATGTCAGCCTGAACGATCTGGGCCGCGCCAAGAAGGTCATCCTCGAGAAGGAAAAGACCACCATTGTCGACGGCGTGGGCGAGAAGTCCGAGATCGAGGCCCGTGTGGCGCAGATCAAGGCGCAGATCGAGACCACCTCTTCCGACTATGACCGCGAGAAGCTCCAGGAACGTCTGGCCAAGCTGGCTGGCGGCGTTGCGGTGATCCGCGTCGGTGGTTCCACCGAAGTGGAAGTGAAGGAAAAGAAGGATCGCGTGGACGACGCCCTGAACGCCACCCGCGCTGCGGTGGAAGAAGGCATCGTGCCCGGTGGTGGCGTGGCCCTGCTGCGCGCCAAGAAGGCTGTCGAAGGCTTGTCTTCCGACAATCCCGACATCGCCGCCGGTCTGAAGATCGTGCTGCGCGCCCTTGAGGCCCCCATCCGCCAGATCGCTGAGAATGCCGGCGTGGAAGGCTCCATCGTGGTGGGCAAGGTTCTCGAGAACAACGACGCGAACTTCGGCTTCAATGCGCAGTCCGAAGAATATGTCGACATGATCGCCACCGGCATCGTGGACCCGGCCAAGGTCGTGCGCACCGCGCTGCAGGATGCGGCCTCCATCGCGGCCCTGATCGTGACCACCGAAGCTCTGGTGGCCGAACTGCCGAAGAAGGATGCGGGCATGCCCGCCATGCCCGGCGGCGGCATGGGTGGTATGGGTGGCATGGACTTCTGAGGTCTGTGACATTCTCCGGGGCCGGCTGTCCGGCTCCGGTGCACTGAAAATAAGGCGCAGTCCGCAAGGGCTGCGCCTTTTTCATGCGAACTCCGCAGGGGGCAGGGGGCAGGGGGCAGGGGCTTTGCCCAAGATGGGCGTGGGGGGAGCAAGGCTTTCAGATCGCACGGCTCTGTTGCGTTGCCGCGCAAGTGCGGTTAACACAGCCTCAATCGTCAGGACCCGGTGAAAGTCCGGGTGGCTCTTCCGGCCGCCGACCCGCCGGACAACTCTCACGCCCTGTGCCCTCAGCCTTGCGGTTGGCCTTTCCGGTTACCGCAGCATGGGTGGCTATGTTCTGTGCCAATGCCTGTCATCAGGGTATCGGGCTCCGGGCGTGTCTGTGCCTTGAACGTGACGTTCTTTCCATGACTTCAACATCTTCTCATACGGAGCAGCCCGCTTCGCATTCCCACGGGCTGCGCAGCTATTCGCACCAGTGGTTTGGCAATATCCGGCGGGATATTCTTGCCGGTATTCTCGTCGCCTTCGCGCTCATCCCGGAAGCGATCGGCTTTAGCCTGATTGCCGGGGTGGACCCGAAGGTAGGGCTTTATGCCTCCTTCGCCATTGCCTGTGTTTCCGCATTTCTGGGGGGCAGGCCCGGCATGATTTCGGCTGCCACCGCCGCCACCGCTGTGGTGATGGTGAGCCTGGTGCGCGATCATGGCCTGGAATATCTGTTCGCGGCGACCATCCTCATGGGGCTGCTTCAGATGGGGGCGGGCTTTTTGCGGCTGGGGCGCATCATGCGCTTTGTTTCCCGCTCGGTCATCACCGGGTTCGTGAATGCGCTGGCCATCCTCATCTTCATGGCCCAGTTGCCGGAACTGATTGGCGTGCCCATGGCCACCTATGGCATGGTCGCGGCGGGACTGGCCATCATTTACCTGTTTCCGCTGCTGACCAAGGCGGTGCCTTCGCCTTTGGTCGCCATTGCAGTGTTGACACTGTTTGCCTGGTACACCGGCATGGATTTGCGCACGGTGGGAGATCTGGGCGAATTGCCATCCAGCCTGCCCATTCTGCACCTGCCGCAAGTGCCGCTCACGCTGGAAACATTGCAGATCATCTTTCCCTATTCGGTCACGCTGGCGGCTGTCGGGTTGTTGGAATCGCTGCTGACATCGCAGATCGTGGACGACATGACTGACACCATGGGCAACAAGAGCCAGGAATGTATCGGTCAGGGTGCAGGCAATATGGCTTCGGCGCTGATTGGTGGTATGGGCGGTTGCGCCATGATTGGCCAATCGGTCATCAATGTCTCGTCCGGCGGGCGGGGGCGGCTTTCCACCTTCATTGCGGGGGCGTTTTTGCTGTTCCTCATTCTGGTTCTGGATGATCTGGTGCGGATCATTCCCATGGCCGCGCTGGTGGCGGTGATGATTATGGTGTCCATCGGCACCTTCTCGTGGCGCTCCATTCTGGATCTGCGACGCAATCCGCGTTCGTCCTCCATCGTCATGCTGGCGACGGTGGCGACGGTGGTGGGCACGCATGATTTGGCGCAGGGGGTGCTGGTGGGTGTGCTGCTGTCTGGCGTGTTTTTCGCGGGCAAGGTTTCCCGCATGGTCATTGTCAGTGCAGAGGATGAGGAGGGCCGGCGTGTTTACCGTGTGACGGGCCAGATCTTCTTCGCATCTTCAGAACCGTTCCTGCGGGGCTTCGATTTTGAAGAGGCGCCTGAAACGGTAGTGATTGATGTGACCCACGCCCATTTCTGGGACATTACAGCCGTTGGCGCGCTCGACAGGGCGGTGATGAAATTCCGGCAGGCCGGGGCGCGTGTCGAGGTTCTGGGGCTGAATGAGGCCAGTGCGACCATGGTGGATCGCTTCGCCCTGCATGACAAGGGCGAGGATACGCTTCGCGCCACGCATTAAGCCGGACCGGGCTTATCTCTCACGCCACATGAAAACGGGGCGGCATGGAAGTGCCGCCCCGTTTTCTTTTGCATGCAAGTGATTGGCGCGCCGGGCCTATTCGTGCACCAGATCTCCCAGAAGGCTGGCAGCCAGCGTCATCTTGGAGAGGGTGAGGCCGGAAGCCACAATGTTGCTGATGGTGTTGTGCATCCGCTCCACCTCATCGCGATGGGCTTCCACATAAGCGGCAAGGCCGCGCTGGCCCGAGCTGCCATGAGCCAGAACCTGCCCGGTGAAGCGCCGCAGGAAGGTTTCCAACTGGGCTGCGGAACGGTCCAGCGCCAGACGGTCATAATAATCCGGTGCGCTGATATTGCCGGCCTGGGCCATGATATCGCCAACCCCGAAATAGCCCACCACGGCGAAGAAGGTACGGGCAACATCGGGAATGGGCCGCCCCGTGCTCTGCGCCAGATGGGCAATATCGGCGGCCGCCGCCAGCGCCTTTATGGAGCCGATGCGCCGGGCCAGGGATTCCGGCACCTGCTCGGCCATCAGTTCGGCAATCCTTTCCTGCCGGGCGGTGTGGTAACTCTCGGGCAGGCTGTCATCCAGTGCGGACATGACCGCACCAATGCTGGCCCGGTAGCAATCCACCACCGTGGCGATGCCATCGGAGAAGGAGACATTGCCGAGGAACCACACGATGCGGCTCACGGCCAGTTCCTGCACTGTGGCGTAGAGCGCCAGTTGCACCGCCCCGCTCACCTTGTTGTCAAGCGCGTCCACTTCCATCTTCAGGCCGGTCAGATCATAGCTGTCGCGCACGGCCGCGAAGGCGCGGGCCAGCGCTGCGGCGTCCGCCCCGGTCTGGTCGGCGATGCGGGCCAGGCTGGCCGGGCCACACAGGTTGATGATGGCGTTGGAGAGGCCCGTGGCGATGATCTCACGATGCAGGCGGTGTTCGTGAATCGCCTCGGGGAAGCGCTGCTGGAGTTCCTTCGGGAAGTAAGTGATGAGCTGGCGCGCCAGATAGGGGTCATCCGGCACATTGGAGGCCACCAGCGCGGCATTGAGCGTGAGCTTGCCATAGGCCAGCAGCACCGACAGTTCCGGCCGGGTGAGGTGCTCGCCCCGGCTGCGCCGGTCGGCAATCTCGGTATCGGAAGGCAGGGCTTCCACCTGCCGGTCCAGCGCGCCTTCCACTTCCAGAAGCTGCATCATGCGCTGCTGGAAGGGCAGGTCATCGGCACCCAGCCGTTCAGCCAGGGAGATGGCGAGGGTTTGGAGATAGTTGTTGCGCAGCACCAGCCGGGCGACTTCCGGGGTCATCTCTTTCAGCAGGGCGGCGCGTTCGGCCATGGTGATCTTGCCCTGTGCCAGCGGGTGAGACAGGGCGATCTTGATGTTCACCTCCACGTCCGAGGTGTTCACACCGGCTGAATTGTCGATGGCGTCCGTATTGAGGCGCACCCCGCGACGCGCGGCCTCGATGCGCCCGCGCTGGGTCACGCCCAGATTGGCACCTTCGCCGATCACCTTCACATTCAGCTCGGCGGCGGAAATGCGGATGGCGTCATTGGCACGGTCACCCACCTGGGCATCATTCTCCGCCGTGGCGCGGATATAGGTGCCGATGCCGCCGAAAAAGAGCAGATCCGCCGGAGCCTTCAGAATGGCGCTGATGAGTTCTGCGGGCGTCACCTTCGCGCGATGCAGGCCCAGAACCCCCTGCATCTGCTGGGAGAGCGGAATGCTCTTGGCATCGCGCGGGAACACGCCACCGCCTTCGGAGATCAGCGTGGCATTATATTCGGCCCAGGATGAGCGCGGCATGTCGAACAGGCGCTGACGCTCGGCATGGGAGGCGGCCGGATCGGGGTTCGGATCAAGGAAGATGTGGCGATGGTCGAAGGCCGCCACCAGCTTGATGGCGGACGACAGCAACATGCCATTGCCGAACACATCGCCCGACATGTCACCCACACCCACCACCGTAACCGGCTGGGTCTGGATGTCGATATCCATTTCACGGAAGTGTCGCTTCACGGCCTCCCACGCACCGCGGGCGGTGATGCCCATGGCCTTGTGGTCATAGCCCACCGAGCCGCCGGAGGCGAAGGCGTCATCCAGCCAGAAGCCATGGCGTTGCGAGAGCGCATTGGCGGTGTCGGAGAAGGTGGCGGTGCCCTTGTCCGCTGCCACCACGAGATAGGGGTCATCGCCATCCAGACGCACCGTATGTGCCGGATGGACCACTGCGCCGTCCTTCAGATTGTCGGCCAGATCCAGCAGGGCGGAGATGAACACCTCATAAGCAGCGCGTCCTTCGGCCTGCACCGCCTCACGGCTGCCGCCCGCAGGCAGGCATTTGGGTACGAAGCCGCCCTTCGCGCCCACCGGCACGATCACGGCGTTCTTCACCTGCTGAGCCTTTACGAGCCCCAGAATTTCGGTACGGAAATCCTGCGGGCGATCCGACCAGCGCAGGCCGCCGCGGGCCACCTTGCCAAAGCGCAGATGTACGCCTTCCACACGGGGGGAATAGACGAACACTTCATAGAGCGGGCGGGGCAATGGCAGGCCATCCACCTTCGCACTTTCCATCTTGATGGCGATGGCCTCGCGCGGGCCGCCCTCATCATTGCATTGATAGAAGCTGGTGCGCAGGGTGGCGTCCACCAGATTGATGAAATGCCGCAGAATGCGGTCCTCATCAAGGCTGGAGACAGCGGCAAGCCCTTCTTCCAGCGCGGCGCGCAGGGGCGCTTCGCGTTCGGCGCGCGCTTCATCGCGGCCATTCAGTGTGGGGTCAAAACGGGCGTGGAACAGCGCCACGATGAGGCGGGTCAGTTCCTCATGCCGGCCCAGTGTGGCCCACAGATAATCCTGTGAGAAGGGGATGCCGACCTGCCGCAGATAGCGGCCCAGCGTGCGCACCATCGCCGCTTCGCGCCAGGAGAGGCTGGCATCGGAAACCAGTGCGTTGAAGCCATCATTTTCCGCTTCGCCGCGCAAAACGGCGTTCAGGCAGTCTTCGAGCCGCTCGGCTGCGCCGGTGATGGCGATGGAGCCGCCATCGGCGCGTTCCAGCGTCATGTCATGGAGCCAGCAGCGCTCCTCATTTGCGGGGGTGATGCGGAAGGTGCGCTCATTGATGGCCCGCAGCCCCATATTTTCCAGCATGGGCACGCGGGTGGACAGCGGCAGCGGTTCGCCATGGGAGAGCAGGCGCAGGGAGATGCGGGTCTCCGGGTCGTTGTCTCTGCGATAGAAGGCAATGGCGATGGGGCGCCCCGGATTCAGGCGCTCCAGCTGCTCAATATCTGCAAGCGCGGTTTCCACGTCGAATGTGCTGATATAGCCCGCGCCAAAGGCATTGGCATAGCGCTGTTGCAGCGCGGTCATGCGGTCCTTGTTGAGGACGGGGTTGGAGATGATGGCCTGGCTGAGCCGGTCGCTCCAGGAGAAGGTGGCGTCGGCGATATCGGCTTCAAGCGTGGCGCGGTCCACATCTGGAATGCTGCCGGCATTGCGGCCGATGATGACATGCACGCGGGTAAGCGGCACCCCGGCCAGATAGGATTCAGCAAAGGAGGTGACGCGGCCGCCAAACGCCTTGGACAGAATCTCGCCGATGCGGGACCGCACCGCGATATCGAAGCGGTCATGCGGCACATAGACCAGCGCTGAAACGAAGCGATCAAACCTGTCCTGCCGCAGCAGCAGACGTACGCGCGGACGATCATAAAGGGAGAGAATTTCGCGCGAATGAGTCAGCAGGGTTTCGCTGTCGATCTGGAAGAGGTCATCGCGTGGATAGGTTTCCAGCGCGGTTGCCAAAGCGCGGGCAGAATGGCTGTCCGGTTCCAGTCCGGCGGCCTTCATCACGGCGTCGGCCTTCAGGCGCAGATAGGGAATTTGCCACACGGAATGGGTGTAGGCGCTGGCGGTGAGCAGGCCGATGACATGGATTTCGCCGGTGAGGCGGCCTGCCTTGTCATGGGTTTTGATGCCCACATAATCCATGGTGCCGCGCCGGTGCACGCGGGAGCGCAGGCTGGCCTTGGTGAAGAGCAGGGGCTGGGGCGAGGCCAGAAAGGCGCGGATTTCCGGCGTGGTCACCACCGGAATATCCCCCAGGCGCAGTTCGTGCACGGAGGGGTCGCGCAGCACGCCCAGGCCGGTTGTCGGCAGCTCCAGCAGGCCGCCATCATTGTCGATCTCGTAATGACGCAGGCCGAGAAAGATGAAATTGTCCTGAGCCAGCCAGGAAAGCAGATCGGCCGCCTCGCGGGCCTCGGCGGGCTCCACGCCCTTTTCGCCGGCACGGTAGCGCTGGGCCAGTTCCTGAACCTGCTCATGCATGGCCCGGAAATCTTCATTGGCGGCGCGAACATCTGTCAGGGTCTCTGCAATCTCGGCCTTGAGCTGTGCGCCTTCGGCGGCGGAGATGGCCGGAATGTGCAGATGAATGAGACTTTCGCGCCGGCCTGAGGGTTCCTGATTGGCGCGGGGCGGTTCCTTCACATTCAGAACCTGGCCCTGTGCGTTGCGTTCCACATGCAGGATGGGATGGGCCGCGAGTTTCAGCTCGATGCCACGCGCGGCGATAGCCGCGACCACGGAATCGAACAGAAAGGCCATGTCATCATTCACGGCCTCAATGACGGTGATGGTGCCGCTGATATCCGATGAGGGGTCGGGTTGGGGGGTGTGCAGGCGGATATCAATGCTGCCGGGCCGATGGGTTGTGACATGCTGCCAGGCCGAGCGGATCATGGCGGCAAGCATGGGGACGGAAAGGGGCAGCAGATCTTCCGGCGCCATGGCCGCAAGGAAGGTGTGGGTGAAGGTGTTGGGCACCGGCTTGTGCGCCGGCGCGATGCCGCCCACGGAGCGGGCCTCGCCGACGGCGGCTTCCTGTGCCAGCAGGGCGCGGACTTCGCTGATGCGCGTTGCGATGCTCTGGCTCGTATCGACTTCAGGAAAACCGTGAATGGTCATGGCCCTTGTCCCCCAAATTTCGCGCGTGCGCTTCTCAGCTGTGTTGCCTGCCTGTGCCGCTATCCTGCCACGGCCTCATGACAGGGCTGTATGGCGGGTGCAGGCAGGACATGACGGGCTGTCACGACATAAAAATGACGCGGAGCGCCTCTCTGCTTCAAGATGAAGTGGAATAAATTGGAAGAAAAGGACAAAATAGAGGCCGCTTGCGAAAATCGTGCGCCTTGTGTCAGGCATATCTGCGGCATTGTAAGTGCAATAAGGTGATGTGTGCGCTGCAATATGGCGCGCCTATGGTGTGCGATGCAGTATTGCGCCTCTTTTGCGATGGGGATTTTTGTAAAATAAGTGCGGAATATTGTGCATTTTGCGCTGTATCCCGTCTCTTTCTGGTGTGAGAACAGCCCTTGCCGCCTGTATTGCGCAGCTGGGTTTGACGTGGGATTGAGGGCGGATGTGTGGCGTGGGCTTGCAGCGGACATCCTCCTGGCAAAGGATGTTCACAGCTTGTGCAGTTGCGAAAAATATTTCACGCGGCGGGGGTATGGATGAGCCTCGAACTGTCGGGCTGCGAAGGGGAGAGGCATAATGACGGAAGATGTTCGGAAAACGGCCGCTGATGGTTCCGCCCCGGAACAGCCTTCCCGAGTGAAGCCGGCTGGCGCTGCGCCGGATATGCCTGAGCATGATGTCCCTTCTCTGGAGGCTGGGCTGCCGGAAACCTTTCTGCCGGCTTCCGCCTTCTCCGGGCAGGAGGCCGACAAGCATGATGCGTCCCTGACGCCAGAGGAGGACGTCGCCGATCTGCCTGTGCCCCGTGCGGACAGACATGCCGATTTCGTGCTGCTGGGCGGCGGCATGGCGAGCGCCGCCGCCGCCGCCACCTTGCGCAGCGAGGGCGCGGAAGGGTCCATTCTGCTGATTTCTGCGGAAATGGTGCCGCCCTATCACCATCCCGCACTCTCGAAGCGTGTGCTGTTGGGGGAGAAGCCTTCCGGGCAGGTCTTCATTCATCCGGAAACATTTTACGAAGAGCAGCGGATTGATCTGGCCCTCGGCACCCGCGTGGTGACGGTGAACAGCCGGGCGAAGATCATCACCACTGCGGCCGGCGGCACCATCAGCTATGGCCAGTTGATGATCGCGACTGGCGGCACCCCCAAGCCATTGCGGGTGCCAGGTGCCCATTTGCCCGGCGTTTTCACCCTGCGCGACATGAATGACGCCAGTTCCATCCGCGCTGCCATGGGGCCGGCGCGCCACGCGGTGGTGCTGGGTGGCAGTTTTCTGGGTATGGAAATTGCCATGGCGTTGCTGGAGGCGGGGCTTCAGGTCACCATCATTGAACAGGGGCCGGTGCTGCTGCGTCATCTGGAGGCGGAGCGGCTCTCCACATATTTCCGTGCCTATGCCGAATCGCGTGGGGCGCGGGTGCTGCTGAATGAAACCGTGCGCGAGGTGCATGGAACGGCCGGGCTGCCAGAAGGCGAGCCGGGGCGGGTGGAAGCTGTGGAGACCTCATCCGGGGCGCGTCTGCCCTGTGACCTTATGGTGGTGAGCATCGGGGTGTCTCCGGCCACGTCCTTTCTGGAAGGCAGCGACATCAAGCTCTCCAATGGCTATGTGATGGTCGATTCGCTGTTGCGCACCAGCGCGCCGGGCGTGTTCGCCGCCGGGGACGTCACCACATTTTACGATCCTGTCTTTGCGCGTCAGCGCCATATCGAGCATTGGGATAATGCGCTCAAGCAAGGCCGCATTGCCGCGCGCAACATGCTGGGCCGGCGCATGCCGTATGATGAAGTCTCCTACTTCTTCTGTGAAGTGGGAGATATCGGCTTCAATGTGCTGGGCGCGCCGGAAGATGCAGACCATTGGGTGGAGCGCGGCTCTCTGGACGGGGGGGATTACGCCCTTTTCTATCTGAAGGGGGATGTGCCGCGTGCCCTGTTCTCAGTCGGGCGCCCGGTGGATGAAACCCGCGTGGCCGAAGGGTTGATCCGCTATCGTGTGGCGCTGGGAGATACCCTCTCCCGGCTGCGGGAGCCGGATTTCGTGCTGGATCAGATCCCCCCGCAAACCGCCTTGCTGTTGCAGGGCGGTGGTGCCATGGGGGCGTTTGAATGCGGGGTGGTGAAGGCGCTGGAGGAAGAGGGAATCTTCCCGGATATCGTGGCGGGCGTGTCGATCGGGGCGCTGAACGGGGCCATCATTGCGGCTCATCCGCACCATGCCACCGAGGCGCTGGAAAGTTTCTGGGCGGACCTGACCGTGAATACGCCGCCCATGATGACCGATGATGTGCGCCGCTGGATCGCGGCCGGGCGTGTGCTGACCATGGGTGTGCCCAATTTCTTTTCGCCGCGCTGGTTTACCCCTCCGCTGACGCCGGATCTGTGGCCCATGCACTGGACCAGCTTCTATGACACGGCCCCGATGCGGCGTTTGCTGAACAGCTATGTGGATTTCAGGGCGCTGAAGAACAGCCCGGTGCGCCTGCTGGTGAACGCCGTTGATGTCACCACGGCCCGGCAGGTGGTGTTCGACAGCTATGTGGATGATCTCACGGCCGATCACATCATCGCCAGCGGCAGCCTGCCGCCGGGTTTCTCCTGGACGGAGATTGACGGGCAGTTTTACTGGGATGGCGGCATTATCTCGAACTCGCCGCTGGATATGGTGCTGGAACGCTGCGGGCCGGATGGCAAGCGGGTCTTCATTGTGGATCTGTTTTCGGGCCAGCGGGAACTGCCAGACAGTATGGCCGAGGTGCTCGCACGGCGTGATGAGATTGTTTATTCAGAGCGTGTGCACAATGATCTGTATCATCGTGAAAAGGTTGATACTTATCGTCGTCTCATCGGTTTCATGACGAGCCGCCTGGAAGAAGATGAGCGGGCGCGCGTCAAGCGCCTCCCGGTCTATATCCAGCTTATGGGACAAAGCGCGGCAGGCTCCATCACGCGTTTCGTGCGGGAGGGGCGGCCGGGTGAGCATGCCACGAAGGACTATGATTTTTCTGATGTCGCCATCTGTGCCAATCAGAAAGAAGGCTACGCAGCGGTAAAGAAAGCGCTCGCCCAAAAATAATGAACATGTTATGCTTTGCGCATCTTGCATGAAATGAAGAACACAAATTGCAGTCGCCGCCCTGAGGGGCGGCGTTTCTAACGAAAAGTTGATTTTGAACTGCATATCTCTTGCTTGTTCATTCAGTTTCGTCTCGCTAAAAATTCCGCAGCTGAACTGAAAGCCCAGCAGGCGTGCCCCAAGCGGGCGCGGATGAGCCAGTCTTCCTGCCTTATCCTGTGCGCGTCTGATGTTACCCATGCCAAGCCCTGACCGGCATGGGGGAGGCGGGCCGGATGGTATCCCCCCCACGGCGCCATCCGGTCCGTTCAGCTCTTTCCATGGCATGTGCCGGAAGGCGCTGAACGGGCTCTTTCGCCAGTTCTTTTATCCCGAGATGCGTGGTTCCGGCATGATGGACGCTGGCCATCTGCAAGCGCGCACGCAAAAGCTGCGGGCAGATCCGCAAAGTTGCTCTGTCCGCTGTCTCGCCTTGCCTGCGGCGGGAGGGGGCGTCAGGCGGTTGGGGTAAATTCGGCTTCGGCCTCATAGCCCACACAGGCGCAATCTTCGTAAGCCTCGGTCTTGCTCGAGCTGACGATCGCCCGCACCACGCCTGCCCGTGTGCCGCACAGGGCCAGAATATCGTGCACCAGCGTTTCCTGGAGATTGTAATGGCCGCGCGCGAGCAACGCCTTGATGCCCGTGCGCAGAAAATCATAATCCACCGTAGTGGAAATATCGTCCCCATGCGCCAGCAATTGCGGGTTCAGCATAAGGCGTACGGAAATGAGCAGGCGCTGATGGCGCTGCTTTTCATGCGCGTGAATGCCGATGGACGCATCGACCTCGAAATTCTCAAGGCAGAGGCTGTGCTGGCGGATCACCATGGAAGTATCTTGACGGATGGGACCAACTCCCGACACGGATGGCCTGTGCATTACAGGGGAATGAAGGCCACGTCGCGCCCCGGATTGACGAGGGACTGGCCACCATCAATAACAATGGTTTGTCCTGTCAGGGCGGGCGTGTCCAGAATGAAACGCACCGCATCCACCAGCTGTGCAGGCGTGCACCCCTGATGAAGCGGGTTGGCCTTGTGGGCCTTTTCGAAATCGGCATCGCTTTGCACGCCGCTGGGCAGGGTAATGCCGGGCGCAATGCCGCACACCCGCACATGGGGCGCAACCGCCAGCGCCAGCGACCCTGTCATGGCGGACAAGGCCAGTTTGGCGACTGTATATGTGAAATAATCCGGGTTTGGCGCGTGGATCTTGTTATCCAGAATATTGATGATGCAGCCGCCCGCTTCTTGCATAAGCCGGGCTGCGCGCCGGCTGAGAAAGAGCGGCGCACGCAGATTGACGGCAATATGGGCGTCAAACCCTTCCGCGCTCATGCTGTTCAGTGTGTCATACTGAAACCGGGAGGCATTGTTGACCAGCGCGGCCAGCCGCGCGCCGCGCCGCGCCGCGCAGGCGGCGGCATTTTCGGCCAGCTCATCCACCTGTTCCAGCCTTGAGAAGTCGGCTTGCAGAATGTCCGCCATGCCGCCCATCTTGCTGATGGCCCCGGCCAGATCCTGTGCCGGCGCTTCCGACCGATTGTAATGAATCAGGACATGCCAGCCTTGGCCAGCCAGGCCGAGGCACAGCTCCCGGCCAATACGCTCGGCGCCGCCGGTCACCAGCACTGATCTGCGTTCCGCTTTCATGCGTTCTCTTATCGTGGCCGGCTGGAGGGCTCTATATCTGCGTCCAAACTTGATGATGTGTCAATTTGACGCATATGCTCAATGTGAGCTGTTTCATTCTTGGCTACAAGCGGATAGCTGCCTTGTGGACATCACATTTCCCTTCGATAAGCAGGGGCGCTGAATGTGGCTCTTGCGCTGCGGCAGGCTGCGGCGCACCAGTGAGATGTTTTGATGCGAGACCCGCCGAAAGCGCCGGTTCTCCGCGGGAACAGGGGGCTGTCATCCAAACAGCATGGCCACACAGCACAAATTGCGGGTGGCCGGTTGCCGATGGGCGGTCGTATGTGGCTGAGGCAGCCTTGGCGCAGGAACAGGACGGGTCAATCGTGATTTTCAGAACAATCATGTCGTCAGGCTTCACCCGTTCGGGTTGGATGCGGGCCGGGCTGCTGAGTGTGGGGCTGCTGAGCGCCGGTGCGCTGGATGTCGGGGGGCTTGGCGTGCGCGCCGCCCTTGCGCAGCAGGCCGCAAGCGCTTCTCCCTTCGCACCGCCGCCCGTCGCTTCCACCAGCAATATATCTTCCGGTGGGGCTCGGCCCGCTTCAGCCGACACCGCCATGGCCAGCTCGGAGCCGAACGCGCCGAAGCCGGACAAGCCCTCGCGAACAAAAGCGTCTTCCGCTCCGGCCGGGCCGCTGAAACGTTCTTACTCATCGGTTTCGGTTGGAGAGAAGGTGGTTGCGCTCACCTTTGATGACGGCCCGAACCCCGCGACCACGCCGAAGCTGCTGGATATGCTGAAGGCGCGCGGTGTGCATGCCACCTTCTTCGTGCTGGGCACGCGCGCGGCGGAAAATCCGGCCCTGCTGCGCCGTATGATCGCCGAGGGGCATGAGATCGGCAATCACTCATGGAATCATCCGCAGCTCCCGAAGATCAGCCGGGCTGCCGCCGATAAGCAAATTGCCGACGCCAGTGCCGCCATTGAGCGGGCCACAGGCAAGAAGCCGCGTTATCTGCGCCCGCCTTATGGTGCCATGACGCCGGCTCTGCGGTCGCATCTCGAACAGAAATATGGGCTGACCTTCGTCTATTGGTCCGTTGATCCGCTGGACTGGAAAAACCGGAACGCCAAGACTGTGCGTGAGCGCATTCTGGCCAAGGCCCGGCCCGGCAGCATCATTCTGCTGCATGATATTCACGCCACAAGCGTGGCCGCCATGCCGGAGCTGCTGGATACAATGTTGGCCAAGGGGTACCGCTTTGCAACGGTTTCCGAGCTGATCGCGCAGGATCAGCCGGGCCGGGTGCATGTGGCTTCCAATGCGTTCGAGCAATCATCCGGCGGCAAGCCTCGTCGCTCTGCTGCGGCAAGCACGACGCATACGGGCCACCATAAGCCTGTCGCGGGGGGCATTGGCCTGTATTGAGGCCGTGCAGACAAGAAGGACGTTGGCGGGAAGGTCTGTCGGGCCATGTGCTGCGCGGATGTGCTGAGCGGATGCGTGGCACATGACGTCGCGCTCGCTTGTGGCCTCGTGGCCTTGACACCCCTGCCGGCCAATGTCACTGCGCTCATCAAAATCTCGCATTGGAGGCTCGTTGATGAGCGATGATACCCGTTCCGGGTCGCAAACTGCCTTTATTTTCCCCGGTCAGGGCAGTCAGGCTGTGGGCATGGGCAAGACACTGGCCGACAACTTCCCTGTCGCCAAGGCCGTGTTTGAAGAGGTGGATTCCGCTCTGGGTGAAAAACTCACCCGTGTGATGTGGGATGGCCCGGCTGAGGAACTCACGCTCACCGCCAATGCCCAGCCGGCCCTGATGGCTGTTTCTCTGGCCGCCATGCGGGTGTTGCAGAGCGAGGCCGGGCTGGATCTGTCACGGGATGCTGCTTTCGTAGCGGGCCATTCTCTGGGTGAATATTCCGCTTTGGCGGCGGCTGGCGCGCTTTCCGTGGCGGATGCCGCGCGTTTGCTGCGCATTCGCGGCAGCGCCATGCAGCAGGCCGTTCCGGTTGGCGAGGGGGCCATGGCCGCCCTGCTGGGGCTGGATTATGAGCAGGCCGTCGCTGTCGCTGCCGAAGCCGCTCAGGATGAGGTGTGCGAGGCCGCGAACGACAATGCACCCGGTCAGGTGGTGGTTTCCGGCTCTCGCGCGGCAGTCGAGCGGGCCATTGAGATCGCCAAGGAAAAGGGAGCGATGAAGGCGGTTCTTCTGCCGGTGTCTGCCCCCTTCCATTGTCGTCTGATGGCTCCGGCTGCCGAGGCGATGGCGAAGGCGCTGGCCGAGGCTACGGTGCATGCTCCGGTGGTGCCGCTGGTGGCCAATGTGCGGGCCGCCCCGGTGGAAGATCCGGCGGAAATCGTGCGGCTGCTGGTGGAGCAGGTGACGGGTACCGTGCGCTGGCGTGAAAGCGTGGCCTATATGGCTGGCGCTGGCGTAAGCCGCATGGTGGAAGTGGGTGCCGGCAAGGTGCTGTGTGGGCTGGCGCGGCGGATTGACCGCAAGATCGGCACCACGGCTGTTGGCACGGCGGATGATGTCGCCGCCTTTATTGCCGCCCGTCAGGGGTGATGTCGTAGATGATTCTGTCGCAATGGTGATGGCGCGGCCTGTTCATTGCTGAGCTGCCTGCGGACAGGGGCCTTGCCCCCTGTTCGCATGGCGGGCAGAAGAGAGTTCCGCATGTCTCCGCTCAGGTGGGGAGGCCGCCCGTTGGGCGGTTATGCACAGATTGCGCTGCTGCGGTGGCGAGAGAAACGAAAACTGGGAGTTTTCATGTTTGATCTGACCGGCAAGACCGCTCTTGTCACCGGGGCAACCGGCGGCATTGGTGGAGCTATCGCCCGGGCGCTGCACGCCCAGGGGGCGACTGTGGCCATTTCCGGCACGCGTCGCGAAGCGCTGGAAGCGCTGGCCAGCGAGCTGGGTGGCGAGCGGGTTGTGGTGCAGCCCTGCAATCTGTCCTCTACGGATGATGTCGAGGCGCTGGTGCCGGCTGCCGAGGAGGCCTTGGGCGGCCATATCGACATTCTGGTGAACAATGCGGGAATCACCCGCGACAACATCTTCATGCGCCTGACGGATGAGGCATGGGATGATGTCATCAAGGTGAATCTCACCGCTGCTTTCCGGCTGTCTCGTGCGGCCGTGCGACTCATGATGCGGCGTCGTTCCGGGCGCATCATCAACATCACCTCCATCGTGGGTGTCACCGGCAATGCCGGGCAGGGCAATTATGCCGCCGCCAAGGCCGGCATGATCGGCATGTCCAAGTCTCTGGCGCAGGAAGTGGCCTCACGCGGGGTGACTGTGAACTGCATCGCCCCCGGCTTCATCGCCACGCCGATGACGGACGCCCTGAATGACAAGCAGCGCGAAGCCATTCTGAAGGCTGTTCCTGCCGCAAAGCTGGGGACGCCGGATGATATTGCGACGGCTGCCGTCTTCCTGGCTTCTGACGAGGCTGGCTATGTGACAGGCCAGACCCTGCATGTGAATGGCGGCATGGCCATGATCTGATTCCAGACGGGTTTCGGCCCGTTCTGGAGCCGGCGTGATGCGTGCATTGCTGGCCATGTCGGCGGGAGTGTGCTAACGAGCCGCTCGACCAGTCTGGAATCGACGTGCTATCTGAAGTATCCAGCCTGTGATGTGTTTGCGTTGCAGCAATCTTTTCAACAATGGATTGTTGCTTTGTGGGACACGACAGGTGGTTGCGCAAAAGCGCGTGCGAGAGTACGGACGTGGAACCGGCGAGAGGGGGCTGGGCACGAGGCGAAAAAGCCTTTATGCCCACTCCGGACTGCCAAATGGCAACGGGATTATCCGATTATAACGAGGGTTGCATCGATGAGTGACATCGCCGAGCGGGTGAAGAAGATTGTCGCGGAGCATCTTGGCGTGGAACCTGAAAAGGTGACGGACGCTGCCTCCTTCATCGACGATCTCGGCGCCGACAGCCTCGACACCGTCGAGCTCGTGATGGCTTTCGAGGAAGCCTTCAACTGCGAGATCCCGGACGACGCCGCCGAGACCATTCTGACTGTCGGCGACGCGATCAAGTTCCTGGAAAAGAACGCGGCTTGAGCCTGACATTTCCTGACACGACGGTCGCGTGGCGCTCTGCGTCCGCGACCGTTGTCGCTGATGGGTCTGGTGCGCCGGACAGGGCAGCCCGCAAGGCGGGTGGCGTGTCGGATCGTGCGTTCTACGATCGGGTGTTCTTCGATCGCTTGCCGGAGTTTTTGTTATGAGACGTGTCGTCGTCACCGGTCTCGGGATGGTGACGCCCCTCGGTTGCGGGGTCGAGACCAGCTGGCGCCGCCTGCTGGCCGGCGAAAGCGGCGTGAAGAGCATCACCAGCTTTGATGTGTCGGACCTGGCCTGCAAGATTGCAGCGCCGATTCCGCGCGGGGATGGTTCCGATGGAACCTATAATCCCGATCAATGGATGGAAGCCAAGGAACAGCGCAAGGTTGACGAGTTTATCGTCTATGCCATGGCTGCGGCGTCCCAGGCGCTGGATGATGCCGGGTGGCATCCCGAATCATATGAAGACCAGATCACCTCCGGCGTTCTTATCGGTTCCGGTATCGGTGGTATCGAGGGGATTGCCGAGTCATCCCTCATCCTGAAAGAGCGCGGCCCGCGCCGTATTTCTCCCTTTTTCATCCCTGGTCGTCTCATCAATCTGGCCGGCGGCTATGTCTCCATCGCGCACGGCCTGAAGGGGCCGAATCACGCCGTGGTGACCGCCTGCTCCACTGGAGCGCACGCCATTGGTGATGCTGGGCGTCTGATCGCTCTGGGCGATGCCGATGTGATGGTGGCCGGTGGAACCGAATCGCCGCTGAACCGTCTGGCTATTGCCGGCTTTGCCGCCTGCAAGGCGCTCTGCACCGCTTTCAATGATGAACCCACCCGTGCCTCGCGTCCCTATGATCGGGATCGTGATGGCTTCGTGATGGGCGAAGGCGCTGGCATCGTGGTGCTCGAAGAGCTGGAACACGCCAAGGCGCGCGGCGCGAAGATTTACGCTGAGCTGGTTGGTTATGGCCTTTCCGGTGATGCCTATCACATCACCGCTCCGTCCATGGATGGCGACGGCGCTTATCGCTGCATGTCCGCGGCATTGAAGCGGGCGGGTCTTGGCGCTGACGAGATTGATTACATCAATGCCCATGGCACCTCCACCATGGCTGATGAGATCGAACTGAAGGCTGTTGAGCGATTGCTCGGCAATGCGGCGGGTAAAACCGCCATGTCTTCCACCAAATCTTCCATCGGTCACCTTCTGGGTGCTGCCGGGGCTGTGGAAGCCATCTTCTCCGTGCTCGCCATCCGCGATCAGATGGCACCGGCGACGCTCAATCTTGAGAATCCGTCGGTCGATACCCCGCTGGATCTGGTGCCTCTGAAGGCCCAGGAGCGCAAGATTGACACCGTATTGTCCAATTCCTTTGGTTTCGGTGGCACCAATGCGTCCCTGATCTTCCGGCGCTACGCGGCCTGAGCCGTATCACATCATGTCCGGGCGGGTCGGATGATCCGGCCGGGCTGGGTGTGGGGCGGAAGGTGAGCATCGTTGGGGGCAAGCATCTTCATCATTCCCGTGCGGAGGGCCGGCCATGACGAAACCTGACAGCTCTGCATCCGGGCAGGGTGGCGAGAAGCCGGAGTCCGAATCAGCCGTCGGCGAACAAGCCGATTCGCACAATGACGCGCACGAACCGGCTCGGCCCGGTGCCAAAAAGGCGGCGAAGTCCCGTCGCAAGCCGTCACGCTCGGCGCGACACCCGGCTGTGACCATTGGCAGTGGCATTTTCACCTTCCTTCTTTTGCTTCTTCTGGGTGGCGGCGTCGCCGCCTGGTATGGCGAACGCATGGTGAATGAGCGAGGCCCGCTGGCGACGGAGAAAACCGTCAATATTCCGCGTGGCCATGGCATTCGCGATATTGCCGAGCTTCTGGAGCAGGAAGGCGTTATCGACAACTGGGCCGTGTTCGTCGGTGCTCAGAAGTTACTGCGCCCTCAAGCCAAGATGCAGGCCGGTGAATATCTGTTCACGCCCGGCCAGTCTGTCACAGGCGTGATTGATACGCTGGCATCCGGCAAGGTCATTCTGCATCAGATTACCATTCCCGAAGGCCTCACCAGCGAGCAGATCGTGGCGCGCCTGATGGAGAATGATCTGCTGACAGGCCACCCCAATGTGCCGCGTGAAGGTACGCTGCTGCCTGAGACCTACAAGGTGCATCGCGGCATGTCCCGCGAAGCGCTGCTGAAGACGATGGCGCAGGAACAGCAGGAGCTGGTGAAGCAGCTCTGGGCCAAGCGCAATCCCGGCCTGCCGCTGCGTACACCTCAGGAGATGGTGACGCTGGCTTCCATCGTGGAGAAGGAAACCGGCGTTGCGGGAGAACGGCCGGAGGTTGCGGCTGTGTTTGTCAACCGGCTGAAGCGCGGTATGCGTCTCCAATCTGATCCGACGATCATTTATGGCATTGTCGGGGGCAAGGGCAGCCTTGGCCGCTCGATCAGCCGCAAGGATATTTCCACGCCTACCGCCTATAATACCTACACGATTGATGGCTTGCCGCCCGGCCCGATCAGCAATCCGGGTCGTGATGCGCTGGCCGCAGTGGTGCAACCCGCCAGCACCAAGGCCCTGTTCTTCGTTGCCGATGGCACCGGGGGGCACGCTTTTGCAGAAACGCTTGCACAGCACAACCGCAATGTCGCACGTTGGCGGGCGATAGAGGCTGCCCGAAAGACTGGGGCAGGTACTTCCGACAAATGAGGAGGCGGGCGATTTGTATCCGCCCGTGAAAACAATGGACGCTCAGTCCCATTCATCCGACGTTCGACTGGGCAGCATGACGGCTTTTGCCCGAGTCGCCGGCGTGGCTGGCGGGTGGAGCTTTACCTGGGAGCTGCGCTCCGTGAATGGCAAGGGGCTGGATCTGCGCCTGCGCCTGCCTCCCGGTTTCGAAGATCTTGAAGTTGAGTTGCGCAACCGCGCAACAAGGGCGGTTTCCCGTGGCTCCATCACCGCAACCTTGACCGCGAATCGCCATGGCGAGCGGCTGGTGGCGACGGTGAATGAGAATGCCCTGGCCACGCTGTTGCAGGCCGTGCAGGTGACGGCGCGCAATCTGGGAACGGCCGAGCCCTCCATTGATACGCTGCTGACCATCAAGGGCATTGTTGATGTCAGCGAAGTACGTGAGAGCGAGGACGAGCGCCGCGTCGTGATGGAGGCTTTTCTGGAAGCTTTCGATCAGGCGGTGCGAGATCTGAAGGCCATGCGTGCGCGGGAAGGGGCTGCCCTGGCGGTGGTTCTGGAAGAGCGCCTCTCTGCGATGTCCGGCCTGATTGCTTCCGCGGATGAATTGCGTGAACGCGGTGTGGAAAGCATCAAGGCGCGGTTGGCAGCGCAGGTGAAGATGCTGATGGACACGGCAGCGCAGTTCGATCCGGTGCGGCTGCATCAGGAAGCGGTTCTGGCCGCCACGAAAGCCGATGTGCGCGAGGAACTGGACAGGCTGAACGCCCATGTGGACGCTGCGCGGGACCTTCTCGGCAATGGTGGCCCGGTGGGCCGCAAACTGGACTTTCTGGCGCAGGAATTTCACCGCGAAGCCAATACGCTGTGCTCCAAATCCAACGCCGTGGCCCTGACCCGGATTGGTCTGGAACTGAAGGCGCTCGTGGACCAGTTCCGCGAGCAGGTTCAGAATCTGGAGTGATCCGGGTTTCTGGCGTGTTTTTTCTCCATTCAGATATTTGATCCCATGTCTTCTTCTCTCACATCTCCGCTTCATCCAGCATCTTCTTCCAGCCCGGCTCTGGCGCGACGAGGGCTGATGCTGGTGCTGTCATCCCCCTCCGGTGCAGGCAAGACCACGCTGTCTCGTCGCCTGCTGGCGGAAGATGAGCAGATCACCATGTCCGTTTCCGTCACCACGCGGGCGCCGCGTTCGGGAGAGGTGGAGGGCAAGGATTATTTCTTTGCCGATATTCCCACCTTCGAGAAAATGCGGGATGGGGGTGAGTTGCTGGAACACGCCACCGTGTTTGGCAATTATTACGGCACGCCGCGCGGTGCGGTGGAAGCTGCCCTCTCGGGCGGGCGGGATGTGCTGTTCGATATCGACTGGCAGGGCACCCAGCAGCTCAGTGAAAGTGCATCGCAGGATCTGGTGAAGGTCTTCATCCTGCCGCCCAGCGCGGAAGATCTGGAAAAGCGTTTGCGTACGCGCGCGCAGGATAGCGATGAAGTGGTGCGCGCCCGCATGGCGAAGGCCTCGGACGAGATCAGTCATTATTTCGAATATGACTATATCATCGTGAATCACGAGGTAGAGGATAGCCTCGACAAGCTGAAGGCCATTCTGCACGCAGAACGCCAGAAGCGTGAAAGGGTGACGGGTCTTTCCCGTTTCGTGAAGCAGTTGCGCGAAGCGCTTTAGGCGTTCACCCTTTTGCGTTCAGGGCACCATGCCGGGATGGAATTGCTGCGCTGCAAAAATCAGCTTGGCAGGGTGGGCTGAGTGCTGCACTCTGGCTGCCAGCGGGCAGGGAGAGTGGCTTTTCGCGTCTCCCGGTTGTGGTTCTGTCGCAAGTCCGCCAGAATGTGCCTGTATTGGGGGATGCTATGAAACAGCTTCTCAATCTGTTCGGCGGTGTTGCGGGCCTTGCGATTGCAGGTCTCGTCGGCGTGGCCTTGTTTACGGTTGTCGGTGGCTTGCTTATCGCGGGCGGCGTTGTTGTCACCGCCCTTCTGGTGGGCGGCGGTGTTTATGCGCTCGTCACCGGCAAGGGCTTTGGCGGCATGAAGCGGGGCGCATTCGGTGATGTGCGCGTGTTCGATCTGCGCACCGGCCAGCCCTACGATGCTCCCTCTGAAAATGAGATGATTGATATCACGCCGCCCAAATCCTCCAGGGATGGACATGGCAAGGGAGCTGGTGGCTCCTCGCGCGGGCAGGGCGCGGCCTGAAAAAGCCAGTGTCGCGGACGTCAGATGCATGTGCGTGAGATGAATGTGCGCCTTGGGGCTGCAACCTTGGGGCGTGAGAAGGTATGCGCGCATTGAAGGCCATGTGGCTATTGATGCCCGCAGCAGCTATCAGCACAGTCAACTGAAATGAAAAGGCCGGGGAAGCGAGCCCCCGGCCTTTTCATGTTTTTGCCAAGATTCCGAAATGACGCCGGCTTCTCGGCGGCGCCACACCCCTCACATATTGGAGGGGTAATTCGGGCTTTCGCGCGTGATGATAACATCATGCACATGGCTTTCGCGCAGGCCGGCAGCGGAAATGCGCACGAACTGCGCCTTCTCGCGGAACTCCGGCAAAGTGCGTCCGCCCACATACCCCATGGCCGCCCGCAGGCCGCCCGCAAGCTGGTGCAGCACCGCGCCGACAGGGCCCTTATAAGCCACCTGGCCTTCCACGCCTTCCGGCACCAGCTTCAGCGTATCACGCACTTCGGCCTGGAAGTAGCGGTCCGCAGAACCACGGGCCATGGCACCCACCGAGCCCATGCCGCGATAAGCCTTGTAGGAACGGCCCTGATAGAGGAACACCTCGCCGGGGCTCTCTTCTGTGCCGGCAAGCAGGGAGCCCACCATGGCGGCCGATGCGCCGGCTGCCAGCGCCTTGGCGAGATCACCGGAATATTTGATGCCGCCATCGGCGATCACCGGCGTGTTGGTGTCGGCTGCCGCTTCCACCGCATCCATCACGGCGGTCAGCTGGGGCACGCCCACGCCGGCCACGATGCGGGTGGTGCAGATGGAGCCGGGGCCGATACCCACCTTCACGGCATCCGCGCCAGCGTCAATCAACGCGCGGGTGCCATCATAGGTGGCGACATTGCCGGCCAGAATCTGCGTGGTTGGGGAAACCTGCTTGATGCGGCGCACCTGATCCAGAACCTTGCTGGAGTGGCCATGGGCAGTATCGACGACCAGAAGATCCACGCCCGCTTCAATCAGTTTTTCGGCGCGGGTGAAACCATCCTCGCCCACAGTGCTGGCTGCGGCCACACGCAGGCGACCATGCTCATCCTTGGCGGCGTTGGGATAGGCGACAGCCTTTTCCATATCCTTCACGGTGATGAGGCCGACGCAGCGCTCGGCTTCATCCACCACCAGCAGCTTTTCGATACGATACTGGTGGAGAAGGCGCTTGGCCTCTTCCTGGCTCACCTCACCCTTGCGCACGGTGATGAGCTTTTCCTTCGTCATCAGCTCGGCAACGCGCTGGGCGGGATTATGCGCAAAGCGCACATCACGATTGGTGAGGATGCCGACAAGGCGGCCATCCACGCCGCCCGTGCCACGCTCCACCACCGGAATGCCGGAAATGCCATGTTCCTTCATCACGGCCAGCGCTTCGGAAAGCGTGTTGTCCGGGTAGATGGTGACAGGGTTCACCACCATGCCGGATTCATACTTCTTCACCAGCCGCACCTGCTCCGCCTGCTCCTCGATGGAGAGGTTGCGATGGATGACGCCGATGCCGCCGGCCTGGGCCATGGCAATGGCGAGGCGGGCTTCCGTCACCGTATCCATGGCGGCAGAGATGATGGGCAGGTTGAGGGTGATGGTGTTGGTGAGGCGGGTGGTCAGCTCCACCTGGCCGGGCATGACTTCGGACGGGCCGGGCTGAAGCAGCACGTCATCGAAGGTGAGGCCTTCACGGAAAGGGGTGCGCGCCGAAGGGGAAGAGGATATCGGGGCAGTCATTGCCAACTCCTGATGGCTCCCGGAATGGGGGCAGGTGAGGCCGGAACGGGCGGTGGCATCAACGCATCCCCGTTTCGAGTTGGCAGTGGCCGATATCATGAGTACGCGACGAAAAAAAGACCGCAGCCCCGCACTTTTCATGCAAAGGCGCTATGCCTCAGGCACATGAGGCGCCCCGCGCCTATATGGAATGGCGCTTTGCGGGGTATTTTCCATTCTTCAGCGGGTGATGCGGATAACGGTATTTCCCGCCCCATGTGCCCGCACCAGCGTATAGAGACGGGCTGCATTGCGAGGGCTGAGTCGGATGCAGCCATGAGAGGCGCGCGAACCCAGCCGGTGCGTGGCGTAGCTGCCATGAATGGCATAGCCGCCCCGGAAGAAGATGGCGTGCGGCATGGGGGAGTTGTTGTATTTGCGGGAATAATATTCCCGATACATGCGTTGGGGGCGATAAGTGCCGGTGGGGGTGATATAGCCGCGCCGGGCCGTGGAAACCGGCCAGCTGTGGCGGGGCACGCCATTCACCATCACCACCATGCGCTGGCGGGAGAGATCGACCTTCGCGACAAGAGAGCCGGCCCTGGCGGGCAGGGCTGGGCCGCACAGAAAAAATGCTGCGACCACAAGCATGGAGAGGCTGTGAAGAACGGCTCTGCCGATCATTCGGCAGCGTATTGGATTCAGGTCGAGATGTGCGCCCATGTCTTGCGCTCCGGTCTTTCCCATCCGTCAGGAATGATGGCATGAATGTGGCTGAAAGCAAACCGGGCGAAAGGCGCAAGGTGCGTGCGGTTCTGTTGTGCGCGGATGGCGCGAAAGCGCCAGAGGAGGGGCTGAACCTGACAGGGCGCTGTATTCTTGGCTCCATTCCTGTCCCCACTCCTGGCTCCACATTCGCGGCGAGGCTGATATGGTGCAGCGCAAGCGCGGATATGTCTGGTCCGTGTTGAGAGCGCGATTCGGTCTCATGGCGTCGTGGCCGGCCCATGAGGGTGGTGAACGCCCTCTCATTTGAAGAATGAAGACGGGGTGAACGCTCATGTCGGGTTGCACCGCTGGCGTGACATGAGCGCATACGGCTTCAGGAAAACAGAGGAACGCCATGTCCACTCAGGCTGAAACCCGCCGCATCACCGCGCCGCAATTGCAGGCGCGAAAAGGCGGGGAGCCCATCGTTTCACTCACTTCCTACCATGCCCACACGGCACGGCTGCTTGATCCTTATGTGGATTTCATCCTCGTGGGCGATAGCCTCGGCATGGTGATGCACGGGCTGGAAAGCACGGTTCCTGTCACGGTGGAGATGATGATTCTCCATGCGCGGGCGGTGATGCGGGGCACCAGGCGCGCGCTGGTGGTGGTGGATCTGCCTTTCGGCAGTTATGAGGGCAGCCCGCTGGAGGCCTTCCACACCGCCTCGCGCGTTTTGAAGGAAACCGGGGCCGGTGCGGTGAAGCTGGAAGGCGGCCGGCATATGGCCGAGACAGTGCGTTTTCTGGTGGATCGTGGGGTGCCTGTCATGGGCCATGTGGGCATGACCCCGCAGGCCATCAACACGCTGGGCTCCTTCAAGGCGCGCGGGCGTGATGAGGCGGAAGCCGCTCTTATTCTGGCAGACGCCCGCGCCATTTCCGATGCGGGCGCCTTCGCCATTGTGCTGGAAGCCATGGCGGAGCCGCTGGCTCGCACCATCACGCAGGAAATTTCGGCCCCGACTATCGGCATTGGCGGCTCGCCCGCCTGTGATGGACAGGTGCTGGTTCTGGAAGACATGCTGGGGCTGGGAGACCGGGTGCCGAAATTCGTGAAGAAGTTCGCCAATCTCGGCCCGCAGATCGAACAGGCCGTGGAAAATTACGCCAATGAGGTGCGGGCGCGCACCTTCCCCGGACCGGAGCATGTTTATGGTCTGCCCAAGGACAGCCCCTTGCTGAAGGCCGGCGAATAGATGCAGGACGTGTTCAGCGCTGCACCTTGTGCAGCCTGAATACGCTGACTGAATGAAAAGCCCCGGATCTGGTCAGATCCGGGGCTTTTCCATTTCATCACGGTGCGGATGCGCCTTTCAGCGGACCGGCCCGCTGGAGTGATCGGATCGGATATGGCCGGATGAGGTCTCCTCCTCATCCCGTCCGCCAATGAAGCGGCCGAAGATGCGGCCCAGAATGTGGCTCAGATCATCCATCACCGTGAACATGGCCGGCACGAACACCAGCGAGAGCACTGTGGAGGCCACAAGGCCACCAATGACGGCGATGGCCATGGGGGCGCGGAAAGACCCGCCTTCGCCCAGTGCCAACGCAGAGGGCAACATGCCGGCTGCCATGGCGATGGTGGTCATCACAATGGGCTGTGCCCGCTTGCGCCCGGCTTCCAGCAGGGCGGTTGTGCGGTCTGTGCCCGCATGCATGGACTCGATGGAGAAATCCACCAGCAGGATGGCGTTCTTGGTGACAATGCCCATCAGCATCAAGAAGCCGATGACCACAGGCAGGGACAGGGAATGCCCCGTCAGCAGAAGGGCGATGAACGCCCCGCCCACTGAGAGCGGCAGCGAGATGAGAATGGTGATGGGCTGAAGCACATCGTGAAACAGAAGCACCAGCACGGCCAGCATCAGCATCAGCCCCGCGCCCATGGCCAGCGCGAAGCCGGAGAAGACCTCGGCCATCACCTCCGCATCACCGGCCTCCTTCAGCGCCACGCCGGCGGGCAGGTTGCGGGCGGCGGGCAGGGCTTTCACCTGCTCCAGCGCAAGGCCCAGCGGCATGTCGCCCACAAGGTCAGCCTCCACGGCCACCCGGCGGGCCCGGTCATACCGGTCCAGCGCGGTGGGGCCCTTGCCAAATTCGATGAAGGCCACGGTGGAAAGCGGCACCGCGTTGCCACTGGCCGTGGGCACCTTCAGCGCATCAAAGGTGGAAAGCCTGCTGCGCGCCCGCTCATCCAGCATCACGCGAATGTCGATCTGCCGGTCGCGGGCGGAGAATTTCGCCAGATTGGCGGAGATATCGCCGAGGGTGGCGATGCGGACCGTCTCGGCAATGGTGTCCACCGAAACGCCAAGTTCCGCCGCTTCATCCAGCTTGGGCACGATGCGGATTTCCGGGCGATCCAGCGCGGCTGACGAGACCACATTGGCCAGGCCGGGCACATGGTCGCGAATATCCTTCTCCAGCATCAGGGCGGCTTGTTCCACCTTCTCCCCGTCATTGCCGGAGAGGATGACCTGAAAGCCGCGCTGCGCATTTTGCCCGTTGGCACTCCAGGTGAAGCGCATGTCGGGGATGGCTTGCAGGGTTGCGGTCATCTCCCGCTCGAAGGATTTCTGATCCAGCTCCCGTTCGGAACGGGGCTTCAGATTGATGACGATCTGAGCTTTGCGCACCTCGCCGGAGGACATGCCGGAGGATGAGAAATCCGAACTGCCCGCCGTGGCATAGACATTGCGCACCTCTGGCCGGGCCCGCATTTCCTCGCCGATACGATCGACCACGCGCCGGGTTTCGGCCAGCGTGGTGCCGGGCGGCATCTCGATGGAGAGCATGGAGCGGGAAATATCGTTGCTGGGCAGGAAGTCCGACGGCAGAAGGGTGGACAGGAAGATGGTGCCGATGAAAATGCCCAGCCCGATGGCGATGGTGGCCAGACGGTGCCGCAGAGACCAGCCCAGAAGCCGCAGATAATTGCGGATGACGGCTCCATCCTTGTGCCGACGCGGCTTGTGGGGCTTCAGAAAATAGGCTGACAGGAGCGGGGTGATGAGCCGCGCCACCGCCAGCGAGAACAGTACGGCAATGGCGACCGTAAGGCCGAACTGCTTGAAATACTGCCCCGGAATGCCCCCCATGAAGGAGACCGGCGCAAACACGGCCACAATGGTCAGCGTGGTGGCCACCACCGCCAGGCCGATTTCATCCGCCGCCTCAATGGAGGCGCGCCAGGGCGATTTGCCCTCGCGCATGTGACGCACGATATTCTCGATCTCCACAATGGCGTCATCCACCAGAATGCCTGTGACCAGCGTGATGGCCAGCAGGCTGATGCCATTGAGGGAAAAGCCCAGCATGTCCATGACCCAGAAGGTGGGCAGGATGGAGAGCGGAATGGTGAGGGTGGTGATGATGGTGGCGCGCCAGTCCCGCAGGAAGATGAACACCACCACCACGGCCAGAAAGGCACCCTCTATCAGCGTGTGCATGGCGGAATTGTAATCCGCCTTGGTGTAGCGCACCGTGGTGTCGATTTCCGTGAAGGTGACATTGGGATATTGCCGGGCGAGCGCGGCGACTTCCTCCTCCACGCGGTCATAGACAGAGACATCGGAAAAGCCCTTGGCGCGGGTAATGGCGAAGGTCACCACATTCTTGCCGTCCAGCCGGGCGAAGGAGCGGGCCTCGGCGGCTCCGTCCGTTACCGTGCCCAGATCCTTCAGCCGCACATGGCGGCCATTGGGCAGGGCGATGCGGGTTTCCGCCAGCTCTTCCATGCTGGAGGCCCCGCCCAACGTGCGGATGGACTGTTCCTGCGTACCAAGCTCCCCCCGGCCGCCGGAAATATCCAGATTGGTGGCGCGCAATTGCCGGCTCACCTCGGCGGCGGTGATGCCGAGCGACATCAGCCTGTCCGGGTCAAGCGCAATGCGGATTTCCCGGTCCACGCCGCCCTCGCGCGAAACCGAACCGACGCCGCGAATGCCCTGCATGGCCCGCGCGATGGTATCATCCACGAACCATGAAATATCCTGCGCATTCATGTCCGGCGCGGAAACCGCAAAGGTCACGATGGGCATACCCTCCACATCAATGCGCTGCACCAGCGGTTCATCAATGTTGCGGGGCAGGTCGGCACGGATTTTCGTCACGGCATCGCGGGTGTCATTCACCGCCCGGTCCACCGAGGTTTCAAGATGGAACTCGATGGTGGTGACGCTGGCACCTTCCGAGATGGAGGAGGAGATGTGTTTCACCCCGGCCACGCCGGCGATGGAATTTTCAACCTTCTTCGTAACCTGCGTTTCCAGCTCGCTGGGGGCGGCCCCGGTCTGGGTGATGGTGACGGTGACGAGGGGCAGGTCGATGTTCGGCATCTGTGTCACCGGCAGGGTGCGGAAGAACACGATGCCCAGAATGGTGAGGATGACGAACAGCACCAGTGGCGGCACGGGCTTGCGAATGGCCCATGCAGAAACATTGAGAGCCATCAGCGGGCCTCCTGCTGGCGCGTCGTGCCGATTTCATGCTGTGGCGCGGGCAGTGTCTCCTCCATCGGGCGCACACGGTCCCCCTCCCGTAGAAAGCCGCCGGCGCGGGCCACGACCCGATCATCCGCAGTAAGGCCGGAGGTGACGAGAACGCGCCCGCCGCTCTTCAGCCCGGCGGTGATGCGGCGTTCGGCAATGGTGCCGTCGGCCACCACCAGCACATAAGCGCCGTTGGCATCGAACATGACGGCGGATTGTGGCACCACCAGCCCTTCACGCCCGCCAAGGCTTACAAGGGCGCGGCCATAGGCGCCGGGCTTCAGCCGGGAATCCTGGGGCAGGGCGATGCGCACCCGGCCGAGGCGGGTGGATTTGTCTACCTCGGCAGAGACAAGGCGCACCTTGCCGGGCAGGCTCTTTTCAAAACCGGCGGGCTCCACTTGCGCTTCAAGGCCGGTGTGCATGCGCGGCATGGCGGTTTCCGGCACTTCCGCATCCAGATCAATATCGCCATTTTCGGCGATGCGGAACAGGGGCGTGGTGCGGGCTGAAAGGGCGATGGCTCCCAGCCGGGCATCGCGCGAGAGAATGATGCCGGAGGCCGGGGCGCGAATATCGGTGCGCTTGAGCTTCACCTCGATTTCATCGCGCTGGGCCTTCACGAAGACGGCTTCGGCTTCCGCTGCGGTCAGGGCTTCGCGGGCGGCGATGACCTGTGCGCTGGCCACCTTCACGGCCCGCTCGCGCTCATCCAGCGTTTCCTGCGAAACCGTACCGGAGGTTCGCAGCTTGCGGGCGCGGTCCACTGCGGCGGCGGCCTCGGTTTCCTGCGCCAGCGCCTGATCCAGCGCGGCTTTCTGCTGGGCGATGGAGGCTCGCGCCTTGGCCGCATTGGCCGTGTTCTGGGCGAGTTGCGTTTCCAGCACATCACGCGAGAGGCGGGCCAGCACCTGCCCCTTTTCCACCTTGTCTCCGGCCTCCACCAGAATGGCCTCAACCCGGTGGCCTTCAATCTCCGGCCCCACCTCAATTTCCTCTCGCGGCAGCAGCGAGCCGGTGACAAGCAGGGTTTCCATCAGCGTTTCCTGCCGGGGCTGAATGACGGAAACCGCCAGAGCGGAGGAGGCCGCAGGGCTCCCATCCTGAGGGGCCGTTTCTTCGGCCAGAACCGGAGCAGGCTGGAGGGAGAAAGCCGTGAAAGGCAGGGCTATTGCGAGGGCGCTCAGCAGCGCGGCTCTGGTGGCATGGGCCAGCTGCTTCAGGCGGGGCTTGGGCTTCAGGCGGGGCTTGGCATTGGTCCCGGTGGCATTGGATGTTGCGGTCGGGTGGGGGGAAACCATGACGGGGCGGGCCTTGTTTCGGAAGGGAAGAAGATGGTGCGGCGTTTGAGGCCCGGCAGGTGAGGGCTGGAGGGCGGCGCTGTCACATCAATCCTGCGCCTTCGTCTGGTGAGGGTGAGGGGCGAGCATGCGTTGGATCAGAACGCCCAATCGGCGCATTCTGTCCGGCATGTTCCATTCCGGGTGAAGCTGGTGGTGCAGCACGACGCCATCTCCCATGATCTGGAGCATCACCAGCACATCCTCGCTATCGAGTTCCGGGGCGATTTCGCCGCGGGCGGTGGCGGTGCGCAGCATGTCGCGCAGCATGTCCCTGGTTTCCTGTTCCACGGGTTCGATGGCGTTTCGCAAGGGCTCATTGCGGATGGCCTCAGCCATGATTTCCGGCCCCAGCCGCGCCGTGGGCAGGCTGTGATCGCGCAGGATGTCGGCGATGGTCTCCAGCATGGCCGGCAGAATGGCGGGTGCTTGTGACACCGTATCGAACACATGAAGGCGTTCTGTGCGTTCTCCACTCACAATGGCTGCGATCAGGGACTCCTTGGAGGGGAAGTAGCGGTAGAGAGCCCCCGGACTCATGCCGGCTTCCTTGCAGATCTTCTGCATGGATGTGCCGTGGAAGCCGTCGCGTGCAAAACAGGCCATGGCGGCATCCAGAATGCGCTGACGCCGGGCATTGCGGGCTTCCGTGTCGCGCCGGGCAGTGTGCGGTGCGGAAGCATGGGCCGACAGGGGGGCTGCGTCAGACACGATATGGACCATATCAAGGGTGAGAGCGAACGTTCATTCGCATGTATCCCGGCGCATCACGGCCTGCAAGATATTTGGGGTGTAGCCTGCTGATCTTTCGATCTCCCAGGCCGGGGCCAGTCCGATGCCCGGCGTGAGGGCAACGGGAAATTCACACGGGCCGGATCTGTTTTCGATCTGGCGGGTTGTGAAGATGACGGGTCTGTTTCGGGCAAGGGAGAGCAACATGGCGGACATCGGCAACACGGAGAGCGGGACTGCGGAGGCGGAGCGCGAGATCGTGCCCGGTTTTTCCCGGTTTGAGCTGGGCGCGGCCCTGCTGGAGAGCGCGGCAGACGCCATCATCGCCAGCGACAGGGAAGGGCGCATCACATTCTGGAATGCAGGAGCGGAGCGTATTTTCGGGTTTGCAGCGCAGGAGGCTCTTGGCCAGTCTCTGGATCTGATCGTGCCAGCTCCCATGCGCGCCCGCCATTGGGCGGGTTATGACACCGTCATCTCATCCGGCGCTAGCCGCTATGGAGAGGGGGACCTGATGACGGTGCCCAGCCTGCACAAGAGCGGTCGGCGGATCTCTCTGGAATTCACCCTCACCTTGCTGAAGAGCGAGGCGGGTGAGGTGGAAGGCATGGTCGCCGTGTTGCGGGATGTGACCACGCGCTTCGAGGAGGTGAAGGCCTTGCGTGATGCGCGCGCCGAACTGGAGCGAAAGGCCCGGCAGGAGGTGTAGGATACAGACAAACCGGGCGAAAGGCCGGCTCCATGCCTGCACGGAGCGTCCGGGCGAGCCTTTCTTCAAGCCTTATTTCCGGCGGGGAAAGAGGAAGGCGCGCTCGGTGTGGGGCATGCCGATTTTTTCATAAAAGCCGACGGCATCCGGGGCGGCGACCAGCAGGCACATGCTTTCTTCGCCGGCCAGCTTGCGGGTCATGTCCACAAGCGCGCGCCCGATGCCGTAGCCCTGAAAGGCGGTGTCCACCGCCAGATCGGACAGATAGCATGCATAGGCATGGTCTGTCAGGGCGCGGGATACACCCAGCAGGGTTCCGCTTTGCGCATCTCTGGCCGTGAGCAACAGGGTTGCGCCATCCAGCATACGTTGCAGGCGCGGCAGATCCTCCACTGGGCGGCGTGCACCAAGACCGGAACGGTTCAGAATATCGGCGAACTCTGAAGCGGTGATGTTTTCCTGCTGATAGCGCAGGCGGAGGGCAGCAGGGTTTTCCATCGCGGCACCATTATCAGCCGCGACGGGGCGCATCTGTCAATTGCGCACCGGCCCGGCCATGGGCCAGGACCTTGCGCATGAGGGAGGGCAGGGCTTCGCTATCGAAATCCCTTGGCAGCACGAAGCGCATGTCCTGTGGTGCGATGGTGCTTTGGGGCAGCTCGGCCCGCCACACAGTGAATTCCAGCGCGAAATGGGTGAAGACATGGCGCACCATCCCCGGCAGCGCCCGCCATTGGGCCGGGAGCGGCGCGAAGGCTTCAGGCGCTTCGGGAATGCTGCCCTCCGCAGCAGACCATGGCGTGGCTGGCACTTCCGTCATATGGGCGAGCAAGCCCTTTTTCGGGCGGGTGCGCAGCAACACGGCCCCATCCTCCCGCATGGCGAGGAAGGCGATGGCGGCGCGTTCCGGCTTGGGGGCCTTCTTCACCTTCAACGGATAGCGCTGCATGGTGCCTGCCGCCCGCGCCTGACAGGGCGGAGCAAAGGGACAAAGTGCGCAGGCCGGGGATTTCGGCGTGCAGATGGTCGCGCCCAGATCCATCATGGCCTGGGCATGGTCGCCGGGGCGCGCATGGCTCGTCAGGGCGGCCGCCAGTGTACGAATGGTGGGCTTGGCCTTGGGCAGCGCCTCTTCCACCGCATGAAGGCGGGTGATGACGCGCTCGATATTGCCATCCACCGGGCTGCTCGGAAGATCGAAGGCTATGGCGGAAATGGCGGCGGCGGTATAGGGGCCAATGCCGGGCAGGGCCAGCAGGCTGGCTTCATCAGCCGGGAACAGCCCGCCATGGCGTTCCACCACGGCTTGCGCGCATTTGTGCAGGTTGCGGGCGCGGGCATAATAGCCGAGCCCGGCCCATGCCGAGAGCACGTTTTCCAGTGGTGCGGCTGCCAGGTGCGCCACGCTGGGCCAGCGGTGCAGAAACGCCCCGAAATAGGGAATGACAGCCTTCACCGTGGTTTGCTGGAGCATGATCTCCGAGAGGAACACATGGTAAGGGTCCGCCCGGTGGCCGGGTGGGGCGCGCCAGGGCAGGGTGCGCCGGTGAATATCATACCAGGCCAGCAGATCGGCGCTGTCCGGTGCGCCGGTGGCGGGCGCAGAAAACGACGCAGAAGGCGGGATGGGGGACAGCAACCCGGCTTCTTCCGTGCTTCCCTCAGGCAATGGGGCCAAAGCCTGGCGGACAGGCGCTGTTGCATCGGCTGTGCGGCTGTGTCGTCTGGGGGCGCGTTTGCGGCTGGGGGCGGGCGTCACGGCGTGTCCGGGTTGTCGGGGCTGGGAGGAGTGGATAAAGCCATTTCATTCTCCGGTAACATGCCTTTGTGGCCAATGGCAGGGCCGGTGCGCAATTGCGATGCGCAATTGACAGATGCGCCCGTGGCGGCGAGGAAAGGTCTGTTGCCTTCCGGTGTCACTATCTTCTGGAGTTTTCATGGACGATCCCGCGCGTCATTTGCTGTCTGTCGGCGGCCGGAATGTGCTCTTCGTCATGGCGAGCCCGGAAGAATATGGCCCGCATCTCAAGGCGCGCATCAACCCGCTCATCACCGGCGTGGGGCCGGTGGAAGGCGCTGTCGCCACTGCTCATGCGCTGGCGCTTCTGAAGCGCGAGGGGCACTTGCCGGATCTGGTCTTCTCTCTTGGTTCTGCGGGCTCGCGCGTGCTGGAACATGCGCAGGTCTATCAGGTCTCCCATGTGGCCTATCGCGATATGGACGCCACAGCGCTGGGGTTCGAGAAGGGGCGCACCCCCTTTCTGGATGAACCTGCGGTGGTGCGATTGCCCTACCATCTTGAAGGTGTGCCGTCCGCCAGCCTTTCCACCGGCGGGGCGATCATCTCCGGCGCGGCCTATGATGCCATCGCGCAGGATATGGTGGATATGGAAACCTTTGCCCTGATGCGCGCGGCGCGTCGCCATGGCCTGCCCCTCATGGGCCTGCGCGGCATCAGCGACGGGCACACGGAGCTGGCCCGCTATGAGGACTGGACCGAATATCTCCACATCATTGATGAAAGGCTGGGCGCGGTGCTGGATCTGTTTGTGCAGCAGATGACATCCGGCAGCCTGGGCCCGCGCGCCGAAAGCTGAGTGCGGTTTTCAGCCCGCTTTGTGCATCCTTTTCCCCGCTTATTCATTTTCTCCAGCCGGAGCCCCTCATGACCCCCGCCGCCCGTCTTTCCGCTGCCATTGAAGTTCTGGCAGATATTGCCGCCAAGCGCCGGCCCGTTGCCGAAGCCCTGAAGGATTGGGGGCGCAGCCATCGGTTCGCCGGCTCGGGCGACAGGGCGGCCATTTCCGGCATTGTGTATGATACGCTGCGCAGGCGGGCCTCTGCGGCCGGGCTCATGGGTTCGGAAGAGCCGCGCGCCCTTGTGCTGGGCATGCTGAAGGTGATGCGCGGGCTGGATGCGGAGCAGATCGGCCAACTGGCCGATGGCAGCCGTTTCGCCCCCGCGCCGCTCACCAAAAAGGAGCGTGAGCGTCTTTCCGGCGATGCGCTGGAAAATGCCCCACCTTTCGTGCAGGGCGATTATCCGCAATGGCTCCATGCCTCATTGCGCCATGTGTTCGGGGATGATGTGATTGCGGAAGGCGAGGCGTTGGCCAACCGCGCTCCGCTGGATCTGCGCGTGAACACGCTGAAGGCGAATGTGGAGCAGGCTCATGCGGCGCTCTCTCACCTTCACCCCGCTTCGGGGCGTTTTTCTCCGTTGGCACTGCGGATCACGCTGGATAATGAGGGCAAGGCTCCGCCTGTTTCCGCTGAACCGGCCTTTCTGAAAGGCGAGGTGGAAGTGCAGGATGAAGGCTCGCAGATCGTGGCCATCATCGCCCGGCCGCTGCCGGGCTCGCAGGTGCTGGATCTGTGCGCCGGCGCGGGCGGCAAGACGCTGGAGCTGGCTGCCCTGATGGACAATAGCGGGCAGATCTATGCCCATGATTCCGATATTCGCCGCCTGAAGCCGCTGCATGAGCGCATCGCGCGCGCCGGCGTGCGCAATGTGCAGGTGCGCAGCCCGCGTGGGGCGGAAAAGGTGCTGGAGGATCTGGAAGGCCATATGGATCTGGTGCTGGTGGATGCGCCTTGCACGGGCACTGGCACATGGCGTCGCAACCCGGATGCGAAATGGCGTATCCGCCCCGGCGCGCTGGCCCAGCGGACCGCCGAACAGGCGAAGATTCTGGATGAGGCCGTGCGTTATGTGCGCCCCGGCGGGCGGCTGGCCTATATCACTTGCTCATTGCTGGATGAGGAGAATGGGGAGCAGATTCGCGCCTTGCTCTCCCGCTATGCGGATTTCTCGGCCCTGCCGCCGTCTGAAGCCGTGCTGGCGCTGGGTGAGAAAGGCGTGGAACTGGCCGGCGCGGCCCTGCTGACCCGTGAGGGCCTGCTGATGACCCCGCGCCGCACGGGCACGGATGGCTTCTTCGTCAGCGTATTGCAGCGCGCAGGCTGAACCCGGCCCTTCATATGCACAAGAGAACGGCCCGGTAACGGGCCGTTCTGCATTGGCGCATCGGCAGCGGCCGTTCAGTCGCCGAAGATGACAAAGCGAATATCTTTCTTCGGGATGAAATTCTCGCGCGACAGTTCAAAGGTGGTGGGGCCGGTTTTTGTCAGCCCATCCATGCACAGGGAGAGGATGGCACCCGGTGCACCCTTGTCGATGGTGAGATGGAACGCACCGATCGGCCCTTTCCAGTTGGCTCCTGTGGTGAGCACATAAGCCACCTCCCGCACGGGCAGCTCTCTTGGGGCGTCCGGGTCGGGGTTGTTCTGGCGGCGTCGCAGCAGCTGTTCCAGTCCGGCACGGCCCTGCGCATCTAGGCAATAGGCGCTGAACTCCTCCATGCGGTGATCGCCCTTCAGCATCAGGGAGGTGCCGACAATCGGCCTGTAACTGTGTTCCACCTGTATGATTTGCCCGGCGGGGAAGGTCTGCTCCCAGTAGAAGACGGCCTGAAGGTTCCAGTTCGGGCTCACATCATCAGTGCGCCGCAGGAAATCACCCGCGCCGGTATCCAGCAATCCCTCGGCGGCCAGATTGCGCCAGATCCGGTCCGGCACGGCGCGCAACCTCTCCTCGAAATCCGGCAAATAGCTGTTGAGCGGCACGCCTGAGGCTGTCAGTTGCGCTGTCACATCGCGCCCATCCTGCGTGAAGGCCCGCAATTCGAGATGCGGATGGATCTCCTGTCCGTTCACCCGAATGTGAAAATCCACGAAATTCTCATCTCCCGGCACCGGGAGAGACACATTGGTGAAGGCGCTCTGGTCAATCAGCGGCAGGGGAAAGGCGACACGGGTCGTGATGTTCCGGTCGCTCTCATTGCGGAACAGATAGGTGACCTGCACCTTCTCCGGGGAGAGATAGAGATCTTCCTTCTCCATCACGATATCGGATGAGGTGGTCAGCTCCAGCCCGCCGGCACCCAGAACGGCGCTGGAATCATTGGCTCGGGCGTGCAGGGGGGCGACCAGCAGTGCGGCCAGAAGGGTGCCTGCCACAAGAGCGGGGCCGGCCATCCGCGCCAGAAAGCTGCGGCGGGAAACGGGAAAAGACAAAAGACAATGGGTGGGCCGGGACATCGGGCCATTCCTGCTGTTGGTGCATGCCCGGCCGCGAGAATGGCGGGAGGGCCGCTTCAGCTTCTGCCGTGAAAAGCTGAATCAATCTTCACCCGGCGAAGCGCAGGCCATATGCGCAGATCCGCCCTGTTGCGTCTGGCCCTTTTGGAATCGGGATATTGCGGCTAAAGGAAGCGCAATTGTCGCCCACATCTGCGATCCGAGGCCCGCTTCATGTCTGCCGCCACTGTCGACACCCTTGCATCTGCTGCCCAGGACACTGTCCTCATCATTGATTTTGGCAGCCAGGTGACCCAGCTCATCGCCCGCCGTGTGCGTGAGGATGGGGTCTATTCCGAGGTGGTACCTTTCCAGAAGGCCGAGGAAGCGCTGGCGCGGGTGAAGCCCAAGGCCATCATTCTTTCCGGTGGCCCGGCTTCGGTCATCGAGGGGCAGAGCCCGCGTGCACCACAGGCCGCCTTTGAGCTGGGCGTGCCGGTTCTGGGCATCTGCTATGGTGAGCAGTGCATGGCGTCCCAGTTGGGCGGGCAAGTGGAAGCTGGACATCACCGTGAATTCGGCCGCGCCGAGGTGACGGTGAAGAAGATGGTGCCGCTGTTCGAGGGCATCTGGCGCGAGGGTGAGCGCCACACCGTGTGGATGAGCCATGGTGACCGCGTGACCGCTCTTCCGGAAGGCTTCGAGGTGGTGGCAACCTCCGAGAATGCCCCCTTCGCCGCCATTGCTGATGTGAAGCGCGGCTATTACGGCGTGCAGTTCCACCCCGAAGTGGTGCACACGCCGGATGGGGCGCGGCTTCTTTCCAATTTCGTGCGGCAGGTGGCGGGCCTCAAGGGCGAGTGGACCATGGGGGCCTTCCGTGAGCGCGCCATTGCCCGCATCCGCGAGCAGGTGGGTGAAGGCCGGGTGATCTGCGGCCTCTCCGGCGGGGTCGACAGCTCTGTCGCCGCTGTGCTGATCCATGAGGCGATCGGCGATCAGCTCACCTGTGTGTTCGTGGATCACGGCCTGATGCGCCAGGGCGAGGCGGATGAAGTGGTCTCGCTGTTCCGCGGCCACTATCACATTCCGCTGGTGCATGTGGACGCCTCCGAGCTGTTCCTGAATGCGCTGGCCGGCGTTGAAGACCCGGAACAGAAGCGCAAGACCATCGGCAAGCTCTTCATCGACGTGTTCGAGGAGGAGGCGAATAAGGTCGGTGGCGCGGGCTTCCTCGCGCAGGGCACGCTCTACCCGGATGTGATCGAGAGCGTTTCCTTTGCGGGTGGGCCTTCCGTCACCATCAAGAGCCACCACAATGTGGGCGGTCTGCCCGAGCGCATGAACATGAAGCTGGTGGAGCCGCTGCGCGATCTCTTCAAGGATGAAGTGCGTGCGCTGGGCCGCGAACTGGGCCTGCCGGAAACCTTTGTGGGCCGCCATCCCTTCCCCGGTCCGGGCCTCGCCATCCGCTGCCCCGGCGCGGTAACGCGCGAGAAGATGGATATTCTGCGCAAGGCCGACGCCATCTATCTGGAAGAGATTCGTGCGGCCGGGCTTTATGATGTGATCTGGCAGGCTTTTGCCGTGCTGCTGCCGGTGCGCACCGTGGGCGTGATGGGCGATGGACGCACCTATGACCACGTTCTGGCCCTGCGCGCTGTCACCTCTGTGGACGGCATGACCGCTGATTTCTACGCCTATGACATGAGTTTCCTCGGCCGCGTCGCCACCCGCATCATCAATGAGGTGCAGGGCGTGAACCGGGTGGTCTATGATGTAACTTCCAAGCCTCCGGGCACCATCGAGTGGGAATGATCTGAAGAGGGCGGCAGGGCTTCAGAAGAAGCTCTGCGGGTCCACATCAATGGCCACCCGCACATCGCCGGTGGGGCGGGGGGCGATAGCGCGCCATTCGCGCAAATAGGCGGAAAGGTCCACCTCGCGCGGGCAGCGGGCCAGAAGCCGCCAGCGGTGCCGGCCACGCAGCACGGCCAGCGGTGCTTCTGCCGGCCCCAGAATGCGGATCTGCGGATGAATGGGGGCGCTTGCCAACAGGCGGCGGGCATGGCCTTCCGCCGCTGGGCCGGTGCCTGCTGAAATGATAAGCGCAGCCATGCGGCCAAAGGGGGGCAGCACGGCATCTTCACGGGCGGCAATCTCGGTATCGTAAAAGGCGCCGCGCTCACCCGTCACCAGAGCGCGCATCACCGGATGTTCCGGCATATGGGTCTGGATGAAGCCGCGTCCTTCTGTCTTGCCCCGCCCGGCGCGCCCGGCCACCTGATGCACAAGCTGGAAGGTGCGTTCCGCCGCGCGGGGGTCTCCATGGCCCAGCCCGACATCGGCATCCACCACCCCCACCAGTGCCAGGCCGGGGAAATTGTGCCCCTTGGCGACAAGCTGGGTGCCGACGACCACATCTACCTCGCCCTTGGCCACGGCATCCAGTTCCGCCCGCATGCGTTCCATGCCGCCGAGAAGGTCCGAGGACAGGATGAGTGAACGGGCATGGGGAAACAGCGCTTCCACTTCTTCCTGAAGGCGCTCCACACCGGGGCCCACGGCCACCATACTTTCCTTTGCGCCGCATTCCGGGCAGCATTCGGGAACAGGGGCCTGATAGCCGCAATGGTGGCATTCCAGCCGCCGGCGGTAGCGATGTTCCACCAGCCACGCTGTGCAGGAAGGGCAGCGCATGCGGTGGCCGCAGGAATTGCACAGGGTGAGCGGCGCATAGCCGCGCCGGTTGAGAAACAGCAGGGCCTGCCCGCCATCCTCAAGAGTCTGGTTGATTTCCTCCTCAAGGCGGGGGGCCACCCAGCGCCCGCGCGGTGGCCCCTCCTTGCGCAGATCAATGGGGGAAAGGCCGGGCACCTTGGCCCCGCCAAAGCGCACCGGCAGGGCCAGCCGCTGGTAGCGCCCGCGCCGGGCGTTCACCTCGGTTTCGATGGAGGGAGTGGCGGAGGCCAGCACGATGGGCGCCCCCACCAGCCGGGCGCGCACCACGGCCATATCGCGCGCATTATAGGCCACGCCATCATCCTGCTTGTAGGCGGGGTCATGTTCCTCATCAATGATGATGAGGCCGAGATCGCAGAAGGGCAGAAACAGGGCCGAGCGCGCCCCGGCCACCACCTTCACCTCGCCGGAGGCAACGCCCGCCAGCGTGCGTGCACGCTTGCGGGCCGAGACGCCGGAATGCCATTCCGCCGGCCGCACGCCGAAGCGCTTTGTGAAACGATCCAGAAAAGCCTGTGTCAGAGCAATTTCCGGCAGCAGGATGAGCACCTGTCGCCCGGCACGAATGGCCTCGGCCACGCCTTCAAAATAGACTTCCGTCTTGCCTGATCCGGTGACGCCATCCAGCAGGAAAACCTGAAAGGCGTGGGCAGCTACGGCATGGCGCAGAACGGCTGCGGCTTCCTCCTGCGCCGGGGCAAGGGTTGCCGGGGCATGGTTCGGGTCGGGCGGGTAGGCGGCGGGCTCGGGCGGCAGCACCAGTGTTTCCAGTGCGCCATCATCAATCAGTCCATCCACAACGGAGGGGGAGACGCCTGCCTCACGGGCGGCTTCCGTTTTCCCGCGGGAGAAGCCATCAGCCATGAATTCCAGAAGCCGGGTGCGGGCCGCCGTGGCGCGTTCGGGCTGCTTGCCGGTGGCGCGTACCCCCACACGTTCGCGCGCCTGCCCCGGTGTCTCGCCATGGCGCAGGGCCATGCGCAGCACCATGCCACGCGGGGCGAGTGTGTAATCAGCCATCCAGTCGATCAGCCGCATCAGTTCCGCAGGCAAGGGCGGATAGGGCAGCCTGGCCATGATGGGCTTGAGCTTCTTGGGGTCCAGCTTGCGGTTTGCCCCGGAATCTCCCGGCCAGACGCAGCCCATGACCGTGCGATTGCCCAGCGGCACCCGCACAATATCGCCCGGCGCGAGTTGCCCGAAGCTGCGTGTCAGCTCTTCCGGCACGCTATAGCTATAGGGCGCATCCAGAGCGATGGGCAGCAGGACATTGACAGTGCGCGGGCGGGCAAACAGATCCATGCCGGTGTTTTGATCCGACAGGGCGGAAAGGTCAAAGGGGGATGGCAAGACAAGTGGTTCTGTTCGGGTGCTTCTGTTACAGGGCGTGAATGGGGAGAGCTGGCTGTCATCAGCATGAAGCCGGATCACACTGTCTTGTGTGTGGCTGATGACGAACTGTCGTCATTTTGTCATGTGTCATATGGCTTTCTCACGACTATGGTTTCTGTAGTGCAGGGGCCTTCTTCCAGTACAGGGTGGATGCGAGTGCAGGCGGTAATGCGCAGCCGGGTGAGTCGTCTGGCAAAAAGGGTGGGGCAGACGCCCTGTTGCGATGAAGCAGGGCCGGCGGGCCGGGGCGGGCCTGTGGTGGCTGCCCCTGCGCCTGCGCCATGCCTTGTGCGCCGGGCTTTGTGTCTTGGCGCATTTTTGACATTGGCCGGGTGCAGCACGGTTGGCGAGAAGCCCAGCAAGGTCAAGGCCACGATCAAGGCCGGGCCAGATATCAACCCCACGCCTTCCGGGCAGGCCGCCCCCACCATGGTGCGGCTTTATACGCTGCGGAACGACACGGCCTTCATGCAGGCCGATTTCTTTTCCCTGACGAACCAGCCCGCTGAAGTTCTGGGTGAAGAGCTACTGGATAAGCGCGAATATATGATGGTGCCCGGCGGCAAGCAGGCGGTTGAATTGCAGATGCCGCCGGAGGCGGGCTTTCTGGGGGTGACAGCCGGTTTCCGGGAGATTGATACGGCCCGCTGGCGCGCGCTTGTTCTTATTGAACCGCATAGCGAAAATATGGTGGATGTCAGCATTGCCGGCACGGAATTGTTCGTGCGCTCGGCTCTGTATAAAACCTATGGCTGGCTGTGAGTTTTCATCCCGCTGTTTCATTGCGGCGCGTTTGGCTGATGACGTCCATTCCGAAAATGGGCGTTGTCCAATTTCATCCGGACCTTGAGGCATGAGCCAGAATCAGCCCGCTTTGGAGTTTCTGGAGGCTTTTCTGGCCGGGGAAATTGGCGTTCGGCCACTGTGTCAGAAGCTTGAAAGGCTGGATCTTCCGCCAGCCGAGATCGTGCGGATACTGGCGCATTTTGAAAAGGGCGGGCGCTTGCCGCCACGGACAGCGCGGCTCATTCGCCAGCAGCTTGTCGGCCTGTCTCCAGAGATGGCGGAGCCGCCTCCGGCAGATCAGCCTTCGGCGGCAATGGGGCAGGACTTCAGTTTTGTGCGTCCGATCCTGAAGAGCAGGGAGGCGGTCGCGTCCCCTCCACATCAGGAGAGCTCGGCGCTGCCGCCAGATTTGCAGTTCAATCTGGGCGGGACAGAGGGGGCGACACGTCACGGTTCAGCCACGACTGTGCAGAGTGGGGCTCCTTTCTGGCAGGATGAAGCCTCTTTGGTGGGTGCAGATGCGCGAAAACTGCTCGCGCAGTCACAGGCCAGAGAGGCGGAGCTGGCCCGGCACGGCGCAGAGGCAAGTCTGCCTTATCCTCCACAGACGCTGGCCCGGATGATGCAGCCGGGTGGAGCGGCTTTGGGCACTCCGGGCGCGGAAGCGGGGGGCACCCGCGACACCCTGCGTTACGCTTCATCGCGAAATGCAGGGAGCGGGGGAGCTCGCTCCCCATCCGAAGCGAATGGGCAAGCCACGGTGGACCCGGAAGAGCGGATTACCGCCGCTCTCATTGCGGGCCTGCGCGGGGGACGGCGCGAGGAAAAGACTGTTGAGACAGTGCCCGTACCTGCGGAACAGCCGGAAACCAGCTTGGAAACGGTGCGCTGTCATCCGGGTGCCGGGCCTGCCCGGCCTGCTTCAGAGGCAGAGCTGGCACCGGGCCACATGCTCAAGGAGCGGTTTGTCATTGAGCGCCTGATCGGTGAAGGCGGCATGGGCAAGGTTTTCTGCGCCGTGGATCGCCGCCGCGTGGAGGTGGGCGACAGTGCGCCTTATGTGGCCTTGAAGGTGGTGGCCCCACGCTTCCGAAACCACCCGGATGCCCTGCGAAGTCTGGAAGTGGAAGCGCGCAAGGTGCAGCATCTGTCGCATCCGAATATTTGCCCGATCTTTGATTTCGACCGGGATGGGCCGCACGCCTTTTTCGTAATGGAGCTGTTGCAGGGGCAGACCATGGAAGCGGCATTGGCGCATGCGGAAGGCCAGCCGCTGTCCTTGAACCTGCGCTCCCAGATCGTCACGGGCCTGATTGCGGCCATGTCCCATGTCCATCGTCGGGGGGTGGTGCATGGGGATCTGAAGCCGTCCAATTTTTTCCTGTGTGATGACGGCCATCCCAAGGTTCTGGATTTTGGGGTGGCGACCGCCTTGCGCGGGGATGATTTTGATGCGGCCAGCCTGCAAGCCTTTACGCCGGCCTTCGCGAGCCCGGAAATGATGGGGGGGGCGCCGCGCGATCCGCGGGATGATGTGTTTTCCATCGGATGCCTGATTTATGTCGCCTGGACAGGGCGTCACCCTTATCGCCGCGTTCCGGCCAATCAGGCGCGCGATATGGGGCTGACGCCGCAGCCCGTGGAGCAGATGCCCGCCGAAGCGCAGGATGCGCTGATGACGGCTTTGGCCTTTGATCGCGCGCAGAGGCCAGCAGATGCGGCCGCGCTGGGCCTGGCCATGTTGCCAAGCCTGATTCGCTATCATCGCGCCGTGTCTTCCAGGCGGCGGGAGGTGAAGGCCCGGAAGACGGATGGCATGGATTGGTCTGCGGGCTGAACTGTTGCCGCCTCAGTGCGCCGCCGTGCCCCATTGGCGCGGAGGCAGATGCGTGGCGACCTCATGCACGCGATCAGCAATGCGCCGGATGCCGGCGGCAAAGCCGCTTTCTGGTTTGAGCCGGCTTGTGAGGCCAATGCTGCCATTGCGCAGCAGATCATCGCTGAGCAGGATCATCGCGGCAATTTCGGCTTGAAAGGCTTCGGCAAGCCTGTTTTGCAGAATCTGGAAGTTGAATTCGGGGTGGACCTTGTTCAACACCAGAAGTGTGCGTTGCACATCCAGGTGGCGGGCCAGTTGCAGCGCTACCGCCGTGCCGCGATAATCCTGATAATCCGGGCGCAGCACCATGAGGCAAATATCCGCTACGGAAATGGCCAGCAGGGTTTCGGTGTTGAGGCCGGGGTGCGTATCGAGGATGAGATAGTCAAGCTCATAGAGCTGACAGAGCTCCATCAGGGCCGTGTTGAGCTTGTTGCTGTCATACCCTTCCCGGAAAATCCGCGTGATGTCGAGCGCCTTCAGGCTGGCAGGCAGAAGAAGAAGGCGACCGGAAACCGGCAGGGCACCAAGGTTACCCAGATGTTCCGTCACATCATAGGTGGCATGTTCAATCGCGCAGTGTCCCCAGAGAAAATCATTCAGGGTCAGGCTGTTGGTGAGATCCAGATTGAACAGGATGTGGACGCCCGGAGACTGGATATCGGTATCCACCACTGCAACGCGCGCGCCCCCACAGGCAAGTTCCGCCGCAAGGTTGGCTGCCACATTGGTTTTGCCGGTGCCGCCACGGTAGGAGTGTAGGGCCACAATATGGGTCATGGGTCAGCCTGGCACCATCTGTCGTTCGCTTGCCGCGCGGTTTCTTGTCATTCAGGCGCGGATCTTCCAGATCGCCCAGTATAGGGTATTTGTAGCGGAAAAGTGTGACATCAATACTGCGTTCAATCTGCAATCTATACAATCATGGCGATTGTGCAATCGGATTGCACATCTGGATTGTGCTGCTAATTTCATATTTTATCAAACTGACATAATTGTCTTGTGGCTTGTGATTATTGTCTTCTCGAATCTCTACCAGATATGGATGAAGCAATGACTGCGGTCGATCTGAAGTCACTTGTGTTGCGCATGGATGAGCTGTGTCGTACCACGCTTGAAGCTGCCGCGGGTTTTGCGCTGATGCGCACGCATTACAATCTGGAACTGGAACACTGGCTCTCACGGCTGCTCATTACCCCCGAAAGCGATTTTGTGCGGGTGTTGAACCACTATGATGTGGATGTCGCCCAGCTGACCAGCGATTTGCAGCGAGCGCTGGACCGGATGAAGACCGGCAATGGCCGTCCGCCGGGGCTGGCGCCGGATGTGGTGGAGCTGGTGAAGCAGGCCTGGCTGCTGGCTTCCGTGGAGATGGGGGCGGGCCGGGTGCAATCTGGCCATCTGCTCTGGGCTTTGCTGGCCGATGATACTCTGGCGCGCCGGGTGCGGGAAATGTCCGGCGCGTTTGCGCGGATCACACCGGATGCGCTGAAGGCGGATCTGGCGCAGATCACTGCGGATGGTACGGAAGGGCGCAGCGTCGTCCAGCCGGGGAGCGCGCCTGGTGCTTCGGATTTCGCCTCCTCACAGGCTGGTGGTGCGCTGGACCAGTTCACCGTTGATCTGACCGAGCAGGCGCGGGCCGGCAAGATCGACCCCATTCTTGGGCGTGATGAGGAAATCCGCCAGATCATTGATATTCTGACCCGCCGCCGGCAAAACAACCCCATTCTTACGGGTGAGGCGGGTGTGGGTAAAACCGCCGTGGTGGAAGGCTTCGCCTTGCGGATCGCCGCGGGTGATGTGCCGCCGGCGCTGCGTGATGTGAGCCTGCGGACGCTGGATCTGGGCCTGTTGCAGGCCGGGGCGGGCATGAAAGGCGAGTTTGAGAACCGTCTGCGTTCTGTGATTGATGAAACCAAGGCGAGCGCAAAGCCAATCATCCTTTTCATTGATGAGGCGCATACGCTGGTTGGTGCTGGTGGTGCAGCCGGGCAGGGGGATGCAGCCAATCTGCTCAAGCCGGCCCTGGCGCGCGGGGAGTTGCGCACCATCGCGGCCACGACATGGGCCGAGTACAAGAAATATTTTGAAAAGGACGCCGCACTCACCCGTCGTTTCCAGGTGGTGAAGGTGGAAGAGCCGCAGGAGGAGACCGCCATCGCGATGATCCGCGGGCTGGTTTCGACCCTGGAGAATTATCACAAGGTGAGGGTGCTGGATGAGGCGGTGAACGATGCCGTTCGCCTTTCCGCACGCTATATTCCTGCCCGCCAGTTGCCGGACAAGGCTGTTTCGCTGCTGGATACGGCCTGCGCCCGTGTGGCGGTGAGCCAATCCACCATACCCGCCCCTGTCGAGGATCGGACAAGGCGGATCGCGCTGATTGAAACCGAGCTTGGCATTCTGGAGCGGGAAGCTGCATCCGGGCAGGACCATGCTGCGCGCTGCGCCGCACTGGAGCAGGAACGGCAGGATGTAGAGGCGGAGCTGGCCGCGCTGGATGAGCGCTGGACGCAGGAGAAGGCGCAAGTCGAAACTCTTGAAGCGCTCCAGGCTCGTCTTGAGGATCCGGCCGAAACATCGGACAAGGATGGGCTGCGCACAGAACTGGCCGCTGTGCGGGCGGAGCTGAAGGCACTTCAGGGCGATGAGCCTCTGGTCTTTCCCGTGGTGGACGGGCAGGCGATCGCCGATGTGGTGCAGAACTGGACCGGCATTCCGGCCGGCCGCATGCATGCGGATGAAATCCATTCCGTGCTTGGCCTGAAAACGGCGATGGAAAGCCGGATCATTGGCCAGTCTCATGCGCTGGATGCCGTGGCTCAGGCCATCTGCACCTCGCGCGCGAAGCTGACGGACCCGCGCAAACCCGTGGGCGTGTTCCTGATGGTGGGGCTTTCGGGCGTGGGCAAGACCGAAACGGCGCTGACCCTTGCCGACCTGCTGTATGGCGGGGAGCAGAGCCTCACCACCATCAACATGACCGAGTTCAAGGAAGAGCATAAGGTTTCTCTGCTCATGGGTAGCCCTCCCGGCTATGTGGGCTATGGTGAAGGTGGCGTGCTCACTGAAGCTGTACGGCGCAAGCCTTATTCTGTTGTGTTGCTTGATGAAATGGAGAAGGCGCATCCCGGCGTTCAGGATGTCTTCTACCAGGTGTTCGACAAGGGGCAGATGAAGGATGGTGAGGGTCGAGATATCGATTTCCGAAATACCGTTGTCATCATGACCTCCAATGCCTGTTCGGATCTGCTGGCCAAGCTGTGCGCAGACCCGGAAACCATGCCAGAGCCTTCCGTTCTGGCGGAAGCCCTGCGACCGGAGCTGATGAAATTCTTCAAGCCGGCTTTCCTTGGGCGTGTGACCCTGGTGCCCTATCTGCCTTTGACGGATGAGACCATCCGCACCATTGTGGAGCTGCAACTCGGCCGGATCGGTCGGCGGGTGCAGGCTGCCTACGGCGCGGCTTTCTCTTACGGCGCGGGGATGGTAGATGCGATTGCTGCGCGCTGTACGGAAAGTTCTTCCGGCGCGCGCAATGTGGAGAGCATCCTCTCGCGCAGCCTGTTGCCGCAAATGTCTGCGCAGGTTCTGGAGCGATTGGCGCAGGGGCAGCCCATCACCCGCATTCATGTGGAAGCAGGTGAGGACAGCCCCTTCAGCTATGACATTGGCTGAGGCGCGAAAAGGGCGCTTCGCCGCCCTTTGAATGGGAGAAACAAATGCCGGCAGCCGCGCGCGTGGGTGATCAGGTGCTTCAGAGCGCACCGCATTGTCATGCTCCCATTCATCCGCCCGCGCTGGTGCCGACACCTGTGCCGCACCCGGCCATGCCCCTGGCCATTGTGAAAGGGTGCGCCACAGTGCTGATTGGCAAGATGCCCGCAGCGCGGGTTACGGATACGACCATGCCCTGTGTGCTGGCGGGCTGCATTCCTGCTGGTCCGGGCATGATCGCGAAAGGATCCGCCACAGTGCTGATTGGCAAGATGCCAGCAGCGCGGGTTGGAGATAGTTCCCTGCACGCCAGTTGTGTGGCTCCTATTCCCAGCCCGACAGGTTCGATTTTGCCGCCCGGTTGCGTGAACGTCATCATCGGCGGCTGAATGTGATGGAAGGTTGAGACGTGCGTCTGCGCCATTTCGAAGAGTTGAAGCCCATCTGCCCGGCCTGCCGTCTTTCCGGGCGAGAGATGCCATTGGTGCTGGGGCCGGGGGCGCAGGAGGGAAAAGGCGGGATCGAAAGCGGCTTTTTGTGCTGTCCCTCACCGGATTGCGGACAGGCTTATCCCATTATTGATGGGGCGCCGATTCTGGTGCCCGATGTGCAGGCTTGGCTGGCGGCGAATGGGCATCTTCTACTTCAGCGCCAGTCTCTGGCGGATGAGGTGGAAAATGTGGTGGGACGGGCCATGGGGGCGGATGCGGCCTTCAATGTCGTCCGCCAGCAGGAATCCAGCTATGCCTTCGACCATTATGGGGATCTTGATCCGACCCCGCGCCCCGGTGCTGCACCGGGTGCGGTACGGCGTTGTCTTGCTGCCGCGCAGAGCGCTTTACCGCCGGTTACCGGGGCTGCGCTGGATATTGGCTGTGCCGTGGGGCGCACCAGTTTTGATCTGGCGGAAGAGGGGCAGGGGCTCGTTCTTGGTATTGATCTGAACTGGCCATTATTGCGGATTGCCAGAGGTGTGCTTGAAGATGAGGTCGCCAGTTATCCGCTGCGTATGCTGGGGCTGAACTTTGAGCGCCAGCGCCATGCAGCCCGGTTTGCGGGTGCGGAGCAGGTGGATTTCTGGGTCGCGGATGCGCTTTGCCTGCCTTTTTCAGCAAATATATTCGGCCAGATCATGGCTTTGAATGTGATGGATTGTGTGAGTGATCCCGCCCGGCTTGTTGCGGAGATGTTGCGGGTGGGGGGAGTGCAGGCGGGGCTTGCGATGGCGACACCCTTCGACTGGGCAGGGCATGCAACGCCGCTCTCCCATTGGCTGGAGGGGCCGGCTGCGCTGGAGGCGATGTTGCAGCATGTTTCCTCTCTGTCGCAGGCGGCAGGGCAGGGGCGTTTTGTGGCATGTGGGCCGGCATGGGATATGACCTGGCAGGTTCGGTTGCATGAGCGTTCCACAATGCAGTATCAGGCGCACTTTTGCGCCGGAGTTGTTGAGTAGCTTGCGCCATCCTGTTCCATGTAGTGTATTTTCTTTCGTATAAATATTTTATTTTCTTTATTATTCAGTATATAGACTATTTCTTATCTATATTTGATCTCTATTCTCATAAAATTCAATGTATGCATAATGTCTATTCAATGTATCTGACATACGCTATGCGATGCAACTTTAGGTATGTTTGTTTTATTGTCAAAATTCGTTGCTAGACACGCTCTGTTGTAATGTGGCGTGGTCCGCATGAGAGGGTGTCATGGCAATTTACCTGAAGTTTGACGGTATTGACGGCGAAGCGACGCAGGATGACCACAAGAAGTGGATTGACGTTCTGTCTCTTTCGTGGGGTGTTGGTCGTGGCATTTCCACGGTTTCTGGCTCGACGAACAACCGTGAG
>NZ_JBQWAS010000024.1:0-2771 GCF_052492075.1 Haloleucobacter albus
CGTAGGCCGCCGCCGCGATCTCCGCGGCGCTCACGCAGTAGCGGGGCGGGGGGCGGGGGTTCGCCCGCTCCCGGCCGGCGCGGCGCCCCCCCCCCGACACCACGTCGGGCAGGTTGTTCCGGGCGTGCTCCTCGACACTCAGAGCCGCCTTCGGCACCGGGCCGGACTTCTCCTCGTCCACCAGCATCTGGCGCTTGTCGTCGAGGCTCATGCCGTCCGCCGCGACATCGTAGAACCACACCTGGTCGGTGCCGCCGGAATTGGTCTTGGTGAACAGCACGATGGCGGTGGAGACGCCCGCATAGGGCCGGAACACGCCCGAGGGCAGCTTCACGATGGCATCGAGCTTGTGGTCCTTCACCAGCATCCGGCGGATCGCCTTGTGCGCGGTGGAGGAGCCGAACAGCACCCCGTCCGGCACGATCACCGCCGCCCGCCCACCGGGCTTCAGGAGCTTCAGGAACAGCGCCATGAACAGAAGCTCGGTCTTCTTGGTCTTGACGATGGAAAGCAGGTCCGCGCTCGTCGTCTCATAGTCCAGCGAGCCGGCGAACGGCGGATTGGCAAGGATCAGCGAATATTTATCCTTGTCGTCCCCATGGCCGGAGGCAAGCGAATCCCGATAGCGGATATCGGCGTCCTCCACCCCGTGGAGCTGCATGTTCATGGAGCCGATGCGCAGCATGGTCTGGTCGAAATCATAGCCGTGGAACATGCCGGCGTGGAAATGCCGGTTGAGCGCGGCATCGCGGAACAGGGCCTTGTGGTGGTCGCGCAGATATTCTCCCGCCGCCACAAGGAAGCCGCAGGTGCCGCTCGCCGGATCGCAGATCACGTCCTTCGGGGTGGGCGCGGTCAATTCCACCATCAGCTGGATGATGTGGCGCGGCGTGCGGAACTGGCCGTTCCGTCCGGCGGTGGCGATCTTCGCCAGCATGTATTCGTAAAGGTCGCCCTTGGTGTCGCGGTCGTCCAGCGGGATCTCCGCCAGCATATCCACCACCTTGATGAGCAGGCCGGGGGTGGGGATGGTGAAGCGCGCGCCCTTCATGTGCTCGGCATGGGCACTTCCTTCCTCTCCCATCTCGCGGAGGAAGGGGAAGACGAAATCCGCCATCAGCGTGAACATGCGCCCCGCATCGGCATTCTTCAGCCGCGACCAGCGCAAGGCCTCATAGGTGACGTCGGCACCGTCGCGGTCCTGGCGATAGACCCCCGCCGGAAAGATGACCCGTGCCAGGGGCTTGCCCGTCATGGCGGCCTTGTTCTCCTCGCGGGTCTGGAGCTCGTCCAGGCCGCGGATGAAGAGCAGATAGGTGATCTGCTCGATCACCTCGAGGGGATTGGTGATGCCGCCCGCCCAGAATGCGTTCCAGATGGCGTCAATCTTGTTTCTCAATTCGCCGGTCAGCACCGCGACACGTCCCTGCACATTCACCATTTCAGTCGCCGACATTAGCGGGCGGAGCCGCTACGGCAAAGCCGACTGCGCAATGCTACACATCTTGTTGTCATGCCGCCATGCCGCAGCCTAACATATCCTCATGAGGTGGTATCGGGTGACTTGATGAAACAGGCTTGGGTGGTGCGCGCCGAGCGCGGGGGTCGACTCTATGACGCGTTCAAGGAAAAGTCCGTGATCGCCATTGGCTGGGGCGATATGGGGTCGCTGGAGAATCTGAACACACGCGACAAGATCGCGGCGTGTGTCGCTGCGACCTGGCCTGAGTGGAAGCCGCAAGCCGTTGCCATGGCGACAGGTCAACTCTACCGCTTTCGCAGTGAAATGAAGATTGGAGATCGGGTGGTCACCTATGATCCCGGCCGGCGGGTCTACCTCATCGGGGAGGTCGCAGGAGACTATCGCTGGGATCCGAGCATCGATGCCGATGACCCGAACGTGCGATCAGTGAAATGGCAGGGCGAGGGTTCCCGCGACCTTCTCTCCCCGCGCAGCCGCAACAGCCTGGGGGCCATCTCGACGCTGTTCCAATTGTCGGCTGAGGTGATCGAGGATCTTCTGCGGGCGCTGCAATCACAAAGGCCCGCGATTAAGGACGCAGCGGCAGAGATTGCCGAAGATGATGTGTTCAAGAACATTCTGGAGAAAGCAATCGAGTTCACGAAGGACCGCGTCCACGCGCTGGACTGGTCGGACCTTCAGGAGCTCGTAGCTGGCTTGTTGCGCGCCATGGGCTACAAGACCCGAGTGTCGCTGGCCGGGGCTGATCGGGGCAAGGATATCGTCGCCTCGCCGGACGGGTTCGGCTTCGAGGCACCGCGCATCGTCGTTGAGGTGAAGCATCGTCAGGGCGCAATAGGAGCGCAGGCCCCTCTTCTTTTCCTCCGCCGGGTTGCGCCCCTCTCTCAATAACCGCTTCTGGGCAACCCGCGCTTCGCGCGCCTCTTGCAAGCTGATATCGGGGTACGGACCGAGGACAAGCGTTTTCTCTTTTCCCTCGATCTCATAACGCAGCCGCCATATTTTCCCGCCCGCAGGCGTCACCGCCAGGAACAACCCGCCACCGTCAGTGAGTCTGTAGAGCCTGTCAGTCGGCTTGGCCTTCCGGATTTGGGTATCTGTGAGCGGCATCAACCATCCTCCACAATGTGCCCGGTTTCTCACCCCGCCGATGCCCGGTTGATGCCCGGAAATACGTGAGCTTGGATGAGAACGAATGGAACAAAGAGAGAACGATAATGGCGCAGAAAACCAGCGTTTTCAACGCTTTTGAGAAAGAATGTTTGGGTGTGAGAAAGGTAGGTGGCGG
>NZ_JBQWAS010000002.1:0-2627 GCF_052492075.1 Haloleucobacter albus
CTCACGGTTGTTCGTCGAGCCAGAAACCGTGGAAATGCCACGACCAACACCCCACGAAAGAGACAGAACGTCAATCCACTTCTTGTGGTCATCCTGCGTCGCTTCGCCGTCAATACCGTCAAACTTCAGGTAAATTGCCATCTCACAGCTCCTTAATATAATTCGACCTTACTTACAGGTAAGTTATATATTCAAAACCAGACATCACCCTAAAGGTGCGATCAGAAACCCACCATTACAGTACGCATCAAGCATATGCCGTCTCAGAAATGCGCCTGCATACATCCTTCAAGCCCTGAACTGTTTCATCCCAGCTTTGGAAGCCGAGCGTTATCTTTCCAACATCCATAGAGAATGCGACAATGGTACAGAAAGCGACAAGCATCGCCCGCTCCCTATCGCTGGGATGCCGGGACCAACGCATCTTGCCTGTGGCCGCCAGCTCTTTTTTCTTCTTTGTAGAAACCTGCATAAATATATTTCCAGAATATCTTTGTATGAAGCCACCTTTTTCGATCATCTTCACATAATAATCTGGAATATTTGTAGAGTCAGTTGTTGGCGTCACAGCTCGAGTTGCACGTTTCAGCTTACCTTGCAGCTTCAGCTTCGAGTCGCTTAATGCCAGATTGACGACGAGATGAGCCCCAATATAGAGATTCCACATCTTGATCATATCATCATCAGACATGAACTGCTTATTGCCCTTCAGGATTGCGCTTTCCACATCAGCGGTAATGGCATTCTTGAGGGCGCGGAAATACATCTTCGAGCGCTCCGTAATTTCCGGAAGCTTGCTCATGTCGTGCGCAGCGTCAATCGAGTTGAACTCCACACCAAGGTCGAGCAAAGGTTTTTTGGATGTCGCTTCACGCGCTAGAGCAAATGCATTTTTGGCATTCACGGTCTTGAGGGCACCACCACCAAAAGTCGTGGAGAAATTTGATTTTTCAGCCGCTGACCGGTTAAGAAAATCCTTTGCAGCCCGAATCCGATCATCATTGGCTTCCAGCTTGCTCTGAACAATTGCCAGCCGTGTCTCCAAAGAGCTGACAACACCACGATTCGTCGGCGTCGCAACGAGAGCGGAATGAAGACCAATCTTCTTCGTTACGAGAGCGTCATGCTTCGTTATACCTGCATCGTGAGTTCTCTGGGCCTGTTGCAGCCGCCCTTTGCGAGCTCCATCCCAATCTTTCGAGAAGAAATAGCCCATCATAATGATGGCGATACGTTGTTTATTATCAAAACACTTGGGCATATTCACGAGGTTGAGAGCTGCGGAGAAGGACCCTTCAATCCCCTGCCCCATGATCGCGATCAGGAAATCATAGAATTGCACGAACATATCATTCGCACTGTTCTTGAATGTCTCCAAGGTCGCCTTTTCATTTAGATAAATATCTTTACGTCTGTCCGTATTTTGCAATGAACTCGGCAATTCGACATCAATTCTGGAGAGAATATTAATCTGATCCGTCACAACCTGATTTTGCGTCAGCGCACCCGTGATGATTGTCTTGAAGGCGTTCCCCTTGGTGTCGGCCATGGCGAGCACTTCAGCGTTGTTCTTATCCACATATCTGCGGGCTGCCACCGCAATCATGCTGGCAAGCCCCTTCTGCGCCGCCAGTTCACCCACAAGGCTAGTTTTATCGGCAAGGCCAGTCATGGAAGAAGCGATATTGGCTGTCGCCTTACCACCGGTTGCAGCTGCACTTGCCCGATCCTGCGCCCTGTTCTTGGCACTGGGATCTGTATTCGCACCAATTGCATCTTTCTGAGCTGCAACCTGGGCGGCACTACCCGAATTGAACAGCAAGGTCTGATCCCCGGTGGCATAGGCAACCGGATATTGCACGGCAGCGTTCAGACCATAGGAAATCATGCCATTGAGCCCCATAGACAGAGGCGCAAGAAACGGCCCTGCAACGGGAACAAATGCCAAGCCTGTCGTGATAGACGCATCCATAACCGACAACATCAGCGTCGAAAGCGCGCCCGGCGGCTCCTTCACTTTCGAAATGACATCATCAAGCGTCTTGCCGAAATTCCCCTTCAGATGAACCAGAGCCGTGAACGAAGATGCCGCGGAATTCGAAACCTCCGTCGGCATTTTCACCAACTCATCGCGCAAGCTGTTCACAGCACGCTTGAAATCTGCGTTTGGATGACTTTCGTAATAAAGATCGTACAGCTCCTGCGCCTTCAGAATAGCTCGGGATTTTGTGACCTTATCGGTCATCGGCCCATACAATTCCTTCAGCTCCTGTGAAGGACGCGACATACATTTATGCAGATCCCCGGCTTGCTCGGCCGTGCTCAAGGTTGTCTCAATGAGCTCAAGGAACTTATTGATATTCATGGCGCATCCCTCACGACACTGATTTCTGAATCACCACCCTCACAGGCGCACATATCATTCGCCCCCGCACCGACCGACTCATGACGTATGCGAGAGCGAATATTCGCCTGCCGAACAAGACACCTCAGGAGGTCTTGGTGGTGGTCATGTCATAGGAGACAGTCACCGGCGTACCCGCCTTGTTGTCATCCGTATGCGGCGTGAACTTGAACTCGATCTTCGTGAAGCTGATCGAGATGGATTCCGTCGGACGATCCCCGCC
>NZ_JBQWAS010000019.1:0-151165 GCF_052492075.1 Haloleucobacter albus
CGATCATGGTGTATCACTTCCTGCAACTCATCATTGTGGGCTTCATCGCCGGGCGTCATGCCTCCCGCGCCGACATGCTGGAGGCCATTGAGGAAACCGCAGCCGAAGAGCCTGCACTGTTGCCCGATGAGACGAAATAGGGGCATTGTGCGCCCCCGCAGCGCTGGTGCTGTACGTGCCGGCCTGCTTCAGAAAATGGTGAAGTGTGTGAGCGAAAAGCTGAAGCTCATTCTGGCCTCTGGTTCGCCGCGTCGGCTGGCGTTGCTCAATCAGGCCGGGATCACGCCTGATCTGCTGATGCCGGCAGATATGGATGAAACGCCGGAGCGGGGCGAATTGCCGCGCCGGCTGGCCCAGCGTCTGGCGACGGCCAAGGGTGAACTGGTTGCCGCGCGTGCGCGTGAGGCCGGAACGCCGGGGCTGGTTCTGGCCGCAGATACGGTGGTCGCCGTCGGGCGGCGCATTCTGCCCAAGCCGGATATTCAGGAAGAAGCAGATGCCTGTTTGCGCCTGCTTTCAGGGCGTGGGCACCGGGTTTATACGGGCATCTGCCTTGTGGATCAGAATGGCTACAGCCACACTCGGCTGGTGGAAACGCGGGTGCGCTTCAAGCGGCTTTCCGGCATGGAACTGGCGGATTATCTGGCTTGTGGAGAGTGGCGTGGCAAGGCTGGCGGCTATGCCATTCAGGGCATAGCGGGCAGTTTTGTACTGAAGCTGGTGGGCTCCTACACTGGCGTGGTGGGGCTGCCCTTGAGTGAAACCGTGAGTCTGCTGGCTGGCCAGGGCTATGATGTGCGCGCGGGCTGGGCGGGGTGTGCGACATGAGCGGTACGACAGACAAGACACAGGAAAGCCTCACCGGCCGGCCATGCCCGATTTGCGGCAAGCCGGGCGTGCATGCCTATCGTCCCTTCTGCTCAAAACGATGCGCGGATGTGGATCTGAACCGCTGGCTCTCCGGCAGCTATGCCATACCCGTTACAGAAGAAGAGGATGAGGACGGAGAGCGCCCGGTGGAGCGCGCTCCGGTTCGTTATCGTTTTTCTGAAGATTAGGCGGCTTTTCCAGGCTGATTGAGGATGAGGGGCCTCCATCAGCGCCGTGTAGAGCGCTCTGCGCGCGCACGAATCTCTCGCAAGGCCGTACGCGTGGCGAAGAGCAGGGCCGTGCCAACAAGGGCAAGCGCAGCGATGACGGGCAGATGATCTGTCACCCCGCGCATCAGGAAGCCCGCAGCAGAGGCGCGCTCCACACTCACCACCATGGCGACCACGCCAATGGCCAGCATCAGGGAGAGTGTGAGCATGGCCTGTGTCACGGCATCGCCCGCCTTGTGAGCACGCAAGGCACGCGCCAGAGTTTCCGGATCTGCCGGGGAATTCATGGATGCGCCCATATTGTGTCCATAGGTGGAAAGATCAGCCTCCCACACCCGGTTGGTTTCTGCACCCTGAGCATGGCCATGAAGACCTTTGTGGGCACCATATGTGCCAAACATGCTGGACGGTGTACCAAAGCGGGACATGCTGACCTCACACGAAATGGCAGCACTTCGAAATCAGAAAAACGAATCACTCCTGCGCTGCGCATTCAACAATGGCGGCGGACTGTGGCTGCTCCGCAGCTGCACTTCGGCAAAACGTGGCGGTATCATGGCATCGACTTCGGCGGGCAGGGTTTTCCCCGCTATGCCGGCTCGGGCAGGACTGTGTCTGCGGGGCGCCAGCCCATGTCGACATGATCTGGCTCGGCTTCCACCCGTTGCAGCCAGCGCCGCGTGGCGGGGAATGTCTCAAGGGAAAAATCGCCATCTTCGGCCATATGGGTGTGCGCGTAGAGGGCGATATCCGCCACTGTCAGGGTTTCGCCGACAAAAAAATCCCGGTTCAGAAGGTGGCGTTCCATGGATTTGAGAGCGGCATAGCCTTCCTCCATCCAGCGGTCCACATCATGGGTGCGCAGATCTCGTCCGCCCCGAACCTGGCTTAGCCAGAAGCGCGCGGCGGCGATGCCGGGTTCATGGCTGTTCTGCTCGAAGAACATCCAGCGCAGGGTTTCGGCCTCATCCAGCGGGTTGTCCGGCAGGAAGGGGGAGTTGCGCGCGAGATAGAACAGAATGGCGTTGGATTCGGCCAGATAGCGCCCTTCAACAGCCAGCAGTGGCACCCGGCCTTCCGGGTTGAGCGCCAGAAATTCCGGGGTGCGATTCTCTCCGGCAAAAATATCGACATCCACCAGCCGGAAGGGGCGGCGGAGTTTCGCCAGAAGCAGCCGCACCTTGTAGGAGTTGCCGGATGACTGTGAGGAATAAAGGGTCAGCACCGCGCATGATCTCCAGAACGGGCCTAGTGCCGCTTTTGTGAGCATGTGGCCCAGAATGCCGGAAAGGCAAGATGGAAGCACCTTCCCCTTTCGTTTCTCGTTGTATCAGGCAGATGTTGGGCCTGAGGACGGGGTGTGTGAGCGGAGAAGAGTTATTCTGAACCGTGATTTATGCAGAGTTCTGCCTTGTTCCTGGCCAGTGGCTGCACTATCGTCCGCCCGCACCGGATTCCGGTGCCCAGCGTTCAAGTCACATCAGCGCCCGAAAGCTGAGGCGGAATTGCCGCAGATGGGAAGGGCGCGTCTGGAGCAGCAAGGCCATGAGCCTCATTTCGTCCGCGCTGAAGCGCATCAAGCCGTCCCCCACCATTGCCATCTCCAACAAGGCGCGGGAACTGAAAGCGGCCGGGCGTGATATCATTGCCCTGAGCGCGGGCGAGCCGGATTTCAACACCCCGGACAATATCAAGGAAGCCGCCATCGCCGCTATCCGCCGGGGTGAAACGAAGTATACCGCTGTTGACGGTATTCCCGAGCTGAAGAAAGCCATTTGCGCCAAGCTGAAGCGCGACAATGATCTCGACTACAAGCCGTCCCAGGTGTCTGTTGGCACGGGCGGCAAGCAGGTGCTGTTCAACGCCCTGGTCGCGACCGTTGATGCGGGCGATGAAGTGCTCATTCCTGCGCCTTACTGGGTGAGCTACCCGGATATTGTGGAATTCTGCGGCGGCAAGCCGGTGCCTGTGATGACGCGTCTTGAAGATAACTTCAAGCTGCGCCCCGAGGTGCTTGAGGCGGCCATCACGCCCAAGACCAAGTGGCTCATTTTCAACTCGCCGTCCAACCCCTCGGGCGCAGCTTACAGCCATGATGAGCTGAAGGCGCTGACCGATGTGCTGCTGAAGCATCCGCATGTGTGGATTCTTACAGACGATATGTACGAGCATCTCGTCTATGACGATTTCAAGTTCGTCACGCCGGCACAGGTAGAGCCGCGCCTTTATGACCGCACGCTGACCATGAACGGCGTCTCCAAGGCCTATTGCATGACCGGCTGGCGTATCGGCTACGTGGCCGGCCCGGAGCAGATCATCAAGGCCATGGGCACGTTGCAGTCCCAGTCCACCTCTAACCCTTGCTCCATTTCCCAGTGGGCGGCGGTGGAAGCGCTGAACGGGCCGCAGGATTTCATCGCCAGCAACAATGCCGTGTTCAAGGGGCGTCGTGATCTGGTGGTGTCCATGCTGAATGCCGCCGAGGGGCTGACCTGCCCGACGCCGGAAGGGGCCTTCTATGTGTTCCCCTCTTGCGCCGGCACCATTGGCAAGAGCACGCCGGGCGGCGTGAAGATCACCGATGACGAGGTGTTCGCCACTCAGCTTCTGGAATCTGAGGGCGTGGCGGTTGTGAATGGCTCAGCCTTTGGTCTGGGTCCGGCCTTCCGCATTTCCTACGCCACCTCCACGGAAGCGCTGGAAGAAGCCTGCAAGCGCATCCAGCGTTTCTGTGCAGCGCTGAGCTGACAGCTTCACTGAACTGAGTAGAAAGCGCCGATTTCTCCCCAGAAATCGGCGTTTCTTCTTTTTGTTGCCCGGAAAGTGGCAAATTCTGCGGTCAAGCCTGCGCTTGTGGGCCGAATCCGGTGCGGGCTTATGCGGCCTGTCATCCAATCCTCCTAAAAAGCGATTGGCTGTCACTTCAAGGAGCAATCATCATGAAGACCCTGTTTAAGGCAGGATGTATTGCGGGCGGTCTGCTCGCTGTTGCTGCGCTTCCGGCGAGTGCCGCATCTGGCGTCGCATCTCAGGATCGTGCGCAGGTGGGGCGTCTGGAATGCCAGATGGCGCCCAATGTTGCCTTCGTGATCGGTTCGGAACGTGATCTGAGCTGCACTTTCCTGTCGAACGCCCGTGGCGCGAAGCCTCAGACCTATCAAGGCGAAATGCGTCGCTTCGGTCTTGATATCGGCTTCAATGGCAAGGGCAAACTGGTCTGGAACGTGCTGGCGCCATCTTCAGTTATGAAGAATGATAGCCTGCGTGGCACTTATGTGGGCGCATCCAGCAATGCGTCTCTGGGGAATGGCGTTGGCGCCAATGTGCTGCTTGGTGGCAGCAACAACACCATATCGTTGCAGCCGCTTTCCATTCAAAAGCAGACCGGCGTCAATCTGGGGCTTGGTGTCTCCAGCCTGTCGCTGCGCTGAAAACCGGGGCGTTTGCAACGCCCCACCCAAGCGTCACATACGGGCAACGCGTCGCGAAAAACACTTTATTAACCTGAATAGAGTATTGCGCGCGCGCCAAGGTGCTCTTAGGTGACCCTATCGCCTTACAAAGGGGGATTCCATGCGTACCTTCTCTGGTCTTCTGGGCCTTGCCGCCATTGCGGCTGTCTCCGCCACCCCGGCCGTCGCTGCCGATCTCAGCACCACGCGCCAGGCTCCGGCCGCTGCTGCGCCGCAGGCTTCGGTGGAAGTGGGCGTGCTGGTTTGCAATGTCGAGCCGTCTGTCGGCCTCGTCATCGGCTCTGTCCGTAACCTCACTTGCGAGCTGCGCTCTTCCGCTGTCCAGCCTTATGGCGTGATGGGCAACTACAAGGGCACCATTTCCCGCCTCGGCGTGGATATCGGCATGACCACCGGCGGCACGCTGGCCTGGAGCGTGTTTGCGCCCACCAGCAATGTCGGCACCGGCTCCCTGTCTGGTAACTATGTCGGCGTTTCCGCCAATGCGGCCCTGAATGTGGGCGGTGGCGTGAACGTTCTGGTTGGCGGCTCTCGCAATTCCATCTCTTTGCAGCCGCTGTCTCTGGAAGGCACTTCCGGTGCAACCGTGGCTGCGGGTGTCGCGAATCTGCGTCTGGAGCCGATGGCAGCACCTCGTTACACGAAGTGATCTGATTGTCGCGCAGGGTTGGGGTAGAATGTGGTCATGATCATGTTCCGCCCCGTCCTGTTCGCGACAGCAGTGGGTCTGTGGTCGGCTTCGGTTTCTGCTCAACAGGTCGAAACCGTTGCGCCACAGGACTCGGTGCCCCAAAATTTGCCGCAAATCAATGTGGCTCCAGATCCGGCCCCCCCGGCTGTGCGGTCTGCTGTTCCTCCTGTGCCGGAGGCGCCTGAAGGGGCATTGCCGCAGGTTGCGGCGGGCCTGCTGGAATGTCGTGGCGAGTTCGCTACGGGAACGGGCTTTGGCTCGATGCGGCGTGTGCGCTGCGAATATCGCCCCACAGGTGGGCGCAATCACTATTATACGGGCACGCTTGAGCGGGTGGGGCTCGATATCGGCATCTCCGATCAGGGCAGCATGCTCTGGGGGGTGGTTGCCACCTCTCCCACGCTGGAGAAGGGGGCCTTGGCCGGCACCTATGTGGGCTTCACATCGGGCTTTGCTATCGGGCCCGGTTTTTCGGCTAATGTACTGGCCGCCAAGGATGCGACCCGTCAGGTAACCTTGCAGCCTGTCAGTATCTCTTCAGATAGCGGCCTCAGCCTTTCCATTGCCGGCGTGACACTGATCCTTGAGCCTTCAACGGCGGGGCTGGCTGGAGATCCGGTACCTCAGCGCTGAGGCGGAGGCGACCTCATCTGTATTTTTTTCGGGAGTGTGACTTTGATGCGCTTGACCCGCGCGGGTCTGGGACGCATCGTCCAGCCCGGTAGCCGTTATCGTGTTCGGATGGCTGAATTATCAGAAGTGGAGAGGGTCATGGGGAATCGGGCGCACGGCACTTTCGGGAAGACCGTCACACGCGCTGGATTCGCCGGCTTTGCGGCAGCCCTCGGGATTTGTCTTCTGGGCGCGGCGCCTCAGGCGCAGGCTGCCAATCTGCTGGAAAAGAATTTCTGGCTTTCCGGGCCGAATTTTTCGGGCAAAGTGCCGTCTTGTGATGAGCCCAGCGCTCTGGGCCTGATTGCCCAGCGTTTTTCGGAGACGGAACGCCGTTTCTGGGCTTCGGACCTGTCCATTTCCGAATTTGGTCCGGTGAAGGAAATCGCCTTCCGTCCGTGGGGGCCAGCCTATGTGCCAACCCGTTATTGCAGCGGCACGGTTGTTACCAGCGATGCGCGCAAGCGCTCCATTTATTATTCCATCGTGGAAGATGGCGGCTTCATCGGAGCATCTTGGGGGGTGCGCTGGTGCATTGCGGGTCTTGATCGCAATTATGCTTATGCGCCGGGATGCCAGATGGCGCGTCCGTGAGGCAGACCTGTCGCCGCAGGGGCCTGAGCATCATGCAAAAGGGCGGGCATTGGTTTGGGCGTTCGCGCGCATCCATATGCCGTGACGCAAGCAAAACCATGTGGAGGCTGCTGGTTTGTGGCATGGCTCTGCTGGGAAGCTCGCCTGTCTCCGCTGAGCGGCGTGATGTGTCAGGCCAGTTCGATTTTTATGTGCTTTCTCTCTCCTGGTCGCCCACCTATTGCGAAGCGCAGGGCGAGAAGGCGCATAAGGATAGGCAATGTAACCGCGAACGCCCCTATGCCTTTGTCGTGCATGGGCTGTGGCCGCAATATGAGCGTGGCGCGCCGGCAAATTGCATTTATCCGGCTCCTTATGTGCCTAACGGCACCTTGAATGCGGTGATGGACATTATGCCCAGCAGGGGGCTGGCGATCCATCAGTGGCGCAAGCATGGCACCTGTTCCGGCCTGAGCTCGGAGCGTTATTTCGATAAGCTGCGCGCTGCGCGCGAGCATGTTGTGGTGCCAGCGCAGTTCCAGCGGCTGGAGCAATATCGCACTCTCTCACCAGATGAATTGGAGGCGGCTTTCATGGCCGCCAATCCGGGCCTGAAGCGCAACATGATCTCCGTCAGTTGCGACAAGCATCGTCTGCGTGAAGTGCGCATTTGCATGAGCCGGGATCTTGCCTTCCGTCCCTGTGGCGAAGTCAACCGGCGCACCTGCCGGTTGAACCGCATGGTGATGCCACCTGTGCGGGCCAGGGGCGAGCCGCCATCTTCCAGCTGGTTGCCAAACTGGCTTCCCAGCTGGTGATTGCCACCAGGCTCCCCACCCTTTGGTGCAGCCTTTGCTGGCGCGCCGCATTTTCGGGTTGCTGACATGAATTATCGCCACGCTTTCCATGCCGGCAATCCGGCCGATGTCATGAAGCATGCGGCATTGGCGCGGGTGCTGGCTTATCTGGGGCGCAAGGATGCGCCCTATCGGGTGCTGGATACGCACGCCGGGGCAGGGCTTTATGATCTGGCCGGCTCCAGTGCTCAGCGTACGCTGGAGGCTGAGGCGGGCATTGAACGGCTGCTCGCGGCAGAGTTGCCGGCTCCAGCCGCTGAACTCCTCAGCCCCTATCTGGAAGCCGTGCGGACCCTGCGGGTGGATGGCGCGCAGCTTTATCCAGGTTCTCCCGCGCTGGCGCTGGCGCTGTCACGTTCGCAGGATCGGTTCATCTTCTGCGAATTGCATCCCGAGGAACGGGCGCGTCTGGAGAAGCGTCTGGGTGATGACCCGCGCGCCAAGATCATCCAGCAGGATGCCTATCAGGCGCTGCACGCCCATCTGCCCCCGCGCGAGCGGCGGGGCCTTGTGCTGGTGGACCCGCCCTTTGAGGAGGCGGGGGAGTTTCATCGCATGGTCGAGGGGCTGGAGGCAGCTTACCGTCGTTTCGCGACGGGCATTTTCATGCTCTGGTATCCGATCAAGGATCTGAAGGCCGTTGACAGTTTCTGTCGGCAGGTCGCGCATTTGCGCTTGCCCAAGACTTTGCGGGTGGAGCTGGATTTCGCCCAGGTTCGCAGCCTCAATACATTGTCGGGCTCAGGTCTCATTATCGTCAATCCGCCCTTCACGCTGGCGGAGGAATTGCGCACCATGTTCACGGCTATTGCGCCGCTGATGGCGCGGGATGGCAAGGGCCGGGTGCGTGTATCCTGGTTGACGGGAGAGCGTTAAGGCCACCTTGCGGACCTCGTGTTCCGCATTGTAGCCGGATGAGGGGCGCGTGCGTAAAATTTCACTGAAGTGGATACCACTTCGTGTGGAAACGTGCGACCACACAAGGTGTTGAGGCGTTGCCCGTGTTTCGTGTTCCACGTTTCTCGGTCTGCGGCGCTTCGTCTGCCTCCTAGCAATCGGGTGTCTGCCATGCGTCTGCGTTGTTCCCTGACTTCTCCCTTTGCGCGCAAGGTGCGCCTTGCCGCTGCGGTTCTTGGCCTGCCGCTTGAACTGGAACTGGCAGATACGCGCGACCCTTCGGATTCCCTGCGCCAGCAAAACCCGTTGGGCAAAATTCCGATTCTGCTGACGGACAGTGGTGAGGCGCTTTACGATTCCCGCGTCATTCTGGCCTATCTGGATTTGCAGGCCGGTGGCGGGCGTTTGTATCCGGCTGCCCCGCGTGAGCGCATTGAGGTCATGCAGCGTGAAGCGCTGGGAGATGGCCTGATGGATGCGGCCGTCATGATGTTCTATGAGCGCCTCTGGCGCCCGGAAGAGCTGGTTTTCCAGACATGGCTGGACCATCAGCACGGCAAGGTGACGCGCACGCTGGAGATGCTGGAGGCCAACCCGCCGGCAGAGCGTGAGCAGGTGGATGCCGGTGATATCACGCTGGCATGCGCGCTTGGTTTTCTGGATCTGCGTTTTGCGGGGGCATGGCGGGCGGGTCATCCGCGCCTTGCCGCCTGGCAGGATCAGTTGGCCGCGCGGTGCACGGGCTTTGCCGAAACGAAAGCGCCGGACGCCTGATTTCGGGCCGCTACCCTATATGCCTCTCACGGAGACGCCCTTTCCATGAAAACGCCCTCCACCCTGTTGGTGAAGAATGCGCTTGTGCTTGTCACCATGGATGGCGCGCGTCAGGAGATTCCGGGGGGAGGGCTTTATGCAGAAGACGGGCGCATTGTCGCCGTGGGGCGGGCGGAAGATCTGCCCGCCAGCGCGGATGAGGTGCTGAATCTGGCGGGCCATGTTGTTCTGCCCGGTATGGTGAACACGCATCACCACATGGTGCAGAGCCTCACCCGCGCTGTGCCCGGCGCGCAGGATGATGAGCTGTTCCAGTGGCTACGGACGCTCTATCCGCTCTGGCAGGGGCTGACGCCGGAAATGGTGGAAACCGCCACCCTCACAGCCATGGCGGAACTGATCCTTTCCGGCTGCACCACTTCATCGGACCATCTCTATATCTATCCCAATGGGGTGCGGCTGGATGATTCCATCCGGGCAGCCCGGCAGATTGGCATGCGTTTTCATGCCGCACGCGGGGCGATGAGCCTGGGGGAAAGCAAGGGTGGGTTGCCGCCGGATCGGCTGGTGGAAGATGAGGGCTTCGTGCTGCGCGATGCCGAGCGGCTCATCAACAGCTTTCATGATCCGGCGCGTTTTTCCATGCTGCGTCTGGTGGTTGCACCATGCTCGCCCTTTACGGTGAGCGAGGATCTGATGCGCGACAGCCTGAAGCTGGCTCGTCGTGCGGGCGTGATGCTGCATACGCATCTGGCCGAGAATGATAGCGATGTCACTTTCTCTCACCAGACCTTCGGCAAAGGCCCCACAGAATATGTGCGGGATCTGGGCTGGGTGGGGCAGGATGTGTGGCATGCCCATTGTGTAAAGCTGGACGAGCCCGGCATTGCGCTGTTTGCCCGTACAGGAACCGGCATTGCGCATTGCCCCTGTTCCAACATGCGTCTGGGCTCCGGCATTGCGCCGGTGAAGCGCTTTCGTGCAGAGGGTGTGAAGGTGGGGCTGGGGGTGGATGGTTCCGCCTCCAATGATGGGGGGCACATGCTGGGTGAGGCCCGGCAGGCCATGTTGTTACAACGCGTGGCCTCTGGGCATGATGCCATGAGCGCCCGCACGGCGCTGGAGCTGGCCACGCTGGGTGGCGCCAGTGTGCTGGGACGGGATGATATTGGCGTGCTGGCCCCGGATATGGCAGCGGATTTCGTGGCTTTCGACATGTCCGCTCCCGCTTATGCCGGGGCCCTGCATGATCCGGTGGCGGCGCTGGTGCTGTGCAGCCCGCAGCAGGTTTCTTTTAGTGTTATCAATGGGCAAGTGATTGTGCGTGAGGGGCGCTTGCAGACGGTGGACCTGCCCGCCATCACGGCGCGCCACAATGCTGCGGCGCAGGAGTTGGCGCGGCTGGCGCTCGTTTGAACGAGATCTAGCAGGGGGCTTGCAACCTCTTCATGCCCGGCCCCTGTTGCTGCGGGAAAGCTGTGTGAGGGGGCTTTCCCCTTACTCCCGTCGCCCCCATATTGATGGAATGGCCAAAGCATCCCGTCCCGGAAAGCTGGGGGAGCGATCCCAGCGACATTTCGAGCCCGCGCCTGAACAGGTGCTGGACCCTGCGCTTGCGAAATCCCTGGGGCTGGACCCGAAGGATCTGACCCTTGCCACGGCGTCTTCCGGGGCATCCGCCACGGTGGCGGCGCTCTCGAGCCTGATCGAGAATGGACGGCCGGAGGTTGATGGGCAGGTGTGGGTGCCACACCGGCCAGAGCGCCCGGAGAAATCCGAAGGCGGCGTGCGCTTCACCATGAAGAGTGATTTTGAACCGTCTGGCGACCAGCCACAGGCGATCGCCGAGTTGTGCGCGCAGGCGCAGGAGGGCGAGCGCGATCAGGTGCTGCTGGGCGTTACCGGATCGGGCAAAACCTTCACCATGGCCAAGGTGATTGAAACGCTCCAGCGCCCGGCCATCATTCTGGCGCCGAACAAGACGCTGGCGGCCCAGCTTTACGGGGAGTTCAAGAGCTTCTTCCCCGACAATGCGGTGGAGTATTTCGTTTCCTACTACGATTATTACCAGCCTGAAGCCTATGTGCCGCGCACGGATACCTATATCGAGAAGGAATCCTCCATCAATGAGCAGATCGACCGCATGCGTCATGCGGCGACCCGCGCCTTGCTGGAACGAGACGATGTCATCATCGTCGCTTCGGTTTCGTGTATCTACGGTATCGGTTCGGTCGAGACCTATTCGGCCATGACCTTTGACATCAAGGTGGGGGATCAGCTCGACCAGCGCCAGTTGCTGGCGGATCTTGTAGCGCTGCAATACAAGCGCATCCAGGCTGATTTCGGCCGCGGCACCTTCCGGGTGCGTGGCGATGTCATCGAGATCTTCCCAGCCCACTATGAGGATCGCGCCTGGCGCGTCTCGCTGTTTGGCGATGAGGTGGAGAGTATCTCGGAGTTCGATCCGCTCACCGGTCAGAAGAGCGGCGACATGAAGAGCGTGCGTGTCTACGCCGCCTCGCACTATGTGACCCCGCGCCCGACCCTGATTCAGGCCATTTCCGGCATCAAGGCCGAACTGAAAATGCGGCTGGAGGAGCTTTATGGCATGGGCCGCTTGCTGGAGGCCCAGCGGCTGGAACAGCGCACCCGTTATGATCTGGAAATGATGGAGGCGACAGGGGCTTGTGCCGGCATCGAGAATTATTCGCGCTGGCTCACGGGCCGAAAGCCGGGCGAGCCGCCGCCGACCCTGTTTGAATATGTGCCCGACAACTCCATGGTTTTCATTGATGAAAGCCATGTCACCGTGCCGCAGATCGGCGCGATGTATCGCGGAGACTTCCGGCGCAAGGCGACGCTGGCAGAATATGGCTTCCGCCTGCCCAGCTGCATGGACAACCGCCCGTTGCGCTTCGAGGAATGGGAGGCGATGCGCCCGCAGACGGTGCATGTTTCCGCAACACCGGGCCCATGGGAGATGAACCAGACCGGCGGCGTGTTCGTCGAGCAGGTCATCCGTCCCACCGGCCTGATTGATCCGCCGGTGGAAGTGCGCCCGGCACGCACGCAGGTGGACGATTTGCTGGGCGAGGTGCGTGCGGCGGCGGCCAAGGGTTATCGCACGCTGGTGACGGTGCTCACCAAACGCATGGCGGAGGACCTGACCGAATATCTGCACGAAAATGGCGTACGCGTGCGCTACATGCACTCGGACATCGACACCATTGAGCGGATCGAGATTATCCGCGATCTGCGGTTGGGTGCGTTTGATGCGCTTATCGGCATCAATCTGCTGCGTGAGGGTCTCGATATTCCCGAATGCGGGCTGGTGACAATTCTGGATGCAGACAAGGAAGGCTTTCTGCGCTCTGAAACCTCACTGGTGCAGACCATTGGCCGTGCGGCGCGAAATGTGGATGGCCGGGTCATTCTCTATGCCGACCAGATCACCGGCTCCATGGAGCGGGCGATGGCGGAAACCAGCCGTCGCCGCGCCAAGCAGGTGGCTTATAATGAAGAGCATGGCATCACACCGGAGAGCGTGAAGAAAGCCATCGGCGATATTCTCAACTCGCCCTATGAGCGCGACCATGTGCAGGTCGATACGGGCCTGATGGAGGAGGGCGCGGCCGTTGGTCACAATCTCAAGAATGTGATTGCCGATTTGGAGAAGCGCATGCGCGCCGCTGCCGCTGATCTCGATTTCGAGACCGCCGCCCGGCTGCGTGATGAAATCCGCCGGCTGGAAGAGACGGAACTGGCCGTGGCGGATGATCCACTGGCCCGGCAGGAGGAGGTTGAGGACCGGACCGGGGGCTTCAAGGGCGCGCGCAAATATGGTCGCGCTGCCAATACACCGCCCAAGGTCGCGAAAGGGTCTGCCGTGAAAGGCACGCGCCGCACGGCCGCTGCGGATGAGGCTGATGAGGGCTTCGGCGAAGAGCAGGCCGGATATGCCGCCTCTGGGAGTGCGGCCCCGAAAAGCCGGGCGCACAAGCCCTCTCTGGATGATATGGGGCCGGGCAGTGATCGCGTCGTGCCGTTAGCCGGGGATGAGTATCGCCCCGGACCTCGGCCAGACCCGAAAACAAAGGGCTATCGCAAGGGGGGGCGGAGGAGCCGTTAGGCAGCTTTGCCGCCACCCAATTGCAAGTCAGTGTGGCACAGGGGTGCCTTCCAGCTCGGTGTCCTCAATAGGGTTTCCGAGATGGTAGGCGAAGTGACGCACGGCCGTGCCATCCGCGCTGGTCTCGCAGCTATAGGAGAGATGATACCAACGCCCCCTGCTGCGCACGGCTGCCCCCGGTGCGTTGATGGAAGCCTCGCTCATTTTCGGATCGGAGAAGGCATAGGCGACAAGGCTGTCGGGGCGCATGTTCCTGTGTTTGCGGCTGATTTCGCCCATCGCCTCGGCATTGCAGCGCTGTTCCACCCGCTCTGAAGGGGACAGGCGCAGGATCATCGGGTCCGGGCGCGGGGCTGCCAGTGCCGCGGTTCCGCAAAGACCGCCAAAAGCGACTGTAGTGCCGAGCATGAGTGCCATGCGGGCGGTGGTGAGAGACGGTGGAAAAGGTGTTTTCACAGGTGATGAATCTCTGGGCCGGGCATCTTTGGCCATATGGTTTGGGAAGAGATTGAGCCTGCTCTTCAGGCATGTGCAGCAGGCTTCTTGGCTCCGCTTGTTAGAAGCAGCTTGTGGCGGAGATGAGGTTTCGCCCACACTGGCTGATATTGGTGAAACGGCCTGTGAAACAGTCCCGTCTGGATACAGGTTCCGATACGGATCATGTCATGACTGAAGAGACTTCCCATATCGCCATTTTCGCCCTTCAGGGGGGCTCGCGCGTGCAGATGCAGGGCCTGCTTCACAGGGCTGCGGAAAATATGCGGGCTGCGGGCCTGTATGTGCTCGGTGCTGTGGAATGCGTAAGCGAGGGCATGGAGGATGATGCCGTGCGCTTGCTGAATCTGGCCAGCGGTTCTGCCAACGCGCTGCATCAGAATCTTGGCGCCGGTGCAGCAGGGTGCAGCCTGGATCAGGAGCGGCTGGTCAATGTCTGCGCCGAGGTGGAGGCGGCTATAGCCGCCCGCTTGTCCGAAGGAGGGAGTGGGGCGGATACGGTGGTTGTTCTCTCCAAATTCGGTCGTGAAGAAGCTGAGGGGCGGGGGCTGACGGGTGCTTTTCATGCTGCCGTTTCGGCGGAGCTGCCGGTCTTGACGGCTCTCTCTCCCAATGCGGAATGGGCATGGGAGGGTTTCGCTGAGGGCATGGCGGAGCTGGTGCCCGTGATGGATGCGGAAGGAGCCGTCGGGGCTGCGGAGGATTGGTGGAGGTGCGCGCTGCCACAAGGCTGGCCGGGCACGAATCGTGAGATGGCGAAAACAGATGCCATTGGCGGGTAGGCGGGCTTGGCTATCACAGTTGCCTGCATTCGGAGGCGGAAAAAGCTCACGAAGCGGTGTTCCTTGAGGGGAAGGAACGGAATGCGCTTCCGTCTGCGGAAATTATGGTCTAAGGAAACACCCCAATGGTTCGCTTCACGGATGTGCGCGGATGTTTCAATGTGCCGCACCATATTCGTCGGGAAGCGACGAACCTTTAATGCCTCATGGGGCGCGTTGATCCGCGGCCCTTTTTTTACGCCCGGTGCGTGACATCTGTCATGCAGAGCGGATGGCGGGTGGTGCATCGCGACCGGGGCAACCCCGAGCAGGATGCGCCAGACGCCCAGTGCACCGAGCGCCCAAGAGAGAGCCAGAGCGCCGAAGAGCGATGCCGAAACGCACAGATCTCGAAACCATCCTCATCATTGGCGCCGGCCCGATCGTGATCGGACAGGCGTGCGAATTCGATTATTCCGGCACCCAGGCGGTGAAGGCGCTGAAGGAGGAGGGATACCGGGTCGTCCTGGTGAACTCGAACCCCGCCACCATCATGACCGACCCGGACATGGCGGACGCCACTTATATCGAGCCCATCACGGCCGAGATCGTCACCAAGATCATCGAGAAGGAGCGCGGCGACCGCTCCAGGGGCTTCGCCATTTTGCCCACCATGGGTGGCCAGACGGCGCTGAACTGCGCGCTCTCGCTCCAGAAGATGGGCACGCTGGAGAAATATGATGTCGAGATGATCGGTGCGACGGCCGAGGCAATCGACAAGGCGGAAGACCGCGAGCTGTTCCGCGAAGCCATGACCAAGATTGGTCTGGAGACGCCGAAATCCCGCCACATCAAGACGCTGGCCCAGGCGCTGGATGCGCTGGAAGAAGTGGGCCTGCCCGCCATCATCCGCCCCAGCTTCACCATGGGTGGTACCGGCGGTGGCATCGCCTACAACAAGGCCGAGTTCATCGAAATCATCGAGCGCGGCATTGATGCTTCCCCCACCAATGAAGTGCTGGTGGAAGAAAGCGTGCTGGGCTGGAAGGAGTATGAGATGGAGGTCGTCCGCGACAAGGCGGACAACTGCATCATCGTGTGCTCTATCGAGAATATTGACCCGATGGGTGTCCATACGGGTGATTCCATCACTGTCGCGCCAGCCCTGACGCTGACAGACAAGGAATACCAGATCATGCGTGACGCATCGCTTGCGGTGCTGCGCGAGATCGGCGTGGAAACCGGCGGTTCGAACGTGCAGTTCGCCGTCAACCCGGAAGATGGCCGTCTCATCGTCATCGAGATGAATCCGCGCGTGTCGCGCTCCTCTGCGCTGGCTTCCAAGGCTACGGGCTTCCCCATCGCGAAGGTGGCGGCGCGTCTGGCCGTGGGCTACACGCTGGATGAAATCGAGAACGATATTACCGGCGGTGCAACCCCGGCCTCCTTCGAGCCCACCATCGATTATGTGGTGACGAAGGTTCCCCGCTTTGCTTTCGAAAAGTTCCCCGGCGCTGATCCGGTGCTGACCACGGCCATGAAATCCGTGGGCGAGGCCATGGCCATTGGCCGCACCTTCCAGGAATCGCTCCAGAAGGCGTTGCGCTCTCTGGAAACCGGGCTCACCGGCCTCGACGATATCGAGATCGAGGGTCTGGGGCAGGGCGATGACAAGAATGCCATCCGCGCTGCACTGGGCACCCCCACGCCGGAGCGCCTGCTCTATGTGGCGCAGGCCATGCGTCTGGGGCTGACCAACGAGCAGATCCACGCGGCCTGCAAGATCGACCCGTGGTTCCTCGCGCAGATCCGCGAAATCATCGAGGCTGAGCAGAAGGTGCGCCAGTTTGGCCTGCCGCAGACGGCCGGCCAGTTCCGCCGCCTGAAAAGCATGGGCTTCTCGGACGCGCGGCTGGCCACGCTGGCTGAAACAAGCGAGGTCGGAGTGCGGGCTCTGCGCCGCAAGCTGGATGTGCATCCGGTCTACAAGCGCATTGACACCTGCGCCGCCGAGTTCGCCTCGCCTACCGCTTATATGTACTCCACCTATGAGGCGCCTTTCGCAGGCACGCCGGGGGATGAATCTCAGCCTTCCGATCGTGAGAAGGTGGTTATTCTCGGTGGTGGCCCGAACCGGATCGGCCAGGGTATCGAGTTTGATTATTGCTGCTGCCATGCGGCCTTCGCCCTCAAGGATGCGGGCTATGAGGCCATCATGGTCAACTGCAACCCGGAGACGGTTTCGACCGACTATGACACCTCCGATCGCCTCTATTTCGAGCCGCTGACGGCTGAGGATGTGCTGGAGCTGCTTGAGCGTGAGCGCACAAATGGCACACTGAAGGGCGTGATCGTGCAGTTCGGCGGGCAGACCCCGCTAAAGCTGGCGAAGGCGCTGGAAGAGGCAGATATCCCGATCCTTGGCACGTCCCCGGACGCCATTGATCTTGCGGAAGATCGTGACCGCTTCAAGCACCTGCTGGAGCGTCTGAATATCCGCCAGCCGGCCAATGGCATCGCCTATTCGGTGGAGCAGGCCCGGCTTGTGGCTTCTGATCTCGGCTTTCCCATGGTGGTGCGTCCTTCCTATGTGCTGGGCGGCCGTGCCATGCAGATCCTGCGTGATGAAAGCCAGCTCTCCGATTATCTGATGGATACGCTGCCGGGCCTTGTGCCGCAGGAGGTGAAGGCGCGCTACCCCAACGACAAGACGGGGCAGATCAACACCGTGCTGGGCAAGAACCCGCTGCTGTTCGATCGCTATCTTTCCGACGCCATCGAGGTGGACGTGGATGCGCTGTGTGATGGCAAGGATGTGTTCGTAGCCGGCATCATGGAGCATATCGAGGAGGCGGGCATCCATTCGGGTGACAGCGCCTGTTCGCTGCCGCCCTATTCGCTGAGCGATGACACCATCACCGAGTTGAAGAAGCAGACCAAGGCCATGGCCCTGGCGCTTGGTGTTGGCGGCCTCATGAATGTGCAGTACGCCATCAAGGGCGATGAGATCTATGTGCTGGAAGTGAACCCGCGCGCCTCGCGCACGGTGCCCTTCGTGGCCAAGGTGGCGGGTAAGCCCATCGCCAAGATCGCCGCTCGGGTGATGGCCGGTGAAAACCTCGACAGCTTCAAGATGAAGTGGGAGCGTCTGCACCACATCGCCATCAAGGAAGCCGTCTTCCCCTTTGCCCGCTTCCCCGGTGTGGATACGGTGCTGGGCCCGGAGATGCGTTCCACCGGCGAAGTGATGGGGCTGGATACCGATTTCGGCGAGGCTTTCGCGAAGAGCCAGCTGGGTGGCGGCACCACGGTGCCTAAATCCGGCACGGTGTTCGTCTCCCTGCGGGATGATGACAAGGAGCGCATTCTGCCCAGCATCAAGATGCTGGAAGAGCTGGGCTTCAAGGTCATCGCGACTTCCGGTACGCAGCGCTTCCTTGAGGAGCATGGCGTGGCCGCCAGCAAGATCAACAAGGTGCTTGAGGGGCGTCCGCATATTGTGGACGCCATCAAGAATGGTGACGTGCAGCTGGTGTTCAACACCACCGAAGGTGCACAGGCGCTGGCGGACAGCCGCTCTCTGCGGCGGGCCGCCCTCTTGCAGAAAGTGCCCTATTACACCACCTTGTCTGGAGCAGTTGCCGCAGCGCAGGGTATCAAGGCCTATGTCAGCGGTGATCTGAAGGTACGTGCCTTGCAGGATTACTTCCCGGCCTGAGGCGGGAACGCCTGTTCGGTGGCTCTGCCAGACGCAGGCCGGAATAAGGAGAGAGCCGGGTTCGGCTCTTGATCCGGCCCGCAATATAGTTTTGGCGCGCGGGAGCCTTTGGCCTCGCGCGCTTTCGTCATGTTCCGCCCGTTTTGCATGCGCGCCCTTTTCCAAGGGCGGCATGTCGGCAAGCTATTGCGGTGGCAGAACATGGCGTCGCGAGGTGGGCGTCGTGCCCACCCTCACGGCCGGTTCTCAGCCGCTGGGTCCTTTCTGGGTCCGGCGCGCTGAGCTTTTTTCAGGAGGTCTTGAAAGGACCCATGGAGAAGATTCCCATGACGGTCGGGGGCCATGTCGCCCTCGAACAGGAGCTGAAGCATCGCCAGCAGGTGGAGCGTCAGCGCATTATTGCCGCTATCGCCGAAGCCCGCGCCCATGGCGATCTTTCGGAAAATGCGGAATATCACGCTGCCAAAGAGCAGCAGTCCATGAATGAGGGGCGCATTGCCGAGCTGGAAGACAAGCTCTCCCGCGCGGAGATCATTGATGTCTCCAAGATGTCCGGCGATGTTGTGAAATTCGGCGCAACCGTGAACCTCGTGGATGAGGATACGGAAGAGGAGTCCGAATGGCAGATTGTGGGGGACAGCGAGGCGGACGCGAAGGCTGGTCGCATCTCCATCTCCTCGCCCATGTCACGTGCGCTGATTGGCAAGAAGACGGGCGATTCCGTTGAGGTTGTCACCCCGAAGGGGGCCCGTTCCTTCGAAATTCTGAACGTACGCTGGATCTGATACAGCGCATCTTCAGCTTCCATAGACCTCCCGCGCCAGATCAACCCAGGCGCGGGCGGCATGGGAGAGATAGGCGCCCCTGCGCCACACCAGTGCCATGTGCCATTGCGTGCCGGGTTCATCCAGCAGCACTAGTTCCACTGCGGCGGTGCGGCGCTGTTCGGCAATGGTGCGGGGTAGAAAAGCGATACCCAGCCGGGCCGCCACCAGTTCCACAATAAAATCCACTTGTCCGCTGCGCGCCGCGACATTGGGGGTGAAGCCATTGCGCTCACAGGCCGCGAGCAGAACCGGGTTCAGCGCAAAACCGCTTTCAAACAGAATGAAGGGCGAAGCCGCGAGGGCAGCAATGCCGGTTTTACTCTGGCCGGCAAGCGGGTGATCTTTCGGCATCACGACCAGCAGCGGCTCACATCGCACAGGCTGATATTCAAAATCATCGGTGGTGGGCAGCAGGGATGCGGCCATCTCCACTTCGCCCGTGAGCACGATTTCCTCCAGCTTTTTGGAGCCATGCTCCGCCAGACGAATTTCGATGCCCGGATAGCGGGCGCGATAAATGGCGAAGAGAGGTGCAAACAATGTGCTTGCACCAAGAGGTGGCAGGCCCAGACGCAGGCTGCCGGCTTTCAGTCCACGCAGATCAGCCAGTTCGGCGAGGAGGTCTTCCCGCTCCGTCAACATGCTGAGGGCGCGACGATAGACGATTTCTCCGGCAGCGGTCATCACGCTGCGATGCCCAACGCGGTCCAGTAGCGGCACGCCGAGTTCATCTTCAAGCTGTTTCACGGCCTTGGAAATGGTGGGTTGGGTGGCAAACAACAGCTTGGCGGCATTGGAAAAGCCACCTTGCCGTACCACTTCCACAAAGGCGCGCAGGGTTCTCAGTTCCATTCAATATTCCATATTGGAATGGAGTTAATTCAGTCAATTCATTTTCATTATAAGTTGGACTGGCCTATTCTGGGTTGTGTCGGCACAAGGAGGTGCCAGTCATGTCCAGTTTCATCCCATCACAGGAAACAGATGCGGCACAGAGCCGTGCGGGGCGGCATCGCAGCCCGCATCGTCTGTTTCAGCGCGCGCGTATCATGCTTCATCGCTCCAGCCTGTTGCAGATTCTGCTGTTAAGCGGCTTCTGGGCGGTGGGAGAATGCTTCGTACAGCTTGCGCATGTGCCTGTTCCGGGCGGTGTCATGGGTATGGTGGTGGTGCTGGTGCTGCTCTCTACAGGGTGGATTCGCCCGCGCGCTGTGCGGCGTGGAGCCTATTGGCTGCTTGCCGAAATGCTGCTCTTCTTCGTTCCGGCGGTGATGGCGGTAATCGACCATGGCGAATTTATTGGTGTGATGGGGCTGAAAATCGTCGCCGTCATCCTGGTGGGCACCATTCTGGTTATGGGCAGCACGGCGTTGACGGTGGAGCTGTGCCTACGGCTGGGCATGAAGAGAGAGGGGGAGCGCCATGTTGATGCATGATCCCGTTCTGGCCACCCTGTTCTGGTCCGCTGTCACCATCGGTTGCTATTATGCTGCCCGTTTCGTGCATCAGCGCGTGCGCCGGAGCTGGACATCGCCTTTGCTGACAACGCCGGTTTCTGTGGCTGTCATCGCGCTCTCGCTTCATGCGGGCTATAGCGAATATATCCGCAGCACACATTGGTTGGTGCTGATGATGGGGCCGGCCACAGTCGCCTTCGCCATCCCCATTTATGAGCAGCGCGAGATGATCCGTCGGTATTGGGCGGTGCTGCTGGTGGGGGTTCTGGTGGGCAGTACGGTGGCTATGTTCACCGCTTTCATCTTCGCGAACTGGCTGGGGCTGTCGCATATGCTTCAGGTCAGCCTTATGCCGCGTTCCACATCCACGCCATTCGCCATGTCCATTTCCAATGGTCTGGGTGGCGTGCCGGATCTGACCGCCGTGTTTGTTGTGGCGACTGGTATTTGCGGCGCGATCATGGGTGAAACCCTGCTGAAGCTGATGCCTGTGCGGACATCTCTGGCCCGTGGTGCGCTGTTCGGCATGGGTGCACATGCCGCCGGCGTGGCCAAGGCGCATCAGATGGGTGGGGAAGAAGGCTCCGTGGCCGGTCTGGTCATGGTGCTGGCCGGCCTGTTCAATGTGCTGATGGCTCCTGTTGTGGCGCAGCTTGTCTCCTGAATGATTTCTTATGTGAAACAGAAAAGGCCGGGTGGTGTTTTTCCCGGCCTTTTCTGTTTCAGTGCTGTGCATTCTCGCCCTGTCGTTGCTGCCTCAACTGTAGCGCTGGCGTGCCATTGGCTGTAGAGACAGACACTCTTGAGCCGGGCCTCGTGCGTCTGGTTCCGAAGAGGGTCAGATGCGCGCCTGTAGGTGAATGCAGAGCCGTAGAAGAAAGTTGGCGATATGTCTCAGCGTGTCCGCAAATTCATTGGCACGGTGCTCATGCTGGTGCTTGTGGTGGTGTGGGCGCTGGGGGCCATGGCCATCTCACAGGGGCGGGTGCTGGAATTGCACTGGGCCTTGCAATTGGTGTGCTTCGCGTTGCTGGGTTCGCTCTGGGTTGTGCCCGCAGCTTATCTGATCCTCTGGATGGAGCGGCCGGACAAGCGGGCCTGAGTTGGCGTAGAAGGCCGTTCTCAGGCCGCCGCCTGAGAGAGCTCAGATTTGGCGCAGCCCTCAGGCGGCTGCGCGTGTTGGCGTATCGGTGGGTTGTTTGTCAGCCTTCTGCGAGGGGCTGGCCGCTATCTCAAGCTTCTCAGCAGCCTCAAGGGTTGGCTCCGGCAGCAGATTGGCGGCGTGCGTGGTTGGTGTCGCCGCCACGGGCTCCAGTCGCAATATGGCGATGCGGTGAAAGCGCATGTCGCACAGTGCATCAAAGCTTTCCACGGCCGCAGTGGCCGGTTCATTGGCACCTTGTACGCAAACCGTCAGCGGCTTTAGCCCGGCCAGACGCGGTGCCTGCGTCAATGTTGAAATCGTGGGTGCGCAGACCACCACGATTTCATAAACCTGACGCAGCACATCCAGCAGATGCGCGAGACGGCGGGCATAGCCGGGCGGATTGCCGGAAGATGCCGGATTGCCAGCCCGAATGATATGCGCAGGCGATTCTGTATCGCGGGAAATCGCGGTGGCCAGATTGGCTTGGCCATTCAGCAGCTCACGCACACCGGGGGCCGTTGCTCCCGGTGCTTCGGCACCCTCGGCAATTTCCTCCAGAAAGACGGTGACTACACTGGCGCTCTCAGCCATGTGGCGTGCGAAGCTCAATGCGCTGCGACCGGCTTCCAGTGCTTCATCATCGGATGTGAACAGCGCAAGACGTCCGGTGGTGGTTGTGCTTTCCGCAGGGGAGAGCAAGGGCTCAAGGCGGTGGATGGCGGAGTTCAGCGCCAGCCCTTTGCCGGTGCCTTCATCCAGCCAGATGATGCGGGACGTGCCGGTGACCTCACGGGGCAGTTCATCCGGCCCGACAATACCTTGGGGCTCCGGTTCAATATTCTGTCGCCTCTGAGCAAACACCAGTGTGCCAGCAGCCAGAGCCAGAACGAGCATGGTGAGCGGAGAAGGCAGGTCTGGCATGGTGGAGTGGTTTGCAGGCTCACCTGCGCGCAGGGCCGGTAAGGGCATGTGCTGGCCATCAGCCATGCGCTGGCGTGTCTCGGAATCCAGATGCAGCATGGCGCGGGCATAGGCGCTGGCCGCGCGCCGGGACAAGGAGGGGCCCGGAGCCGCGACAGTCAGTTCCAGTGCCCGGCCGCCCTGAATGGGCTCAACCTGAAGGGCGGCGCGCAAGAGCCGGGCGGCCTCTGTCCGCTCTTCCGGGCTCACATCCCGTGCAGGGCTGAAATAGGCCAGATTGCCGGAAACAAGGTGCTGAATATCTGCATCCGAAAGCTGGCGCACGGCCTCCATGGAGAGCTCCCGAGAGGCGAGAAGCTGGGCCGTGCCATTTACAATGGCTGCTGGAGGCTGGGTTGCGAGTTCAAATTCCAGCTGTGATGTTCCCTCAAAGCGCAGGGGCAGGAAGCTGAGGGCAGAGGCAAGGGCAAGGGCGGCCCATGGGGTCCAGCGGGCATTCACAAGGCGCTGGCCAAGCTGAACCATAGGTGCGGTGGTGGCCAGAAGGATGCCGGATATGTGGCGCAGAACAGCTTCACCGGCGCGACGTGTGCCGGAGAGGGGCGAGCGCGTCTTTTCGCGCGCGGTTGCTGTGATGGGGGCCATGTTTCGCCCTCCTTGCCTGTGGCGCGGCCATCATGCCGCCTTCAGGCTTCAGGAAACTCCAAACATGGTTGAAAGAGCGTTAACGCGCTGGAGCCGGCACGGTGTGGGCGGGGCTCCCTGTAGGGAAGGCCCTCGCCACACCGCACCGAAAACATTTTAGCGATCTTCCCACTGCGGTGCGCGCTTTGAGAGAACGGCAGAGATGCCTTCATCCGCATCGCGTGCGAGCATGTTGTCGGTCATCACCTGGGAGGCGTAGCGATAGGCGTCGTCCAGTCCCATTTCGGCCTGGGTGTAGAAGGTGGCCTTGCCCAGCTTCACCGGGACCTGAGAGCGGGCGGCAATATGGCGGGCCAGCTGCTGCGCCACGGCAAGGGCGGAGCCCTTTTCCACCACGCGATTCACCAGACCCATGCGGGCGGCATCTTCCGCAAGAACCCATTCGCCCAACAGCAGCATTTCCATGGCGTGCTTGCGGGCGACATTGCGGGTGAGCGCCACCATGGGGGTGTGGCAGAACAGGCCGATATTGACACCCGGCGTGCAGAAGCGGGCATCCGCCCCCGCCACGGCCAGATCCGCACTGGCCACGAGCTGGCAGCCGGCTGCGGTGGCCATGCCTTCCACTGCGGTGATAACGGGTTGCGGCAGCCGCACAATGGCGGTCATCAGGGCCGAGCAGCGCTTCAGCACTTCTTCAAAATAGGTCCGGCCCCGGTCCTCATCGGATCTGTGGCTCTGGATTTCCTTCAGATCATGCCCGGAGGAGAAAACCGGCCCTTCCGCCGTCAGCACCACGGCGCGGACATTGCTGTCTTCAGCAATTCTGGCCAGCGTTTCGGAGAGGGAGGCCATCATGGCTTCAGAAAGGCTGTTGCGCCGCTCTGGCCGGGCCAGGGTGAGGGTGGCGATGCCTTCCTGAATATCACATGTCACGCAGGGCGGCTGATGCTCGGACGGGGCAGGGCTGCTCTCGGGGCTGCTCATGGGGCTCCTCACGGATTTTGTCGATTATGGTGCGGCTGAAAAACGGGCGGACAATGGCTGAGAGCCGGATGGCCGACCGGAAGTAGCTAGGCACAGATGGCTTGCTACTGGCAAGTAGAATTGAGCGGATGAAGAAAGGCGTCAGATTGTTCTGTTTCGTTCCGGTTCTCCATGCAGACACAACGCTTAAAGGCGGAGCTCAAAGTTGCGGATTTTTCTGACAGAGTGATTTGCTGCGTTCCCTGATGAAGGTTTGCAGGGTAGAAGCGAGCGCCAAATGAAAGACCGATGTGAAGCTTGATGATTGATATTCCAACCGTCGTCCTGTGGAACGGTGTGGCGCTGGCGCTGATTGGCGCGCTTTTCCTGCTTTACTGGGCTTGGCAGACCCGTGCGGCAGACCAGCTTTGGTGGTGTCTGCCGTTTCTGTTCGGGGTTCTGGCGGCCATCACGGTGGTGACGCCTCCGTCTTTGCCCGTATTGACGGGGAAGGGCGGGACGGTGCTGTGCATGATGCTGGCCTATGGCACCTTGTGGCAGGCTTCACGCGCATTCTATCGTCGCCGGAGCGTTTTGTGGCAGGTTCTGGCTGTGGTGGCGGCTTGGGTGGTGGCCTCTATCACGCTGCAATATGCGGGGGGGCCTGCCTATGCGGATATTCTGCTGCGGGGCGTTATCATTGCGCTGTTCAACATACTGGCGGCCCGTGAGTTCTGGCGTAACAGGGCGAAAGAAGAGTTGCCATCCCGCAAGGCTATCGTCGCCATTCTGGGGGCGAATGCGCTGTTTCAGGCCTTTAGCCATCTTTTTGCACCCCTGTTGCCGGCTCCCCTTGGGTTGGGCGACACGACAATTTGGGCGGTGGTGACTTATAATCTGGTGGTGTTGTTCATCGCGCTTTCAGTCACCATGCTGGTGATCTCGCTCTCGCGGGAGAAAGAGGCGGAGGAATATCTCCAGCTTGCCATTCATGATCCGCTCACCGGCCTGCTGAACCGGCTGACCTTCGATGAACATATGGCCGAGAAGGAAGGTGATGAGCGCCTGCCTTTCGCGCTGATCGTCATTGATATCGACTATTTCAAGCGCATCAACGATGACTATGGCCATCATGTTGGCGATGCGGTGATTGTACAGGCCGCACGCACGATTGAGCGCGGCGTGCGGCAAAGCGACAAGGTGTATCGCTTTGGCGGCGAGGAGTTCGTGTGCATGTTGCCGGGCGTGGGGTTGGAGACAGCGCAGCGCGTGGCCGAACGTATCCGAAAGTCCTTCGATGAAACCCTGACCCTTGTGCCGGAGGGAGAGGTGCATGCCACCATTTCGGTTGGTGTTGCGGCCTGCACGAATGGAGAGCGCAGCCCCTCCACTGTGCTGAACGATGCCGATGCGGCGCTCTATATGGCCAAGCGGCGGGGGCGGAATCGGGTGGAGGTGGCAACGGCGTCCTTCATGCCAGCCTGAATACTGAGAGGGGGCGTTCTCTCATTTGGGGGGCAGGAATGAGGCATGAGGGGGCATATTTCAGAGCGAAGGCAGAGAAAACCTGCTCTTAGAGGGTCATTTTCGATGGTAATATAAAACCATTTTTTCAACATATTGATTTCATTGAATAATTACAGCGTCATTGTCATTGACGATGACGGGTTGCTCCAGTACAAGCCCCTTCCATCGCCGGCTCGGTTGTGAGGACTGTGCCCATCGGCTTTTCCGGTGGGCGGTGTCCTTATTGCCTTTTCCGGCCTCTCAATCGGAAACGATCCCATGAAGACCTATTCGGCCAAACCCGCCGAAATCGAGAAGAAGTGGGTGGTGATCGATGCCAGCGGCCTCGTTGTGGGTCGCCTCGCCTCCATCATCGCCATGCGCCTGAAGGGCAAGCATCTGCCCATCTACACCCCTCACGTTGATTGCGGTGACAATGTCATCGTCGTGAATGCGGAGAAGGCGGTGTTCACCGGTCGCAAGTACGATCAGAAGGTGTACTACCACCACACCGGCTATGCGGGCGGCATCAAGGAACGCTCCGCGAAGTTCATCCTCGAGGGGCGTTTCCCCGAGCGTGTGATCGAAAAGGCCGTAGAGCGCATGCTTGCGCGTGGTCCGCTCGGTCGCCAGATCATGGGCAACCTGCGTGTCTATAAGGGTGCCGAGCACCCCCACGAGGCGCAGCAGCCGACCGTGCTCGACGTGGCTGCCCTCAACCGCAAGAATGTGAGGAACTGATATGGCCGAAGTTCTCCAGTCCCTCGACGCTCTTGCCGAGGTGAAGGTTTCCACCGAGGAAGCCGCTCCGGTGCACGTCCAGAAGCTCGACAAGTATGGTCGCGCCTACGCCACCGGCAAGCGTAAGGATGCTGTGGCCCGCGTGTGGGTGCGCCCCGGCTCTGGCAAGATCACCGTGAACGGCCGTGAGCTGGACGTGTATTTCGCCCGTCCCGTGCTGCGCCTCATCGTGAACCAGCCCTTCCAGGTGGCTGCTCGTGATGGCCAGTATGATGTGGTGTGCACGGTTTCCGGCGGTGGCCTTTCCGGCCAGGCCGGTGCGATTCGCCACGGCCTTTCCCGCGCGCTCTCCTTCTATGAGCCCGAGCTGCGCAGCCCGCTGAAGAAGGCCGGCTTCCTGACTCGTGACAGCCGTGTGGTTGAACGTAAGAAGTATGGCCGGGCCAAGGCCCGTCGTTCGTTCCAGTTCTCCAAGCGCTGATACGAACGCTTTTTTCAAAGTTACAAAACGGCGGGGTTTCCCCGCCGTTTTTTTATGCCTGCGAGAGGGTGGACATATTGCGGTGCGCGGACATTAAAAAAGCCTCCCGGTTTGAATGCCGGGAGGCTTTTTGCATCAGAAGCTGGGCAGAGACCCGTAGCCGGGCAGGGGGTTCCAGCTGCCATTCACTGTCGGGTCACCGGGCGGACCGGATTGGTAACCGGCATCAAACTGCGGCGGGAAAGCATAGTTCATGCTTTTATCATTGCCGATGGCGACATTCGGATTCACGGCTGGGCCGGGCCCCGGGTCCAGATAATTGCCTTGGGGAATCACCGGCAGCTGGATGGTTCCCGGCGTGATGACGACGTGCGGACGCGAATTCTGCGCGAGGCCCGCGCTGGAGAAGAGGCTGAAGCCCGCCACCAGAAGGGCCGCGCCATAGCGGGCAGATCCGGCTGGAATGATATGCATGAGATGCCTCGCACTGAGTTTGGAGCAATACACGCCCATGGCGTCTTGAAGCATGTTCCGCTCAAGGTGTGAAGGGTTTTGCCGGGAATGGTGTGTGCCAAATTCGGAAGTGCGGCTTGCGGGACGCACTGTCCACATGGGTGGTGTTGATTGTGCTGTGGCTTCTGAGGGTTGGGTGGAGCTGTGCGCAGCTCCCAGCCCTTTATGGAAGAGTTCCAGGTTATATTGTTATATCTTGCGTATTCATCTCTACATTAGAAGGGCTCAAGCTCTTCTGTGTCTTGAATATATTCCCTGTACATCATATGACTCTTCTGCGTTACATGTATATATTTTGAATTTCTCTAAAAACCTCAAAACTTGTCCGGGTCTTTGAGAGCCGCCAAATGTGCTTTGGAGTTGTTGCGATATGACACAGCAGGAGCAGCGCCCTGCTCTCGGAGACGTGGGAGGACAGGGGCATGTTGAAAGGGCTGAAGAAGGCCGGGGCAGCCGTACTATCCCCATGGTGAATGCCCGGCTCGATAGCCGGGATCTGTTCGCAACCAGCAGACTCATCACCATTGCCCATGGTGAGCAGACATATCAATTGCGGCTGACGGCTCAGAACAAGCTGATCCTCACCAAGTAAATCTGTGGCTGAATCTGGCTGGCTCACCTCCTGCCACAGCCGTGAGAGCCCCCCGCTTTGCGGGATCAGGCTTTCATATGCGCTGGAAGTCTAATGGGTGCGTGGCAATTCGCGCCTTTCCTTTGTCGCCTTCCTCTGCCAAATGCTCCCTTCAAAGGTGCTAGCGGATACGGTGCCGCGGCGTCGGCTCTTTTCGTGGCGGGCGTTTCTGCTATTGTCCGCGCCAATTCGACCGGACCTGACCAGAAGCATGGCCATTTCAAATCCCGCGCCCGGCAACAATATTCCTGTAAGCCGGACGTTCGCCTTCGATTTTCCGCGTCGCCTGATCCGCCTGCTGGACTGGGCATCAGCGGGGCATGGGCGCGCCTGTATTTTCCTTGTCATTGTCGCGCTTGTGGCGTTTTTGCCGGGCCTTGCCTCGGTGCCGCCCATTGATCGTGATGAGGCGCGCTTTGCGCAGGCCACCAAGCAGATGCTGGAGAGTGGCAACTATGTGGATATTCGCTTCCATGATGTTGCCCGGCATAAAAAGCCTGTCGGCATTCACTGGTTGCAGGCCGGCACAGTTTCTCTGGGCGAGTCGCTGATTGGGCCGGATGCGCGTTATTCCATCGTTTTCTATCGTCTGCCTTCCTTTCTGGCTGCCATCGGTGTGGTGCTGCTGACCTATTGGACGGCGCTTGTCTTCATGGCGCGTCGCGGGGCAGTGCTGGCGGCCCTTCTGATTGGCTCCTGTGTGCTGCTGGGGGTGGAAGCACGCCTCGCGAAGACAGATGCGGTGCTCTTTTTTACGATCGTGGCCGCTTTCGGGGCTTTGGCGCGTGCTTATATGCGCCCGCGAGAACAGCAGGTGGGCGATTGGGGGCTGGCTGCCATTTTCTGGACAGCCCTGGCCGCCGGCATATTGGTGAAGGGGCCCATGGCGCCCCTGTTTGTGGGGCTGACTGTTGTCGCCTTGGCGATTCTTGAGCGTTCGGGCCGGTTTCTCAAGCCTTTGCGGCCCTTTCCAGGGGTTGTCTGGTGCCTGCTTTTAGTTCTGCCCTGGTTTGTGGCCATTTATTACGTCACCAATGGCGCCTTCTACCAACATGCCGTTGGCGTGGACATGCTGGGCAAGGTGACCGAGGGGCAGGAAGGGCACTGGGGGCCGCCGGGCACATATCTTCTGGCTGTGTGGGGCACCTACTGGCCGTCCATCGTTTTGGCCGTTCTGGCCGCCCCCTTTGTGTGGCGAGCCCGGCGCGAGAAAGATGTGCGTTTCTTGCTGGCCTGGCTGCTGCCATCCTGGATCGCTTTTGAACTCGCGGCGACAAAGCTGCCGCATTATGTCCTGCCGGTTTATCCCGCTCTTGCGTTGCTTACAGCGCTGGCGGTGGAGCGGGGCGCGTTGGCGAAAGCCGGTAGCCGGCTGGCGGGCTTTGTGTGGTTCTGGCCGGGTCTTGCGGGTGTTCTGGCCATTGCCGCCGGCGGTCTTTATGTCTGGCTTGGCAGCGCCTATAGCCTGCTCGCCTGTCTTCTGTTGCTTCTTGCTGTCGCCCTTTTGGTGATTGCGGCGCGTGCCTATAGCCGTGTTGGGCCCGAGGGGGCCTTGCTCACGGCGGTGTGTGGGGCACTGGTGCTTTACTTCACCGTCTATCAACTGATGCTGCCGCACATGCGCCCTGTCTGGGTTTCCAATCGGCTGGCGGAAATCGCGGCGGAAAGCGGCTGTCCGGCGGGGAATATCGTTTCTGTTCCGTATCAGGAACCCAGCCTTGTCTTCCTTGTTGGCACGGATATTCGATATGAAGATCCGGTCAAGGCGGCGGAACGGCTGAAGGGTGGGGGGTGTCACCTGGCCTTTATCGGCGAGCCGCTGGCAGAGCTGTTCGCCCTGCGCGCGAAGCAGATTGGCTTGAAATTCGAGAAGGTTACGGAAGTACATGGCTTCACTATCAATGGTGGCCGGCCGGTGACCATCATGGTTTATCGCTCGCAGGCCAGTGAGGTGCTGCCGGCTCAACCGCATATTGCCCCACCTGTGCAGCTTCAGGAGGAGAGGCAGTGAGCGAGAGCGTTCCGGCATGTGAGAACAATCGGGTTCGCACCGTTCTGCGCATCTTCGGGCATGAGGCGCGGCAGGTGGTGGCAGGGCTCTTTGATGGCTTGGGCTATTTGTCCCGACGCCGGGTGCGGCGGCCGCAACCCTGGATCGGTTTTCCGGCCGCCTGGGAGCTGCTGGCTTTTGTGGCTGTTGCGCTGGGGCTGATTGCCGGCAGCATGTTGCTGGTGGACCCGCTGGTGCATGGTTTGCGCCTTCACCTGCCGGAATGGGTTGTCATCCTTTCCGAACGTTTGACCGATGTGGGGCTTGGCACCGTGGTGTTGTGGCCGCTTGGGCTGGCCCTCATCTATGTGCTGGCCTTGCGCCCCCGGCTCGATTCACTGGGGCAGCGTGTGGCATCTGCTGTTTATGCACGGTTGGGTTTTCTGTTTCTGGCCATTGCTCCGGTTGGGCTGGGTGTGGCTGTTTTCAAGCATCTGCTAGGGCGGGCCCGGCCTTATATGGCGCTGCATCTGCCGGGGCCCAATTCTCAGTTGAGCTTTGAGGCATTGGGGTGGAATGCCAGTTTCGCCTCCTTCCCTTCCGGTCATTCCACGACTATTTTCGCCGCGGCTGTCGCGCTGGGAGCGTTGTTTCCCAAGGCGCGCTGGCCGCTGGTGGGGCTGGCTGTCGTGGTGGCCACCACTCGGGTGCTGCTGAACTCCCACTATCCCAGTGATGTTCTTGCAGGTGCCTTTGTCGCGACACTTTATGTGTTGTGGCTGGTCCGCTTTTTTGCGGCGCGCCGGGTGGTTTTCACCGTGGATGACAGCAGCCATGCCGTGCCCATGGCCGGGCCTTCCGCGCGCTGGCTGGGCCGTTTGCTGCCGGGTGTTGCCCGCAGTTCTCATATTCCTCCTGAAGAGGCGAAACCGTGACCTCTCCTGTTTCAAGCGCCGCGCCCCGGCTTTCTGTCGTTATTGCCGTGAAGGATGAAGAAGAGAATATTGCTCCTCTCATCGCGGAAATTGATGCGGCGCTGAGCTTTGAGCCATTCGAGCTGATCTTTGTTGACGATGGCTCATCGGATGGCACGCTTGCCGCCCTGCGCAAAGCTGCACAAACGCGTCCTTATCTGCGCATTCTGGTGCATGAAAAATCATGCGGAAAAACCGCCGGTATCGATACCGGAGCACAGGCCGCGCTGGGCGATCTGCTTTTGCTGCTGGATGGAGATGGCCAGAATAATCCGGCCTATCTGCCGGACATGGTGCGGGCCATGGATGAAGGCGGGCCGAAGGTTGGCTTGGTGCATGGCGAGCGGCAGGGCCGCAAGGATACGCGCTTCAAACGTTTCCAGTCTCGCTTGGCCAATGGCGTGCGCCGGGGCATGTTGAAGGATGGGACGAGAGACACCGGTTGCGGGCTTAAGGTGGTGCGGCGTGAGCTGCATCTGCGTCTGCCGGTGTTTGATGGCCTGCACCGCTTCATGGCGGCGCTGGTGGTGCGGGAAGGGTATGAGATCCGCACCGTGAAGGTGGTGGATCGGGAACGCTGGCATGGCGTTTCCAAATACGGTTTCTGGAACCGTTTGTGGGTGGGCATCGGAGATCTCATCGGCGTGTGGTGGCTGATCCGTCGCCGCAAGGTGCCGAAGGTGGTGGAGCGTAATTGATGCTCGTCGAACTTGCCCGCTCAGTGGGGGATTATCTGCATGAAGTTTTCATCATGCAGTTTGATGGGTGGATGATTCTGGGTTTTGTGGCCCAGTTCATGTTCACCATGCGTTTTGTCGTGCAGTGGATTGCCAGTGAACGGGCGCAGCGCTCCGTTATTCCCTTTGCGTTCTGGACCTTCTCCCTCGGGGGCGGCTCCTTGCTGCTGATCTATGCGATCTACCGGCGAGATCCGGTATTCATTGCGGGGCAGGCGCTGTCGACCTTCATCTATATCCGCAATCTGCAATTCGCCCTGCGCGAAAGGCGGGCCAAAAGGGCGGTGACCTGAGCGCCACAAGCTGACAGCACCGGGTGTGATTGCCGCGCGGTGCTGGCTTCAATAGAGGATGTGGTCAACAGGTTCCGGGGCTGCTGGCAGGTGGGTTTCGCCCAGCGCTTCCAGCAGGCCGATTTCAAGATTGGTCGCCAATGCCTGAATGGGCAGATCATTCGGCATGGTGCCGAAGGGTTCTTCCAGCTCGCTGGCCAGTCCATCCAGTCCGAAAAAGGTATAGGCTACAAGGGCCGTCGCCAACGGAGTGACCCAGCCGAGAATATCTGCAAAGCCGAACGGCAGCAAAAAGCAGAACATATAGGCGGTGCGGTGCAGCAATAGCGTGTAGCCAAAAGGCACAGGCGTTGTTTTCACGCGCTCGCAGGTAGTGAGCGCCTCTGCCAGCAGGGAGGGGCTCTCATCCAGAAGCTGAAGCTCAATATCGGAGATCAGCCCTTCATTGCGCAGGTCTGACAGTTCTGTTCCGATGGCGCGCAGCAGGAATTCAGGCTGGTTGCGACACAGGGTGAGGCCGGATTTCAGATCGGCGGGTACGCAGCGATTGACATGGACAGGTGAGGCAGAAGGGCGCAGATGCACCACAAGCACATGCCCGAAGGCAATCAGCAGTTTCACCACCCGCCGCCGGGCAGAAATGGCACGCGGACCTCGGGCCTCCAGAAACAGCGTACGCCGTCCCAGATTGCGCCCCGCCACATTGATGAGGCCCCAAGCTTTCCGGGCTTCCCACCAGCGCTCATAGCAAGCGCCGTTGGAGAAGCCGAGAAAGACGGAAAGCGCAATACCCAGCAAGGCGAAAGGCGCGCCTGAAAATGTAGGCACCAGGCCAGGGTGCCAACTGTGCGCCAGCACGATCACGGCAGACATCACCATGATCGTCATGACCTGAGGAAAGATCCGCCGCAGCACCGAGCTTTTGATAATGATGAACAGGTGCAGCAGATCAGGACGTTCGCGCAGGATCATGGTGGCTTTCCGCCTCTCGGGCTTCTGCTTTCTTCAGGCTGTGTCTTCAGCTTTGCGCGTGCATCCGCATGAAGGCGTTATCGAGATCGGCCTTCAGATCATCAAGATTTTCCATGCCGATATGCAGCCGCACGGCCGGGCCTTCCGGCGCCCATTGCGTGGCTGTGCGGTAGGTGCTGCAATCGAAGGGAATGGCGAGGCTCTCGAACCCGCCCCAGCTATAGCCCATGCCAAACAGGGTGAGGGAATCGAAAAAGGTTGCCAGCGCCTTCTCCGGCACCGGCTTGAGAATGATGGAGAACAGACCGCTCGCGCCGGTGAAATCGCGTTTCCAGATGGCGTGTCCGGGGTCGGACGGCAGGGCCGGATGAAGTACCCGCGAAACTTCCGGGCGGGTGAGCAGCCAGTTGGCCATGTCCAACCCGGCCTGCTGGTGATGCGCCAGCCGCACAGCCAGCGTGCGCAGCCCGCGTGAGCCTAGCGCAGCGTCATCCGGGGATACGGAAAAGCCAAGGGCGCGATAGGTGGCCTTCAGCTTCTTCAGGGCCGGGCCTATGGCGGAAACAGTGCCGAGCAGGGCGTCGGAGTGGCCGCAAATATATTTGGTGGCGGCCTGGATGGAGAGATCCACCCCAAAGGCATGGGGCTTGAAGAACAGGGGCGTGGCCCATGTGTTGTCGATCAGCGTGGTGATGCCACGGGCACGGGCAATGGCGGTGATGGACGGCACATCCTGCATCTCGAAACTCTGGGAGCCGGGGGCTTCCAGAAAGATGGCGCGGGTATTTTCGCGGATCAGCCCGGCAATGCCCTCGCCGATGAGCGGATCATAATAGGTGGTTTCCACCCCCATATCGGCCAGAAACGTGTCGCAGAAGGTGCGGGTGGGCATATAGACCGAATCGACCATCAGCAGATGATCTCCCGCCTTGAGGGCGGACAGCAGGGCGACCGTGACGGCCGAAAGCCCGGATGGCGTGAGCACAACGCCATCTCCGCCCTCCAGCACCTGAATGGCTGTTTCAAGATCATCCGTCGTGGGCGTGCCATGGCGGCCATAGCTGTAGCGGCCCCGGTGGTGGATGAGATCATCATAGCTGGGGTAAAGCACGGTCGAGCCACGCACCACCGGCGTATTCACAAAGCCATCAAAGCGCTTCGGATCGCGGCCCAGATGCACCACTTCGGTTTCCGGCCTCAAGGTGGTCTTGTGCTGTTCCCCTGCCATGCCGGTCTCCTGCTCTTCTGGACGGATGTGCTGTGGCGCTTCCCATCCCGCCTCGGGCATGAGAATGTTGGCCCACTGCTGGCGAAATAGCCCTCCTGCACGGCGGCGTCGAGCCCGGATAGGGCAAATGAGCCCCAGAAGGCGGATCTGCCCACGCATTCGCCTCGAAACCGGCTGTTTTTGAACCCAGAAGAAGCGCCAGACTATTCTGGCCCCAAGTTCTGGCCCCAAGTTTTGACACCAAATTTTGACACCAAGTTTTGACCCTATGAAGGAACCTTTCGTGAAACGTCTTCTTCTCGCTGCCGTTGGCAGCCTGTTTCTGGCGGCCGCCCCTGCAAGCGCGGCGCAGGCCAGTACGCTGGATGAGGTGAAGGCCCGCGGCGCACTGAATTGCGGCGTGACACAGGGGCTGCCCGGCTTTTCCTATACCAATGACAAAGGCGAATGGGCGGGGATGGATGTCGATTTCTGCCGCGCCATCGCCGCAGCCATTTTCGATGATCCCGCGAAGGTGAAATTCTCTCCTCTCTCTGCGAAGGATCGTTTCACCGCCCTTGCTGCCGGCGCGGTGGATGTGCTTTCGCGCAACACCACCTGGACCATGAGCCGGGATACGACGCTGGGCTTCAACTTCGCCGGTGTCTCCTATTATGACGGGCAGGGCTTCCTGGCGCGTAAATCCCTGGAGCTGAAGGGAGCGAAGGATCTGGAGGGCGCATCCATCTGCGTTCAGTCCGGCACGTCCAACGAGGTGAATGTGGCGGATTATTTCCGCGCCGAGGGCATGAGCTACAAGGAGGTGCGCCCCTTCGACACTTTCGACGCCGCCATTACCGCCTATGAGACCGGCCGTTGCGATGTGTTCTCGGCCGACAAGTCGCAACTTGCGGCCTTGCGGTTGAAGCTCACCAATCCGGCCCAGCATGTGCTGCTGCCGGAAACCATCTCCAAGGAGCCGCTGGGCCCGCTGGTGCGCCATGGGGATGATCGTTGGTTTGATCTGGTGAAGTGGACCTATTTCGCGCTGGTGAATGCGGAAGAGCTGGGCATCACTGCGCAGAATGTGGACGAGAAGCTCAAGTCGTCTGATCCGCGCGTGAAGCGCCTTCTGGGCACGGAAGGTAAATATGGCGAGGATATCGGCCTGACGGCGAATTGGGTGGTGCGTATGGTGCGCGCGGTGGGCAATTATGGCGAAATCTATGATCGCAATGTCGGCCCCGGCACACCGCTGGATATTGAGCGCGGCATCAACAATTTGTGGACGAAGGGCGGCCTGCATTACGGTATGCCTGTACGCTGAGGCGCATGACGAGGCTGCCTCTCGATTCTGATGAAGAAGGCCCCACGCTTCTGGCCGGGGCCTTCGCATTTTGGGGAAGGCATGCCGCAGGTGGATCGGGGAAGAGGGCCGGAGCCGTGCCATGTGGCCCTGCCGGGTAGGGCGCCGCTGAGGGGCAGGATGTCCGGCATGAGGCTGGGCGCGGGGCCGGGCGCGGGGCCGGGCGTGTCCTGGCTGGTGCAGGGGCTGCTGGCATTTGCCCTCATCTGGCTGGGCTGGTCTTTCTATGGCAATGCGCAGGCCAATCTCGCGCGGCTGGGCTCCGTCTCCGGTTTCGGCTTTCTGGATCAGCCGGCGGGCTTTTCTGTCAGTATGTCCCTCATCGGACAGACGGATGGGCTGAGCTATGGGCAGGTGTTCATCATCGGCCTGCTGAATACACTGCTGGTGGCTGTGTGTGCCGTTGTGCTGGCCACTCTGCTGGGTTTCACCATGGGAGTGGCGCGGCTTTCCGGGAATGTGGTGATCCGCGCACTGGCTTCGGCCTATGTGGAGGTGACGCGGAATCTGCCTCCGCTGTTTCAGATCCTGTTCTGGTATCTGGCCGTTCTGGCCACATTGCCCGGCCCGCGCCAGAGCTGGAGCTTTGGCCTCGCGACAGTGCTGAATACAGTGAGCCGGGGTTGCGAGGCTTTCGGGCTTGAGACCTTTGCCGCGCGGCTGGCCATGTGGGCCGGAGAGAGCGGGACACCAGGGATTTTCCTGAATAATCGCGGATTGATCGTGCCGCGACCTCTTCCGGGCGAGGGGGCTGGCGCTATTTTGCTGGCGCTTTTTCTTGCCATCGCGCTGGGCCTGTTGCTGTGGTTCCGGTCGCGACAGCGCAGGGAAAGGACCGGGCAGGGCTTTCTCGTCTGGCCCCTGATCCTGGCGCTGATTATTGGCCTGCCATGGCTGGTGGCGGGTCTCACCGGTTTTTCAATAGAACTGGAAAAGCCGGTGCTGAGGGGTTTCAATTTTTCCGGCGGTCTTACACTCATGCCGGAATTCATGGCGCTGTTGCTGGCCCTGTCCATCTATACGGCCGGCTATATTGCCGAGATTGTGCGTGCGGGCATTCTTTCCGTGCCGAAGGGGCAGGTGGAGGCGGCGCGGGCGCTCGGACTTTCCGGCGGCAAAATCCTGCGCAAGGTGGTGCTGCCCCAAGCCATGAGGGTCATCGTGCCGCCCCTCACCAGCCAGTATGTGAACATTGCGAAGAATTCCACGCTGGGCGTGGCCATAGGCTACCCCGATCTACTCGGATTGTTCGGTGGCACGGTGCTGGAGCGCACGGGTCTGGCAATCGAGATCATTTCCATGATCATGGCGGTCTATCTCGCCATCTCGCTGTTCACGGCCCTGCTGATGAATCTTTATGCCCGGCGCATCGCGCTGGTGGAGCGTTAGGCCATGGGCGCGCAACGTGAACAGGGGGCCAAAGCCGGGGCCTATGTGGCTGATGCTCTCATTGCTGCCCGCCAGCCGCCCGCCGGCGAAGGTGGTGCGCTGCATTGGGTGCGGAGCAATCTGCTGGGCAACTGGCGGCAAATGGCGTTGACCCTTTTTGGCCTGTGGCTGCTTTATGTCATTGTGCCGCCGCTGGTGTCCTTCTTTCTGCTGGATGCGGTGTGGCAGGGCGATAATCGTGAAGCCTGCCTGCCATTGGAGGAAGGGCAGGCCGTGGGAGCTTGCTGGCCTTTCATTCAGGCCAAGTTCAACCAGTTGATCTATGGCTTCTATCCGGCGCAGGAGCGCTGGCGGGTAAATCTGGCTTATGGGCTGGGGGCGGCGCTGCTGTTGCCCTTGCTGGTGATTTCCCTACCGGGCAAGCGGCTGAATGCTGCGTTGTTCTTCGGGGCTTTTCCCATTGTGGCTTTCGTCCTGCTCACGGGCGGACATCTCGGACTTTCAGCATTTTTGCCATTTCTGCCGGCGGCTCTGGGCTTCTGGGGGCAGACTGCGGTGGTGGCTGTGACCCTGCTGGGTGCAGTTGCCTTGTGGAGCCTGTGGCGGGTCGGGCCATCCGCACTCCTGCGCAATCTGAAGCGCGTGGGGATGATGCTGGTGGTTGCGGGCCTTGTTCTGGCTGCGGTGGATATGGATTTCGGGCTGGCCCCGGTAGAAACGCGCCTGTGGGGCGGGCTGCTGGTGACACTGGTCATCACCCTGACGGGCATCACCGTTTCCTTGCCTTTTGGCATAGCATTGGCGCTGGGGCGGCGCTCGCGCCTGCCGCTGGTGCGGATCTGCACCGTGGCTTTCATCGAGTTCTGGCGTGGTGTGCCGGTTATCACTGTGCTGTTCTTCGCCATTTATATGCTGCCGCTTTTCCTGCCGGGAAACATGAATATCGACGCCCTTCTGAAAGCTCTTGTGGGCGTGGCGTTGTTTGCCTCGGCCTATATGGCGGAGGTGGTGCGGGGCGGGCTCGAGGCGGTGCCGAAGGGCCAGTTTGAAGGTGCGGAAGCGCTGGGGCTGAAGCGCACTCTGGCCTTGCGTCTGGTGGTGCTGCCACAGGCGTTGCGGGTCGCCATTCCGGGGATCACCAACACCTTTATCGGCCTGTTCAAAGATACGACGCTGGTGCTGATCGTGGCGATCTTCGATCTGCTGGGAGCGTTGCGTGCCGCCTTTACGGATCCGAACTGGGCCACGCCCTCCACATTGCTGACCGGCTTCGGCTTTGCCGGGCTCATTTATTTTGCCTTTTCCTTCGGCATGTCGCGCTATGCGCAGGCGCTGGAGCGACATCTGAACCGGGAGATGCGCGCGTGACCAACCTTTCCGAAAGCCATCCGGCCATGGATGTGGCCCCTGCGCTGGCCGTGGAGATGGTGGATGTGAACAAGTGGTTCGGCAGCTTCCATGTGCTGCGCGACGTGAATCTGGCTGTGCGCCGGGGGGAGCGCATCGTCATTTGCGGGCCATCCGGCTCTGGAAAATCCACGCTTATTCGCTGCATCAACCGGCTGGAGGCGCACCAGTCCGGCCGTATTATCGTGGATGGCGTGGAACTGACGGATGACATGCGCCAGATCGAGAAGGTGCGTAGTGAAGTGGGCATGTGCTTTCAGCACTTCAACCTGTTTCCCCACCTCACCATTCTGGAGAACTGCACCCTTGCGCCCATCTGGGTGCGTCAGATGCCGAAGCGCGCAGCTGAAGAACTGGCCATGCACTTTCTCACCAAGGTGCGCATTCCCGATCAGGCGCACAAATATCCCGGCCAGCTTTCCGGTGGCCAGCAGCAGCGGGTGGCCATTGCCCGTGCCCTGTGCATGCGCCCGCGCATCATGCTGTTTGATGAGCCGACATCGGCGCTGGACCCGGAAATGGTGAAGGAAGTACTGGAAACCATGGTGGAGCTGGCCGCAGATGGCATGACCATGCTGTGCGTGACCCACGAAATGGGATTCGCCCGGCAGGTGGCGGACAGGGTGATCTTCATGGATGAAGGGCAGATTGTGGAGATGAATGCGCCGGAGCCCTTTTTCTCCCGGCCGCAACATGAACGCACAAAGGCTTTTCTGAGCCAGATTCTGCACTGATCCGGCGGAGAACCCGCCCGGCAGATGTTGCCGGGCGGGCATGTTTTCTCTTCCGGCCTCTCAGGCTGGCAGATTGTCGATCAGGCGCGTGGTGCCCAGCCATGCGGCGGCCAGCAGGCGCATCGGCTCTCCCGGCTGCTTTAGCGGGGCAAGGGTTTCGGCATTGCGCGCCACCACATAATCGACTTCCAGCCCGCGGGTGGAAATGGTCTGGCGCGCGCGCAGAATGGCTTCCTCCGGGTTGGCTCCGGCGCGGATGGCTGTCGCGGCCCGGCTCAGCGCCTCATGGATGATGGGCGCAATGGCGCGCTCCTGTGGGGTGAGGTAGGCATTGCGCGAGGAGAGGGCGAGCCCATCCGTTTCTCGCAGAGTGGGCGCAGGAATGATGGCGATGGGCAGATCCAGATCGCGCACCATGCGGGTCACGACCTTGAGCTGCTGATAATCCTTCTCGCCGAAAATGGCGCAATCCGGCATGCACTGAATAAACAGCTTGCCCACCACAGTGGCCACGCCGGTGAAGAAGTGCGGGCGGAAATCGCTTTCCAGCCCGGCCGATGGGCCTTCAACCGTGATGCGCGTGGTGGCGTGCCCATCCGGATACATTTCCGAAACGGAGGGGGCATAGACCACATCTACATTCAGGCTTGAGAGCTTCTCCACATCTGCATCCAGCGTGCGGGGATAGCGGTCGAAATCCTCATTGGGGCCGAACTGGGCCGGGTTCACGAAGATGGAAACTACAGTGCGATCAGCGGCTTCCCGAGCTTTCCGCACCAGAGATTCATGGCCCTGATGAAGAGCGCCCATGGTTGGCACCAGCGCTACGCGCTCCCCTGTCGCCCGGAAGGCGCGAACCTGCGCCCTCAGATCCTTTACCGTGTGGACCACCAGTGGCTTGTTCGCCATTGTATTGCGCCTTTCATCCGCGCTCTTCTGTACCGCGCCGGCTGCGCGTTCCCTTTAGAAACTAGAACGAGGCGCGGCCGGAGGAAAGAAATTGCATGCGACTGCACAGCAGTTGCTTTCCATATGCCTAAAATGCGATGCCCGGCTTTGGGGGCGTGGTTTCATCCGCATTCCGACGTTACCCGTGTGCAGATCTCGTTGCAGGCTTGGCGCACACCCCTTGGTTCGCCTCGTCGTGGCGCTTATGTGTGAAGCAGGCCGGTGCGGCAGGGGGCGCTTATGGTGACATCAGACAAGGACAAGAGCGCTTTTTCGCCTGCGCGTCAGGAGATGAAGGGCAGGGGACAGGGAGCAGGTGGCGGAGAGGTGTCGTCCCGCTCATCCACTTCCACGCCAGTTTCCAGCGCCGAGGATGTCGCCCGTTTCCTGCAAGCCGCTAAAGCCGCGCCGCCCGCGCGCCCTGCTACGGGGCGGGGGCGGCTGGCCTTCGCGCTGGATGCAACCGGATCACGCCAGCCGACTTGGACGCTCGCCTGTGACATTCAGGCCGATATGTTCGCCGCTGCGGAAACTTATGGCGGGCTGGACATGCAGATTGTCTATTATCGCGGCATGAATGAGTGCCGCGCCTCGCCTTTCGTTTCCGATGCCGCCACGCTCAAGCGCCTCATGAGCAAGATCAGTTGCATGGGGGGCCTTACGCAAATTCATCGTGTGCTTGGGCATCTGGAAAAGGAGGCGGAGCGTTCCGGCCTCAGGGCCGCTGTCTTTGTGGGGGACGCGCTGGAAGAAAACCCGGATGCCCTGCATGCTGCGGCCGGTCAACTGGCCTTGCGCGGCGTAAAGCTCTTCATGTTTCAGGAAGGGCAGGACTGGCAGGTGGAGCAGACCTTCCGGGCGCTGGCGCAAATTACCGGCGGGGCCTATTGCCGTTTCGACTCTCGCGCCGGGGCCCAGTTGCGGGCATTGTTGGCCGCCGTTGCGGCCTATGCCGCTGGTGGGCGCGCGGCGCTGGAAAACCGGCGTGATGAAGGCGCCCGCAAACTGCTTGCTGCACTCAAGCCCTGAAAGGAAGATTCGTGGCCGCCCTTCTTGCCGGCGTACTTTTGTTGCTCATCGGCCTTTATGGTCTCACCATATGGACCCGTACGGACCCGAAGGTGCTCATACGTACAGCCGCGCGCACCTTTGCCGTTCTGGCCCTGATAGGGGCCGCTGGAGCTTTGGTACTGGGGCGCATTTCCCTGGCCATCCCTCTGGGTATGGTCGCCTTCGGGCTGCTGGGGCGCTATGGGCCTGCAAGTTTGCGCGGCATGCTGGGTGGGGCCGGAGGCGGGGGAAGGGCCCCGCGCAGATCTCAGGTCAGCACTCCTTTGCTGGAGATGGAGCTGGATCATGCCTCTGGCGCGATGCGCGGTCGTGTCTTGAGCGGGCCTTATGCCGGGCAGGAGCTGGATGCTCTGGCCGTGATGGATCTGCTGGCACTGCGCGCCATGTGCGATGCGCAGTCTCTCGCCTTACTCGAAGCTTATCTCGACCGCCGGGCGCCCGCCTGGCGTGAACACGCGCAGGGCGATGCGGGTGGGGGGGATATGGGCCGCCCGCCCGCCGGCAGTAGCGCGATGACGGAGCAGGAGGCCTATGAGGCTCTTGGGCTTGAACCGGGAGCCGATGCGGCCCGGATTCGCGAAGCCCATAGAAGGCTGATGAAGAAGGTCCACCCCGATCATGGCGGCTCCACTGCCGATGCGGCGCGGATCAATCAGGCCAAGGATGTGCTGTTGCGCAAACATGTCTGAATTCTCCCGCCTCGTCTCAATTCTTGAGAGTCATGCAGGCAAAGGCGTTACGCTTGAGTAAACGGCACGCAGCCTGTGCGCTCTTCTTGTCGAGGCCGGCAAAACGGGCCCGGTAAAGCGCGGTGGAACCACGGGTCACCTTCTCGGTGTAGGGGTCTGCATTGCCAAGCAGGGAGCGGGCCTTGGTCTGGGCCAGATCCAGGCGGGCGCGGGCCTGGCTCTCCGCATCGAATGCGCCGATCTGGATGCTCCAGCCACTGTCAGCCGAAGCCGGGCGCCGGGAGGTGGCTGCCGGGGCAGGCGCGGGGGCAGGAGCAAGAGCGGGGGCAGGAGCCAAAGATGCCGTGCGTGTCTGGGGCGGTGCAGCGCGCACCGGATGGCTCGGGCTGGGTGTGTTGGAAACAAAGCGGGAGGAATCTTTCACCGCCTGGCGCGCATCAAAGCCATTATCATTATCCGGTGCCATCATGGCCTCTCCCGAGGGGGAGAGAAAGCCCAGCAGGCCGGCAGGGGCAGAAGGCGGCGCAGATGCAAAGCGAACGGGTTCCGGCTCGGGCTGGGCCTGAGTCTCCGGCCGGGGGCGGGGCAGGGAAGCCGTGCGGACCGGCATGGGCTGGATGGGAGCGGTTGAACCGGCGCGGATCGTGCCGGTGGAGCCGGTGACTTCAGGCGCGGGCTCAACCAGAACCACATATTCAGGCCGGGGCAGTGGCGCGACATTATGCTCCACAATTTCCTCGCGCTCCACGGGGTCCGGCAGGGGGGCAGAGGCCAGGGCAAGGGCCAAGCCGTTTTCAGTAACACGCGGTGCGGTGCGGCGGCCGGCATAGGCGCGGGGCAGGTATTGGGAGATCAGCTCTGCCATGCGGGCATCACGCGAGCGGCCTGTGCGCCCGCCGAGCACAACGCCGACCATGTAGCGGCCATCACGCTTGATCGAGGTCAGCAGATTGAAACCCGAAGCACGCGTATAACCTGTCTTGATGCCATCCACGCCTTCCACACGTCCCAGCAGGCGGTTGTGGTTACCGATTCGCTTGCCCTTGTAATAGAAGGAACGGGTGGCGAAATAGCTGTACTGCTTGGGGAAGCGATCCTGAATGGCGCGCCCGAGAATGGAGATGTCGCGCGCGGTGGTGACCTGCTCCTTGTTGGGCAGGCCATTGGCGTTGCGGTACACCGTGTGCTTCATGCCTAGTGCGCGGGCCTTGCGCGTCATCATGCGCGCGAAATTTTCCTCAGATCCACCAATGGCTTCAGCGATGACAACCGCGACATCATTGGCGGAACGGGTGACAAGAGAGCGAATGGCGTCTTCCACCTGGATGGTGGAGCCTGCACGCACCCCCAGCTTGGATGGCGGCTGCCGGGCAGCATATGCCGAAACGGGCAAGCGGCTCTTGGTAGAGAAGCGCCCGGCCTCCATCTGCTCAAACAGCAGATAGAGCGTCATCACTTTGGTGATGGAGGCAGGGTGCCGCAGGGAATCAGCATATTTGCTATGAAGCACACGGCCGGTGTTGGCATCCACCATGATGGCGGCATAACCGGATTTCCAACCGCTGGACTTCGCTTCCGCCGTGGCAACCAGGGTCAGGCTGATAAACAAGGCCAGCCCCAGGGCTTTGGTCAGGAGCGAAAGGCTCGTGGAAACTGAACGCATGGACATGCCCCGTGTGCTTGGTCACCTATGTTCAGGAAATGAACCACAGCCCAAAGACCCGCCTGTTCGGGACAGGGCGAGGCGGGGCGGAAGTTCCAGATGTGACCGGAACTGAGCGTAGGAAAGCGGAGTTACCAAGGCGTAAACTTGGATTCTGAAAAATTGTGCACCGCACAAAAGTGCTTGACTCTTATGTTGCAGTGCATATGCTGCATTTCTGGATGGAGCTAAAGCTCTTCCATCGGAATTTTGGCAGAGCCGGCAAAGTGCCCACTGGGTCAGCCGGGGCAGGATGATAAGAGGGTTCCCATGGTGCAGACCGCTGAAGACTTCCAGAAAATCGGCAAGGACAATATGGAAAACGCGATGAAGAGCTTCGGCGTTCTGTCGAAGAACGCTCAGGCCATCGCTGTTGAACTGGCTGATTACACCAAGACCTCTTTCGAGCAGGGCACGGCCGCTCTCGAGAAGCTGCTGGGCGCGAAGAGCGTTGACCAGGCCATCGAGATTCAGCAGGCCTATCTGAAGTCCTCTTACGAGGGTGCGGTGGCCCAGGCGACCAAGATGGGTGAGCTCTACACCGAGCTCGCGAAGGAAGCTTACAAGCCCTTCGAAGGCGCGTTCAACAAGTTTCAGGGTTGATTTGCCGGCTTTGGAGTGGGCGCCGCGCCTGCTCCTGTCCGAGACTGTGCCAGATCTGCCCCTGATGGACAGTTGAAAAAACTGGAAAGCCCGGCTCGCAAGGCCGGGCTTTCTGTATATATGCGCCGCAAGATATGATTGGGCTGGAAATTCGCTCGCTGATGTGCAAGGGAAGTGCCAAGTTCAGCGCAGGCCTTTACGGCCCTTCTGCCAGCCCCGCGCTTGGGCAGGATCATTCCCCAGCGTGTGGTGTGTGCTGACGTTACGCCTTTCAGGGCTGAACAGGGCGGGCCAGGGCGCAATCAACATGAAGCAAACCGAATATTCCCGAATGTTTCCGGTGATAATGGCCGGTGATGATGAGTTTCATCATGATGGCGAGGGCGATGACACCGCTGTCATCACGAGGACGCGTCCGCAGCTGAAACGCCCGAACCTGTATCGCGTGCTGCTGCTGAATGATGATTACACGCCTATGGAATTTGTGGTGCTCGTGTTGCAGCGCTTCTTCAACAAGACGGATGATGAGGCGCACCGCATCATGCTGCATGTGCACCATCAAGGCGTGGGTGAGTGCGGGATCTATACCTATGAGGTCGCCGAGACGAAGGTGACGCAGGTGATGGATTTTGCGCGCAAGCATCAACATCCGCTGCAATGCGTGATGGAAAAGAAATGAGCCGGCTGAACTGATTTGTGGCCATGGGGCCCTGCCGGGGCGGCCCTCAACGGTGCCGGCATTTCTTGTTAGGACACACCTCATTCCCAGTGTTGCACTTTTTTTGATCGCGCTCAAAAAATGGTGTTTTATTTTTTAATTCATTGATAAATATTCAAAAAAACATTTAATAGCCTTATTCGGAAGCTCTTCTGTCCATTCTGGAATGGCTTCACATCGTCTTGAGGGGCTTGCTTCCCCAGGCGTCCGGTACGAAGTTTATATGAAAGGCGCACATGCCCTGCCGCGCCGGCGGCGCCTCCGCAGGGCTGGGTTCGGTGCGCGAAAGAGGTGCCGATGCCAACTTTCTCTCGCAGCCTGGAACAGTCTCTGCATCGCGCATTGGGCCTCGCCAATGAGCGCCATCACGAATATGCAACCCTTGAGCATTTGCTGCTCGCCCTGATCGAGGATCAGGATGCGGCCGCTGTCATGCGCGCCTGCAATGTTGATTTGGATAAGCTCCGCCAGAATCTGGCCGAATATATTTCTACAGAGCTGGAAAATCTGGTCAGCAGTGGTGATGAAGAGGCCAAGCCCACCGCTGGCTTTCAGCGTGTGATTCAGCGTGCTGTCATTCATGTGCAGTCTTCCGGGCGGGAGGAGGTGACTGGCGCAAATGTGCTGGTGGCCATTTTTGCCGAGCGGGAAAGCCACGCAGCCTATTTTCTGCAAGAGCAGGATATGACCCGCTATGATGCGGTGAATTATATTTCTCATGGCATCGCCAAGCGCTCCGGCATGTCTGAAAACCGGCCCGTGCGTGGGGCGGAAGACGAGGTGGAGACGCGTAGCCCCGCCGGAGAAAAGCAGAAGAAAGCCAGTGCGATTGATGCCTATTGCATCAATCTCAACAAGAAGGCGCAGGAAGGCAAAATTGATCCGCTGATCGGTCGCGACAAGGAACTTCAGCGGACAATTCAGGTGCTGTGCCGCAGGCAGAAGAATAATCCGCTGTTTGTGGGAGACCCTGGCGTTGGCAAAACGGCCATTGCCGAAGGGCTGGCCAAGCGCATTGTTGAAGGTTCCGTGCCCGCTGTGTTGGGGGATGCGACGGTCTATGCGCTGGATATGGGCGCGCTTCTGGCCGGAACCCGCTACCGCGGCGATTTCGAGGAGCGCCTCAAGCAGGTGGTCAAGGAGATCGAAGAGCAGCCCCACGCCATCATGTTCATTGATGAGATCCATACGGTGATCGGCGCGGGGGCGACCTCCGGTGGTGCGATGGATGCCTCAAACCTGCTCAAGCCGGCTCTGGCGTCAGGCTCCCTGCGCTGCATGGGGTCCACGACCTATAAGGAATACCGCCAGCATTTCGAGAAGGATCGCGCCCTTGTGCGGCGTTTCCAGAAAATTGATGTGGCCGAGCCCAGCGTGGCTGACGCCATTGAAATTCTGAAGGGCCTCAAGCCGTATTTCGAGGCTTATCACAAGCTGCGTTACTCCAACGAGGCCATCAAGGCTGCGGTGGAGCTTTCTGCCCGCTATATTCATGATCGCAAGTTGCCCGACAAGGCAATTGATGTGATTGATGAAAGCGGTGCGGCGCAAATGCTGCTGCCCGAGAACAAACGCAAGAAGACTGTGGGCCTGAAGGAGATTGAGGCTACCGTTGCCACAATGGCGCGTATTCCGCCCAAGTCCGTTTCCAAGGATGATGCGGAAGTGCTGGCCAATCTGCAAACCACCCTCAAGCGCGTGGTGTTTGGGCAGGATAAGGCCATTGAGGCGCTGACAGCGGCTATCAAGCTGGCGCGCGCCGGCCTGCGGGAGCCGGAAAAGCCGATTGGCTCCTATCTGTTTTCCGGCCCCACCGGCGTTGGCAAGACAGAGGTGGCCAAGCAGTTGGCTTCGGCGCTAGGGGTACCGCTGCTGCGTTTTGATATGTCTGAATACATGGAGCGGCACACTGTCAGCCGGCTCATCGGCGCGCCTCCCGGCTATGTCGGCTTCGATCAGGGGGGCTTGCTGACGGACGGGGTGGATCAGAACCCTCATTGCGTGCTGCTGCTGGATGAAATCGAGAAGGCTCACCCGGATCTGTTCAACATTCTGTTGCAGGTGATGGACCACGGAAAGCTGACAGATAACAACGGTAAGCAGATTGATTTTCGCAATGTCATCCTCATCATGACCACGAATGCGGGAGCTGCGGATCTTTCAAAACCGGCTTATGGCTTCACCCGCTCCCGCCGGGAGGGGGATGATATGGAGGCTATCAACCGGACCTTCTCGCCCGAATTCCGTAACCGGCTGGATGCCACTATCGCTTTTGGCCATCTTTCCACGGATGTCATCCGCCATGTGGTGGAGAAATTCGTGCTGCAACTGGAGGCCCAGCTGGCTGACAGGCAGGTGACGATTGAGCTGACGGAAGCGGCCACCAACTGGCTGGTGGAGCGTGGCTATGATGAGCAGATGGGCGCGCGGCCCATGGGGCGCATTATTCAGGAAAACATCAAGACACCGCTGGCGGATATGGTTCTGTTCGGCGCGCTGAAGCGTGGCGGCCATGTGCGGGTGGTGGTGGAAGGCGAGGGAGCGGAATCGCGCCTAGGCTTTGAGTTCCCTGAAGAAACTGTCGATCCCACGCCTGAGCAGGAGGGCAAATCTGCCCCGCGCCGTAAGGGCTCTGCGAAGGGGGCTGGTGGGGGCAGCAAGACCGCCCCATCTGCCCGGAGCCCTGATGAGATGGCGCCAAATGGCGATGGTGGGTCAGCGCCCACCGGAGGGGAGATCAGGGGGGCTCGCACGGGCAGCCCAGTGCCGAAAGTGCCTCTCGCAAAGGTGTGAGCAGGGTTCTTCTGAAAATGAATGATGAGGGCGGCCTAAAGGGCCGCCCTTCGCGTTTGATCGGAACTTCAGGACTGCGGCCCTATCTGGATCAGGCTTCTCCCAGCCGGATGGCGAGATGCTCCGCCACCGTGAAATGGGTGAAGCTGCGCTTGCCCAATGTGGCGACAGGGCGGATGCCCAGACTGGAGGTGAGGAAGAGTTCCTCCGCTGCCATCAGGTCATCCGGTGTCAGAGTTTTTTCCCGTGCGCCTTGCCCCAGCAGGGCTGCGCGCATCACACCGGGCAAAGCGCCGTCGCTGACAGGCGGGGTGACGAGGCGTCCTTCCATGACCGCGAAAATATTGGCGATACTGCTTTCAGCAATGTGCCCCTGTGTATTCAGCAGCAGGGCATCATCAGCCCCCAGCCGCGCGGCCTCCTGTCGGGCGAGAATATTATCCAGATAGTTCAGGGATTTGATGCCAGAAAGCGGAGAAAATTCATTGCGCCGAGTGGCGGAGGCCACAATCAGCCGGGCCGGGAGTGGCCGGGGGGGCATGGGGGCGGCAGTGATCAGAAGGGTTGGTTCAGGTTCGCTCGGTGGCAACACGCCGCGCGGGCCAGGGCCGCGGGTAAGAGTGAGGCGCAGCACGCCATTTTCCAGCTCATTTGCGGCGCGCAGGTCTTCAAGAGCGGAGGCGAGATTGTAGGCTGGCATCGCAATGTCCAGCACCTGTGCACCACGTACAAGGCGGGAAAGATGGGCTGTAAGCCGCTGCATGCGCCCGGCACGAATGCGAATGGTTTCAAACAGGCCATCGCCCAGGGTGAAGCCCCGGTCTGCCGGTAAAATATGCACGGCATCGGCCTCGAGAAGGGTGCCGTTGAACAGGCTTTTCATCGTCCTTCTCCCGAAAGGGCGCGCAGCATGGGTGAGAGTTTCACCATGCTTTCCTCATATTCCGCTACCGGATCTGAATCCGCCACGATGCCGCCCCCCGCATGGGTGAGCAAGGTGGCGCCGACACGGGTGATGGTGCGGATGACAATGGAGGAATCCATCGCCCCATCAAAGCCGATCCAGGCCACAGAGCCGCAATAGACCCCGCGCGAAAAAGGCTCCAGCTCATGAATGATCTGCTGTGCCCGGATTTTGGGTGCGCCGGTGATGGAGCCGCCGGGAAAGGTGGCGCGCAGCAGATCCACGGGGCCGAGGCCCTGCTCAAGCTGGCTTTCAATGACGGAAACGAGGTGGTGCACGCTGGAAAAACGCTCCAGCCCGCACAATACCGGCACGCGCACGCTGCCCAGCCGGGAAACGCGGCTGAGATCGTTGCGCATGAGATCGACGATCATGAGATTTTCGGCATTGTCCTTGATGGAAGCTTTAAGCTCTGCGGCCAGAGCGTCATCCTCGGCGGGGTGGCTTCCACGCGGTCGGGTGCCCTTGATGGGGCGTGTTTCAATATGCCCTGTCGGGGTCAGTTTCAAAAACCGTTCGGGTGAAGCGCTGGCGACAGCCAGTTCTGGCCCGCACCGCAGAAAAGCGGCAAAAGGTGTCGGGCTCAACGTGCGCAGGCGCTGATAGAGCGCAAAATCGCTCAGGCCCTCTGGTATCCGGGCTTGCATCTGTTGGGTGAGGTTGGCCTGAAAAATATCCCCCGCGCGAATATATTCGATCACCTTTTGAATGGCGTTTTCCACCTCATCGCGCTTGCGATCGGGGTGGAAACGGGCGCGCGGCCCCCAGTTCACAATAGGGGGGGCGGCATCCGGGCGGAGGGCCGGGGCAATGCGGGCTTGCAAATGTTCTGCACGCATTCGGGCACGCTGATGGCGCGCGTCTGTGTCGCTTTCCGGTGCGCCGGTTGCGAGGATAAAGGCGCGGCGGGTCTCATGATCGAAGGCGATGACCGTATCATAGAGCCCCATGGCCATTTCCGGTACGTCCGGGGTGCCTGTATGGGGGCGAGGCAGATGCTCGACATGCCGGCCGAGTTCGTAGCCCAGAAAGCCGATAGCGCCGCCACGGAAGGGAATGGCGGGAAAATCCTCCCGGTCCATATCGGCCCGATCCGTCATATGTTCGCGCTGGGTTTCCAGTGCGGCTTGCAACACATCAAATGGTGTGCCGCTGACGACCTTTCCATCAACACACACATTTTGGGATGAGGCTGTGATGAGCTGATAGGGCGAGATGGCCAGCCAGGAATATGCCGCGCGCGGATCATTTCGGGCGCTACTGTCCAGAAAGGCCAGCCAGGGTTCATCCGCCAGATGCGCGCAGATGGTGAGAGGGTCCACATACGGAATTTCAACACGCAACACGGGCAGACAATCCAAGGCAACAGGGGCGGGCCGCAAGCTCCCGGACTTTTTAGCACAGGGTTGTTGTGAGAACATCTGCACAGAGATGAGGCGGGTGAAATTTTTGCTGAAAAAGCAGCGCTTTACCCCAACTTTGCTTTTTGCACTGCACGCAGTGACAAAACGTTCTATGAGAAAGACATGCCCTCAGGCGCATTGCCTGCTTTTTGAACACACAGCCCTGTAGATCAACGTGTCCCTCTCATCGCCCCCATCTCCCTCGCCGGCACCATGCCTTCCGCTCTCGGAGGAAGGAGACGCTTCTCCATTGCAGCCGGAAGCGCCGGAGCGTTCTGGTGCAGGATGGTTTCTTGCTGGCATGCGGCATGGCATCGGTATGCCGGGGCTGGTGCTGTTTGCAAGTTATCTGGGATATGGAGCACTGTTGCAGGGCATCAGCTTTCCTCTTGGAGCGGGGATGCTGTCCACATTTCTGGTATGGGCTCTGCCGGCTCAGGTTATTCTGGTGGGCGGGCTTTCGGCTGGCACGGCATTGCCGGCCCTGGCGCTTGCGGTAACCTTGTCATCCATCCGCTTTCTGCCCATGGTGGTATCTATCGCCCCCTATATGCGCGGGCCAAAGCGTAGCCTGCTTCTGGAACTGATCTGCGCGCATTATGTGGCACTGACCCTCTGGGCCGAGGGCTTGCGTCTCTTGCCACACATGCCTGGGCAGGCGCGGGTGCCCTTTACGCTGGGGCTGGGCAATATGTTGGTGACGCTCAGCATCTGCGCTACGGCTGTTGGCTATTATATGGCGGGTGAAGTGCCTTTGCCTGTGGCGGCGGCGCTGCTGTTCATCACACCCCTCTTTTTCACGCTGGTGATGGTGCGGGGCGCAGCGCGCGCGATGGACTGGATGACCCTTGCCGCGGGCGCGGGGCTGACGCCGCTGGTGCAGCATCTGGATGGCGGGCTGGATCTGATGGTGGCAGGGATCGGAGGCGGAACACTGGCCTATTTTATCAGCCGCTCCCTGCGCCGCAGGAGCCGGGCATGAGCGAAGCGCTCACAGAAGGTGCGGCTGTGCTGATTGTCGTGCTGGTAGGGTTTCTGCCCACGGAAATCTGGCGCTCTCTGGCTGTGATGGCCGGTCGCCGGGTGGAAGAAGGCAGTGAGCTGTTTCATTGGGTGAGGGCCGTGGCGGGGGCGCTTCTGGCCGCTGTCGTGGCACGCCTGCTGCTGAGCCCGGCTGGAGCGCTTCTTGCCATTCCGCTGCTGGTGCGGCTCGGGGCGGTTGGGGGTGGTGTGGCGGTGTTTCTGCTTGCGCGCAAATCGGTTCTCGCCGGAGTTCTGGCCGGGGAGGCGCTGCTTCTGGGGGCGGCCTTCTGGTTTGATGTTTTCTGAGGCTTGGGCGATCTGATTTTGGCCAGATCAGATATGGTCAGCTACAAAAAAGGGCGCCCTAAGGCGCCCTTTTCATTTCTGGTGTGAGGTACTTCCGGCGTGCGGCATGCGCCCCGGTGTGACCCAAGGCGCATGGCGTCATCACACCGAGTAGTACATGTCGAACTCCACCGGGTGCGGCGTCATTTCGAAGCGCATCACTTCCTGCATCTTCAGGTCGATATAGGACTCGATGAAGTCCTTCTGGAACACATCGCCCTTCAGCAGATAGTCATGGTCGGCCGCGAGAGACTCGAGAGCTTCGCGCAGGGACACGGAGACGGTGGGGATTTCCTTCAGCTCGGCCGGGGGCAGATCGTACAGATCCTTGTCCATGGCCTGGCCGGGGTCGATCCGGTTCATGATGCCGTCCATGCCGGCCATGAACAGGGCCGCGAAGGCGAGATAGGGGTTCGCGCCCGGATCGGGGAAGCGAACCTCGACGCGCTTGGCCTTCGGGTTGTTGGTGTAGGGGATGCGGCAGGAGGCCGAGCGGTTGCGCGCGGAGTAAGCCAGCAGCACCGGCGCCTCATAACCCGGAACCAGACGCTTGTAGGAGTTGGTCAGCGGGTTGGTGAAGGCGTTGAGGGACTTGGCGTGCTTGATGATGCCGCCAATATACCACAGGCAGTGGTCGGACAGATCGGCATATTTGTCACCGGCGAAGAGCGGCTTGCCGTCCTTCCAGATGGACTGATGCACATGCATGCCCGAGCCATTGTCGCCAAACACGGGCTTCGGCATGAAGGTGGCCGTCTTGCCATAGATATGGGCGACCTGATGGATGCAGTACTTGTAGATCTGCAAATGGTCGGCGCCGGTCACCAGAGACTGGAACTTCAGGCCCAGTTCGTGCTGGGCGGAGGCCACCTCATGGTGGTGCTTCTCGACTTCCACGCCCATACCGGCCATTGCGCCGAGCATTTCGGAGCGCATGTCCTGCGCGGAGTCGATCGGGGGCACGGGGAAGTAGCCGCCCTTGGTCTTCACGCGGTGGCCGAGATTGCCGCCCTCATAGTCGGAATCGCTGTTGGTGGGCAGTTCGACGGAGTCGAGCTTGAAGCCGGTATTGTAGGGGTCGGCCTTGAAGCGCACGTCATCAAAGATGAAGAATTCAGCTTCCGGGCCGAAATACACGGCATCACCCACGCCCGTGGACATGGCATAGGCTTCCGCCTTCTTGGCGATGGAGCGCGGGTCGCGGCCATAGGGCTGGCCGGTGGTGGGCTCCAGCACGTCGCAGACGAGAACGAGCGTGGTTTCCGCAAAGAAGGGATCAATGGTGCCGGTGTTCAGATCCGGCATCAGCAGCATGTCCGACTCATTGATGGACTTCCAGCCAGCGATGGAGGAGCCGTCAAAAGCGGTGCCTTCGGTCAGGAGCTCTTCGTCCACCATGCGGATGTCAAAGGTGACATGCTGCCACTTTCCGCGCGGGTCAGTGAAGCGCAGGTCGACGTACTTAACATCCTCATTCTTGATCTGATCAAGGATGTCCTTGGCCGTCTTTGTCGTCATGTGAATGTCTGCCTTTCTGCGGAGAAGTGGTAAACTGGAATGTGTCAGATCGCGTCAAGCCCGGACTCGCCGGTGCGGATACGGATGGCTTCTTCAATGGGCGAGATGAAGATCTTGCCGTCACCGATGCGCCCGGTCTGGGCGGCCCGGCGCACCGCTTCCACGGCCTTGTCGACCATGTCATCGGCCAAAACGACTTCGATTTTCACCTTGGGCAGAAAATCCACCACATATTCGGCGCCGCGATACAGCTCCGTGTGGCCTTTCTGCCGCCCGAAACCCTTGGCTTCGGTTACAGTGATGCCTTGCAGGCCAACATCCTGCAGGGCTTCCTTCACTTCATCCAGCTTGAAGGGTTTGATGATTGCCTCGATCTTTTTCATGCGCTCCGTCTCCCGGGCTCGGCTCTCCGCCGCATGGTCGAGCCGAAATGTCTAAAGCAGGATGCGTGCCAGTTGCCAGTTTGCATGACAAAGAAGGCTCATGCCCGTGTTCTGGCGGCTGTCTGGCGGCGAGTTTGCACGTTTAATAGGCATATCGCCTATTCCTTGGTCAACAAGGGTGGGCGGGACATGCGCAGTGTACATCAACCGGACGTGGGCGACAGGGCCTGTTCGGGCATGGAGGGATGAATGCACGAGCTTCTGAATCCAGAGCAGATGGGCCGGGCGGATCGTCAGGCTGTCGCCATGGGCGTTCCCTCTCTTGTTCTGATGGAGAGGGCTGGCATGGCGGTGGCTGATGTTGCCGCCAGAATGTGTTCGCAGGCCGGCGCCGGCGGGAAGGTCATGGTGCTGTGTGGTCCGGGAAATAATGGTGGAGATGGTTTCGTCGCCGCCCGTCTGCTGGCTGCTCGTGGTTTTCCGGTGCGCCTGGCCTTGCTGGGTGCGCGCGAACGCTTGCGTGGAGATGCCGCAGAAAATGCGGCCCTGTGGCGTGGTCCTGTGGAAGCGCCCGAAGCTCTAGACCTGGCCGGCGCGGATGTCATCATTGATGCCGTGTTTGGGGCGGGTCTGGCTCGCGACCTGGAGGGTGGGGCGCTTTCTCTGGTGCAGCGTATGGAGGTTTGTGGCCGGCCTATTGTCGCGGTGGATTTGCCTTCCGGGTTGGATGGCGCCACGGGAGAGGTGCGGGGTGCGGCGGCAGCTGCGACGGAAACGGTCACATTCTTTCGTCGCAAGCCGGGGCATCTGCTGGAACCGGGGCGCAGCCTGTGTGGCCGGGTGCATGTGGCGGATATTGGCATTCCTGTCGCCGCTCTGGATGAGGTGCGGCCGGATAGCTTCGTGAACCAACCCGCTGTCTGGGGGGCGGCTTTTCCGCTGCCGCAGGCGCGCGGCCATAAATATGATCGGGGTCATGTCGTTGTCGCCAGTGGCGGGGCCTGGACTTGCGGGGCTGCGCGCCTTGCCGCACGTGGTGCCCTGCGTGCAGGTGCGGGGCTTGTGACAGTTGCCTGCCCGCAAGAGGCGCTGCCTCTGCATGCGGCTTCATATGCAGCCATCATGCTGCGGCCGATGGAAGATGCCGGGGGGCTGGCGCATCTGCTGAATGATTCCCGGCTGGGCACTGTGCTGCTTGGTCCAGGTTTGGGTGTGGGGGAGGAGACCCGGCGCAAGGTGCAGGTGGCGGCCTCGGGCCGTCATCTCATTCTGGATGCCGATGCGCTCACATCTTATGCAGGGGCTGCTGTAGATCTTGCCGCGCTGGCGCAGGAGATGAAGGCGCTCGTCATCACCCCGCATGATGGGGAGTTTGCGCGGCTGTTTCATGATATGCCTCAGGTGCTTGAAGCGCCCGGAAAGCTGGCGCGGGCACGGGCGGCCGCCGCGTTTCTGGGGGGTGTTGTTGTGCTGAAGGGGGCAGATACGGTGGTTGCGGCCCCGGATGGCCGCGCCGGTGTCGCCGAAAATGCCCCGCCTTTTCTGGCCAGCGCCGGAGCCGGAGATGTGCTGGCGGGAATGGTGGCGGGTCTGCTTTCTCAGCACATGCCGCCTTTTGAGGCCGCAATGGCGGCTGTGTGGGCGCACGGTGAAGCTGCACGCACGGCAGGGCCGGGGCTGATAGCGGATGATCTGCCGGAAGCGCTGCGGGTGGTTTACCGTCGTCTCTATGAGATGTATGGCGCCTGGGGTGATGCTTCGGCGAAATGCTGATGCGGCAGGGCTTCATGGCATGAGCAGAAAAGGTCTCCCGTGGAGCCCTTGCAGGTGAATTTCGCAGAATTATCTGTGGGTAGGTCGTAAAATGGGCCGACAGGGGTGCCGATGCGGCAATTTCCCGGTGCGAAGCCTCGAAAAGGCTGCATTTTATTGCTGCACCCCCATATGGGCATGATATAAGCCCCGACCCGATCGGCTTCTGTGCCGGTCGAAGCCTCCCATGGTGCGTGCCCTATGGCGCTTGCCGGGTTTGCGGGCGTGGCGGAACTGGTAGACGCGCGGGATTTAGGTTCCCGTGACGCAAGTCGTGGGGGTTCGAGCCCCTCCGCCCGCACCACTTGCCGGGCACTTCATCTGAGGTTTGCCTGACAGGGCTTGCCTCGGGTGTGACTTGTCGGGCGAATTGTCGCCGGCAAGTGGCGAGCCGGCCGCAAGTGAGGCCAGAGATGTGGTGCCAGGGAAGCGCCATGGAGAGTGAACGAATTCCCGCCGAAATGGCGGACAGGATGTGAAGGCAAGACGATGCAGGTGACCGAGACCCAGGCCGAAGGCCTCAAGCGCGCGTTCCACGTTGTGGTGCCCGCCAGCGATCTGGAGGCCAGGGCCGAAGCGCGCCTGGACGAGATCAAGGGCCAGGTGAAGCTCAATGGCTTCCGCCCCGGCAAGGTGCCCGCCGCTCACCTCAAGCGCATGTACGGTAAATCCGTCATGAGTGAGGTGATTGAGCTGATCATCAACGAATCCAACGGCAAGGTCGTGGAAGAGAACGGCTTCCGTCTGGCTCTTCAGCCGAAGGTGAAGCTGACGGATGAGGGTGAGGCTGAAGCCCTGCTCGATGGCGGCAAGGATCTTGTTTACGATCTCGAAATCGAGATTCTGCCCACGATTGAGCTGGGCAACTTCAAGGATATCGCCGTCGAGAAGCCGGTGGTGGAAGTGACCGACGCTGAGGTGGATGAGACCATCCAGCGCCTCGCCGAATCCAACCGCCCCTACGAAGACAAGGACGGCGCTGCGGCTGACGGTGACCGCGTGACCATCGACTTCGCCGGTTATATCGACGGTGAGAAGTTCGAAGGCGGTTCCGCCGAGGATATCGACGTTGTGCTCGGTTCCAATGGCTTCATTCCCGGTTTTGAAGAACAGCTGGTTGGTATTGCCGCCGGTGAGAACCGCACCCTGAAGGTGACCTTCCCCGAGGATTATGCCGCCACCGATCTGGCCGGCAAGGAAGCCTCCTTTGAAGTCACCTGCAAGTCCGTCGCCGCGCCTGGCGAAGTGACCGTGGATGACGAGTTCGCCAAGGGGCTGGGCCTGGAAGGTCTGGAGCAGCTCAAGAGCATGGTGCGCGAGCGCACCTCTGGTGAGCACGCCGCCATTTCCCGCCAGAAGGTGAAGCGCGTTCTGCTTGACGCCCTGGACGAGATGCACAAGTTCGACGTGCCGGAAGGCCTGCTGGAGCAGGAATTCAATGGCGTGTGGGAGCAGGTGCAGCGCGACATGGCTGGCCAGGGCCGGACTTTCGCCGATGAGAACACCACCGAGGACGAGGCGAAGGCGGATTATCGCAAGATCGCCGAGCGTCGCGTGCGTCTGGGTCTGGTGCTGGCCGAGATCGGTGAGCAGAACAAGATCCAGGTGACCGATGAGGAAGTGACCCGCGCTCTGGTAGAGCGTGCGCGTCAGTTCCCCGGCCAGGAACAGCAGGTGTGGGACTATTACCGCCGCAGCCCCGAGGCGATGGCGTCTGTCCGTGCGCCTCTGTTCGAGGAAAAGGTTGTTGACTACCTTCTGGAGCTCGCCAATGTGACCGAGAAGCCGGTCTCCAAGGATGAGCTTTACAAGGAAGACGAAAAGGCGGGCGAGGAAGCCTGAGGTTTCGCTGAAATCGCCTGAGACGATATTGGGTGGCGCATGGGTTTGTGCATGTGCCACCCCGCCCGATCCGAGGACTGATGATGCGTGATCCCGTTGATACCTACATGAACTATCTCATTCCCATGGTGGTCGAGCAGACCAACCGGGGTGAGCGGTCTTATGATATTTATTCGCGCCTGCTGAAGGAGCGCATCATCTTCCTCACCGGCCCGGTGGAAGACGGCATGTCCACGCTGGCCGTGGCGCAGCTTCTCTTCCTTGAGGCTGATAATCCGAAGAAGGAAATCTCGATGTACATCAACTCCCCGGGGGGAGTGGTGACGTCGGGCCTTGCGATTTACGACACCATGCAGTTCATCAAGCCGCCGGTGTCGACCCTGTGCATCGGGCAGGCGGCCTCCATGGGTTCGCTGCTGCTGACGGCTGGCGCCAAGGACATGCGCTTTGCCCTGCCGAATGCACGAATCATGGTGCATCAGCCTTCTGGCGGCTTCCAGGGTCAGGTGACGGATATCATGCTGCATGCGCAGGAAATCCTGAGCCTGAAGCGCCGTCTGAATGAAATTTACGTGAAGCACACCGGGCAGGATCTCGCAGCCATTGAGGATGCTCTGGAGCGTGACAATTTTCTGACTGCGGAAGCTGCACGGGACTTCGGTCTCATTGATTCCGTGATCGAACAGCGCCCGGCTGAGGATGAGCCCAAGCAGGATTGATGCGTCGGCTGGGCGGGTCCCGGTTCGTGTTTTTCCTTGCAGGCGCAATAATATCGCGCTTGCATGTCTCATAGCCGGCATCTCATGCCGCATGCCGGCCCCCGCCAGAAATGACGGGGGCCGTTGTTTTCGGGAACTTTCCAGAAAAGTTTTCCGCTTATGATGTAACCGGAAGCGTGCAGGGCCATGCACCTCGCCAGAAACGGCTGTGGAGAGGCTCGGGCATGTGGGGAACTTCACCAGTTCGTCGCAAATGCCTTGATCGCGTCACCGGAGGGTGATTGGCTAAATACAGGTCACTCACCATAATAAGGATATGGCAGGCTTTTTGCTTCGCTGAGATCCAGAATGGTGATCCGTACGACACAGACGCATATGTGTCCGTATCGATAGGTCGTAGGAGACGAAGATGAGCAAGACCGGCGGCAGCAGCAGCGACAGCAAGAATACACTTTATTGCTCGTTCTGCGGCAAGAGCCAGCACGAGGTCAGGAAGCTCATCGCCGGACCGACCGTGTTCATCTGCGACGAGTGCGTCGAGCTGTGCATGGACATTATCCGGGAAGAGTCCAAGTCCTCACTGGTGAAGTCGCGGGATGGCATCCCGACCCCGAAGGAAATTCGCGATGTGCTGGATGATTATGTCATCGGTCAGCAACACGCGAAAAAGGTTCTCTCGGTGGCGGTGCACAACCACTACAAGCGCCTCAGCCATGCCTCCAAGAATGGCGATGTGGAGCTGGCCAAGTCCAACATCCTGCTGGTTGGCCCCACGGGCTCCGGCAAGACGTTGCTGGCCCAGACACTGGCGCGCATTCTGGATGTGCCCTTCACCATGGCCGACGCCACGACCCTGACCGAAGCCGGTTATGTGGGTGAGGATGTGGAAAATATCATCCTCAAGCTGCTTCAGGCTGCGGATTACAATGTGGAGCGGGCCCAGCGCGGCATCGTCTATATTGACGAGATCGACAAGATCAGCCGCAAAGCCGACAATCCCTCCATTACCCGTGATGTTTCGGGCGAGGGTGTGCAGCAGGCCCTGTTGAAAATCATGGAAGGCACGGTGGCTTCCGTTCCGCCGCAAGGGGGGCGTAAGCATCCCCAGCAGGAATTCCTGCAGGTGGACACCACCAATATCCTGTTCATCTGCGGCGGCGCCTTCGCCGGGCTGGACAAGATCATCTCTTCCCGTGCTCAGGGCGCGACCTCCATTGGCTTCGGTGCCAAGGTGGCAGCTGCGGATGATCGTCGCCTCGGTGATGTGTTCCGTCAGCTCGAGCCTGAAGATCTGCTGAAGTATGGCCTTATTCCCGAATTCATCGGTCGTCTGCCCGTTCTGGCGACGCTGGAGGATCTGGACGAGGCTGCGCTGAAGAAGATTCTGGCGGAGCCGAAGAACGCGCTGGTGAAGCAGTATCAGCGTCTTTTCGAGATGGAGAATGTGGAGCTCACCATCCACGAGGATGCGCTGGGTGCCATCGCCCGCAAGGCGATTGAGCGCAAGACAGGCGCGCGTGGCCTGCGTTCCATCATGGAAGGCATTTTGCTGGATACCATGTTCGACCTGCCCGGCCTTGAGGGTGTGGAAGAGGTGGTGATCTCCCGTGAGGTGATCGAGCAGAAGGCGCGTCCGCTCTATATCTATGCCGATCGTGCCGGAGATGCCGGCGCAGGCGCAAGCGCCTGATCTTTCAGGCCCACAAACAACCCTCGCGCTTCATGCGCGGGGGCTGAGATGGTGCTCCAGCATTTGTTTTCAGCCGCTTTTCCCCAGTTCACCCGATTGCGGGTCTCTGCCGTACCCTTGAAACAGGGGGATGGCGTCTCCATCTTGGGAAAGAATTATCCGGTCTCCGTGCTCGGACCTCATGCGGCCCGCGGCATTTGTCGCCTCAGCATTGAAAATCCGTTCCGGTATCCGGCTGCGTGCCCGCGCGGCAGCGTTTTCGCGCGTGCACCTCAAGAAAGGATTGGGTTATGACGAGCCAGAAGCCGCGCCCTCCGCTCGTTGCCGGTGTGTCGCAGACTTACCCGGTGCTCCCCCTGCGGGACATCGTGGTTTTCCCTCACATGATTGTTCCCCTCTTTGTGGGGCGTGAGAAGTCCATTCACGCTCTGGAAGAGGTGATGCGCGGCGACTCCTATATTCTGCTCGCCACGCAGGAAAATGCGTCGGATGATGATCCGGCTCCAGAGGCGATCCATAGCGCCGGAACTCTGGCGACTGTTCTCCAGTTGCTGAAGCTGCCTGATGGCACTGTGAAGGTGCTGGTGGAAGGCGTGGGCCGCGCTCGTGTCTCCCGCTTCACCGAGCGCACCGATATCTATGAAGCTGAAGCTGTCACGCTTGAGGAAGATCTTGGCGATCTCGTCGAAGGTGAGGCTCTGGCCCGCTCGGTTGTCACCGAGTTCGAAAATTATGTGAAGCTGAACAAGAAGGTCTCACCAGAGGTGGTTGGGGTCGTCGGTCAGATCGACGATCATTCCAAGCTGGCTGATACCATTGCTTCGCATCTTGCGGTGAAGATCACCGACAAGCAGGCCGTGCTGGAAACCGTGAAGGTTTCGGACCGTCTGGAGAAGGTTCTGGGCCTCATGGAGAGCGAAATCTCCGTGTTGCAGGTGGAAAAGCGCATCCGCAGCCGCGTGAAGCGGCAGATGGAGAAGACCCAGCGCGAGTATTATCTGAATGAGCAGATGAAGGCCATTCAGAAAGAACTCGGCGACGAGGATGGCAAGGACGACCTGCAAGAGCTGGAAGACCGGATCAAGCGCACCAAGCTGACAAAGGATGCGCGAGAGAAGGCGCAGCATGAGCTGAAGAAGCTGCGTCAGATGTCTCCCATGTCGGCGGAAGCCACTGTGGTGCGCAATTATCTGGATTGGCTGCTCTCCATTCCGTGGGGCGTGAAGAGCAAGATCAAGAAGGATCTGAACTACGCGCAGCAGGTGCTTGATACCGATCATTACGGCCTGGACAAGGTGAAGGATCGTATCGTCGAATATCTGGCGGTGCAGAGCCGCGCCAACAAGCTGACGGGTCCGGTGCTGTGCCTTGTTGGCCCTCCCGGCGTGGGCAAGACTTCGCTCGGCAAGTCCATCGCCAGGGCGACGGGGCGTGAATTCGTGCGTGTGGCTCTTGGCGGTGTCCGGGACGAGGCTGAGATTCGCGGCCACCGGCGCACCTATATCGGCTCCATGCCGGGCAAGATCATTCAGTCCATGCGCAAAGCCAAGAAGTCCAACCCGCTGTTCCTGCTGGATGAGATTGACAAGATGGGCGCGGATTTCCGCGGCGATCCTTCTTCGGCCCTGCTGGAGGTGCTTGATCCCGAGCAGAACCAGAGCTTCGCGGACCACTATCTGGAGGTCGATTATGACCTCTCGAACGTGATGTTCGTAACCACGGCGAACACGATGAACATTCCGCCGGCCCTTCTGGACCGTATGGAAGTCATCCGCATCGCAGGTTACACCGAGGATGAAAAGGCTGAGATTGCCCGCAAGCATCTCATCCCCAATGCGGTGCAGAAGCATGGGCTGACGGCGAAGGAATGGTCGATCGACGATGATGCCCTGATGACCGTTATCCGCCGTTACACCCGCGAGGCTGGCGTGCGTAACTTGGAGCGCGAGATTTCGACACTGGCCCGCAAGGCCGTGAAGGAACTGGTGTTGACCGAGAAAAAGTCGGTTGAGGTGACGAATGCCAATATCGAGGATTTCCTCGGTGTGCCGCGTTATCGCTTCGGTGAGATTGAGCGGGAAGATCAGGTGGGTGTGGTTACTGGCCTGGCATGGACCGAGGTGGGCGGTGAACTGCTGACCATTGAAGGCCTCATGATGCCCGGCAAGGGCAAGATGACGGTGACCGGGAACCTGAAGGATGTGATGAAGGAATCCATCTCCGCAGCGGCGTCTTATGTGCGCTCGCGGGCCGTGGATTTCGGGATTGAGCCGCCGCTGTTCGAGCGTCGTGATATCCACGTTCACGTACCGGAAGGGGCAACCCCGAAGGATGGTCCTTCGGCCGGTGTGGCCATGGCCACTGCTATCGTTTCGGTGATGACGGGCATTCCGGTGCGGCGCGATGTGGCCATGACGGGTGAAATCACCCTGCGTGGTCGGGTTCTGCCCATTGGCGGCCTGAAGGAAAAGCTGCTTGCGGCCCTGCGTGGCGGCATCAAGACCGTTCTTATCCCTGAGGAAAATGCGAAGGATCTGGCGGATATTCCCGCGAATGTGAAAAACGCGCTGGAGATCATCCCGGTCAATCGCATGGATGAGGTGTTGCACAACGCACTTGTGCGCCATCCCGAACCCATCACCTGGGAAGAAAAACCCGTCAGCGCCCCGGCAGGGGGCGAAGACAGTTCTGGTGTTGTGGCGCACTGAAGCGTTTTTTGAAGCCGGAAAATGAAAAGGGCGGTGCTGGAATGGTGCCGCCCTTTTCTTATGAGCGCTTGCAGTGCAGAAATCGTGCATTGGTGCGGGTTTGTCGCCGATCGAGCTTGCAAAAGCCGCATTTTCCATGATTCTCGCGGCGATCGAAGGAGTTCCAACTCTGGACGATTCGCATTTTGATAATGGAAGGGAATGGTCAGATGACCACCAAGAACGAACTGATCGCTGCGGTGGCCGAAGAGGCCAAGCTGACCAAGACGGCTGCTGCGGCTGCTGTTGACGCGACCTTCGACATCATCGCCCGTGCGTTGCAGCAGGGTGAGGAAGTCAAGCTCATCGGCTTTGGCAGCTTCTCGGTGGTGACGCGCGCTGCGCGCGAGGGCCGCAACCCGCGCACTGGCATGCCGGTGACGATCAGCGCGTCCAAGGCGCCCAAGTTCACGCCTGGCAAGGGCTTGAAGGAAGCTGTCAACAACAGCTGAGGCCTTTCCGGGTGCCGTGCGGCATGTGCGGTGCCCGGTATTGCTGAAGGGGGAGCGGGAATGCCGCCCCTTCTTCTTTCCTGCTTGTGAGGGTTTCCCGGTTTCCTCCACAGCAGAAGATATTTGCGCAGCTCATGCCCCTTGCTCTTGGCGCAAGAGGGTGCTTTAAGCGCCTCACATATTACATATGGGCGGTTAGCTCAGCTGGTAGAGCATCTCGTTTACACCGAGAGGGTCGGCGGTTCGAACCCGTCACCGCCCACCATGTTTTTCAAGGGTTTAGATAGTGCGGCCCTAAATGCGGGGCCAGTTATGCCGACAGATTGCCCCATTTCGGTGCGCCTTTCGCGCATCCTATCTCTGAAATTATAGGCAGCCCTGTTTCAGCAGCATTCTGCTGAAGATCTGGCTCTACCGGTCATCGGTCACTTTCCAGCTCCGTGTCGCCACATGCCCCTGTGTAGAGGGGCGTGGTGGTGTGGATGGAGCACGCCTGTGTCCACGCAGCAGTTTGTTCTGCCTGCCTGTTTGTTGGGTTGTTGATGTGGGAACCGGCATTGCTGGATGCCGCCTGATTTCTCTCCGCAGGAGGATTCTGCAAATCAGATGCCCCGTTTATTTTTGCGGCGCGCCTGTTTTTGTTGGGCGGCTTTTCTGAAAAGGAAGGGGATGGAAAAACCCAGGCGGGTCGTTTTATTGGATAAAAAATCATTGAATATCAATTACTTGACATTTTTTCGCGCTGTTTCTCAGGAATGTCAAAATAAGATATCCACAGCTCGATATAGTCTTCTGCTCCAGCCTGCTTGACGGGTGAAAGAGGGTGCTTTAGATACAGCCTCACTCCGGCGGCGGACAACACCGAAACGCCGAACGGGGGTGTAGCTCAGTTGGTTAGAGCGCCGGCCTGTCACGCCGGAGGTCGCGGGTTCGAGCCCCGTCACTCCCGCCACTCTTTCTTCAGAGAGTCTTCTCCAAAAATTGAGACTGAAGTTGCAGTGAGAAGAAATCTCACGCGATGCCCATCCTCCAAAGTCTTCTGTGCCATGTGTGCCGCTTTCTTCGCATAAGCGTTGGCGCGTTGCATTCCCGTGAACGCATCTGCACGGGCGTCATGCGCGCAACTCGCGCAAAAGTCGTGAGGCGTGGAGATGCCGTGGATAGATTGCACAACACAGGCTGTGACTCTTGATTGAGGTCAAGCGCTTGGCCAGTGTAACCGCCTAAAGTGGTTTTCTGTTCAAGGAGGATAGGACATGTCCAACACCCCGCATACTCTGGGTGAAGAGTTTCCCGGTCAGCTGGAGGCGATCCATGCGCTGAAGGCGAAGGATGCGCATTTTGCGGGTATCCTCGATGAGTATGATGCAGTGAACGATCAGATTCATCGTGCGGAAAACCGGATCGACACCATCACCGAGGAAGCTGAAGCAGCGCTGCGCAAGCGTCGTCTGGCGCTGAAGGATCAGATTGCGACGACCTTGGCCAAGGCTGGCTGAGCGCTTCTGTAGACGGCCGATATTCATGATAAGCCGCCCCTCTGGGGCGGCTTTTTCATGTCCGCTCCAGAGGTTGAGATGGTCGCCAGCCAGATCGTCCTGCCTAAAAGCCAAATGGCCCCGTCTGCATGCCTTGTTTCTGGAACAGGGAGGGCATGCAGACGGGGCCATGAATGGGCGGTCTTTTGTTTGAGGCGGGTCCGACGTCGTGGTTCTGAAATATCAGGCGGTGGCACCCACGCGGCGACGGGCGGCAGTCAGGGTGTTTTGAAGCAGGCAGGCAATGGTCATGGGGCCGACGCCGCCGGGTACGGGAGTGATGGCGCCAGCCAGGACTTTCGCCTCATCAAATGCCACATCGCCGACAAGCCGGCCCTTGTTGGCTCCTTCGGAGGGCGGCAGGCGGTTGATGCCGACATCAATGACGATGGCACCAGGCTTAATCCAATCACCCTTCACCAGTTCAGGCACGCCCACTGCGGCAACCAGAATATCTGCCGAGCGGCACATTGCAGGCAGGTCCTTCGTGCGGGAATGCGCCATGGTCACCGTGGCATTTGCGGCAAGAAGCATCTGCGCAATGGGCTTGCCAACCAGAACGGAGCGGCCAATCACCACCGCATGAAGACCGCTGAGATCCTTTTGCACGCTTTCGATCAAAAGCATGGAGCCCAGAGGCGTGCAGGGGGCAAGGCCGGGCAGGCCAGCCATGAGGCGGCCGGCATTTTCCGGGTGGAGGCCATCAACATCCTTGGCCGGGTCAATTGCCTGGATCACTTTCCCTGAATCGATATGGCGGGGCACGGGAAGTTGCACCAGAATGCCATCAACAAGGTCATCCTCATTCAGCTTCTGCACCAGCGCCAGCAGATCAGCTTCGGAGGTCTCCGCCGGGAGGCGGTGCTCAAAGCTGCTCATCTCGGCCTCACGGGTGAGGCGCACCTTGGAGCCGACATAGACTTCGCTCGCCGGATCATTCCCCACCAGCACCACGGCCAGTCCCGGTCGGCGGCCATATTTGCCGGTGAAGGCGATGGCATCTTTCGCCACATCTGCGCGCAGGGCTGCGGCAACGGCTTTGCCGTCAATGATGGTCGTCATGGAAGGGGCCTCATTCTGATTCTGCGACATGCTTCGCGGTCGATAAAAGATCTGAGAGGATATGCGGGGCAGACGCCACGCGGCCGGCTCAACAGCCCGGCGCATCATGACGGAAGCCGGGGGCATCTTTGTGCTTCAGCCCGGTTGGATCGGTCGGCAGCAGGCGGCAAGGCTGAAGCCACCCGGATGGCGCGAGATGAGTGGCGCCATCCGGAATCTTGTGAGGCAGGACAGAAAGGGCGGTGCTGGTTGAGGTCAGCCCGCCTTTTTCAGGCCGAACTCGGCGGCGCTCTCCGCCAGCCAGTGCCAGAAGCTTTCCGCGAAGGAGCGGAATACGGCCATGTCATAGACAGGCGTCTCTTCCGGCGTTTCCCCCGGCTCCTGCCAAAGAATGACACCGATATGGGAGGCCAGCGTCACGGCCGCATCATCCGGCCTGAAGGCGTTGGGGTGCAGATCCACCGGCACGCCTTTGGCCAGAACAGAGCGGGCGGCCGGGCCGGACAGGCGCACCACGCCATAGCCGGAAGACTGGTCTGCTACAGAGGCAAAGCCGGAAAGTTTCGCCGTGAGATCTTTTGCGAAAGCCCAGCCGCCACCTTCCTGTAGGGCCAGCCAGCTATCCGGTCCGGTGCCCACCAGAACCAGCTCATGGCTGCGGGAGACTTTTGCGCCATCGCGCAGGTTCAGCCCGTAATGGGCGGCAAGGGCAGCCTTCAGCGCCTCCAGCTTACCCTTGCGCACGGTCACGGTGGCGAGGCCCAGTCCGGTGCGTTCGCTGATGATGGCAGCGCCGGTTGCGGAGAAATGCGCCCGGCCAATGGCTCCGGCAAAGGCGGAGATGGGGGCGAGTGGGGTGATGATATTCTCAGCCATGGAGCTTGCTTCCTTCAGGATCAAGAAAGACGGGGGAGCACAGCTCCACTTCCACCTCGGTATTGCGCAGCAGATCCACCACCCGCATACGCTCGCCAATGCGTTCCGGCCCGCGTTTCACCAGCGCCAGCGCCAGCCAGCTTTTCAGGTTGGGGGAATATGTGACGGAGGTGACATAGCCCTGATCGTTCGCGGTGGTCGGGGTGGCGTTCTTTGCCAGAAGATGCGCACCACCCACCAGAGGCTTGCCGCCTTCCACCGGGCGCAGGCCCACAAGCCGCTGGCGGTTCGGCTCGACCATGGCTTCGCGATAGGCCAGCGCCTTGCCGATGAAATCCTTCTTCGTGGACATCATGCGGCCCAGGCCAACATCTTCCGCGGTGGTGCCAACCATTTCCGGCCCGCCCACATGGCCCTTCTCGATACGCATGACGCCGAGCGCCTCGGTGCCATAGAAGCAGGCCCCCAGAGGTTGGCCAGCGGCCTGAAGCGCACGCGAGAGCGCCTCGCCATAATTGGCTGGCACGGCGATTTCATAAGCCAGCTCGCCAGAGAAGGAGATGCGGAACAGACGCACCGGCACGCCGGCCCATTCAAATTCCGCCACGCCCATGAAGGGGAAAGCCTCGTTTGAAAGATCGAAGGCTTCTCCCAGCAGCTTCTGCAACAGCTCACGCGAGCGGGGGCCTGCAACCGCATATTGCGCCCAGGCTTCGGAGATGGAGGCGATCTGCACATCCAGCTCCGGCCATAGCACCTGAGCGCAATAGTTCAGATGCTTCATGATGCGGCCGGCATTGGCCGTGGTGGTGGAGACGACGAACTGCTCCTCGCCGAAGCGCGCCACCGTGCCATCATCCAGAATGAAGCCATCTTCACGCAGCATCACGCCATAGCGGGCCTTGCCCACGGGTAGCTTGGCGAAGGCGTTGATATAGACACGGTTGAGGAATTCAGCCGCATCCGTGCCTTGCACGTCAATCTTGCCCAGCGTGGAGACATCACAGATGCCGGCGGCAGTGCGGGTGGTGGTGACCTCGCGGTTCACGCTGTCGCGCCACTCGCTTTCGCCGGGGCGGGCATACCATTGCGGACGCAGCCACTGCCCGGTTTCGATGAAGGTGGCGTTCAGCTCCTTCGCATGGGCATGGCCGGCAATATGGCGCGTGGGCTTGAATTCCATGCCCCGCGAATGGCCGGCAAATGCGCCGATGGCCACCGGAACAGAAGGTGCGCGGGCCACGGTGGTGCCCACCTGCATCATGGGCTTGCCCACCAGTTCGGCCATGATGGCATGGCCATTGATATTGGAGAGCTTGCCCTGATCCGTCGCCATGCCCAGCGTGGTGTAGCGCTTCAGCAGCTCAACGGAGCGGTAGCCTTCGCGATGGGCGAGGGTGATATCCGAAGCCGTCACATCGTGCTGGAAGTCCACAAATGCCTTCTTGCCTCCATCCACATGCCAGATGGGGGTGATGTGATAGTCTTCGTCTGGCGCCATGGCTGGCTCTCCGGCCGCAGCGTTGTGACCGCAGGCGGATGCTGACTCAAGCCCGGCCGAATGGCCACCACGCAGAGCCTCAGCGAGTGAGAACTCTCCTTGCGCCGCGCCCACCACCTGCATTCCGGCCGGCAGGCCTCCGGGCACGAAGGTGGCGAGTGCATCATTCCATACCGGCCGCGCCCCGGTATGGGTGGTGAGCGCCAGCATGGGGTTGAACCCGCCGGACATGGCCAGCACATCCGCGCTCACATTCTGCTTCGCGCCCTTTGCATCCGTAAAGATAACTTCGCTCAGGGCCTTGCCGCCATTGGTGGTGACAACGCGACCGCCGGCAATGATGTTCAGCCCAGCCGCCTTGCCGCGCAAGGAGAGCGCGGCATCTACATCCGCGCGGGTGTCGATGAGGGCGGAAATGTTCGCACCCGCCTGCACCATATCGAAGGCCGTGCGCCAGCCATTGTCATTGTTGGTGAAGATGGTCACCTGCTTACCGGCCAGCACGCCAAAACGGTTGGCATAGCTGCGCACGGCGGAGGCCATCATCACACCAGGCCGGTCATTGCCGGAGAAGACCAGAGGGCGCTCCAGAGCACCCGCCGCCAGAATGGAGCGTCGCGCCACAATCTGCCACAGGCGCTGGCGCGGCTGGTGCGCGGCTGGCTGGGGCAGATGGTCCGCTACCTTCTCGATAGCGCCATAGGTGCCGCTGTCATAGACGCCATAAACGGCGGTACGCGGCATCAGCGTGACATTCGGCAGGCTTTCCAGCTCGTTGAGCGTGGTGATGCGCCAGTCATTGGCATTCCGGCCGTCAATCTCATCGCCGCTTTCAGCCAGAAGGCGGCCGCCCAGGCGGAAATCCTCTTCGCACAGAATGACCCTTGCCCCGGAACGCCCGGCTGCAAGCGCTGCTGCAAGACCAGCCGGGCCGGAGCCGATGACCAGCACATCGCAGAAGGCGAAGGCCTTCTCATAGCTGTCCGGGTCCGGCAGGCCGGCGGAACGGCCAAGGCCGGCGGCCTTGCGGATGGAGGGCTCATACACCTTCTCCCAGAAGGCGGAGGGCCACTTGAAGGTCTTGTAATAGAAGCCGGCAACAAAGACGGGTGAGAACAGGCCGTTCACCGCGCCAATATCATTTTCAAGGCTGGGCCAGCGGTTTTGGCTCTGGGCGGAGAGGCCGTCGAACAACTCCACTGTGGTGGCCTTGCAGTTCGCCTCGCGCCGGGCACCTTCGCGCAGTTCCACCAGCGCATTCGGCTCTTCCGGGCCAGCTGTGAGGATACCGCGCGGGCGGTGATACTTGAAGGAGCGCGCCACGAGCTTCACGCCATTGGCCAGCAGGGCGGAGGCGAGCGTGTCGCCTTCATAGCCTGTCATGCGGCGGCCATCGAAGGCGAAGCTGAGGCTTTGGTTGCGGTCAATCTGGTGGAACTGAGCTGCTGCGCCAGCGATGCGGTGGGTCTGGGTCATCACACAGCCTCCTTGGTGACAGGGGTGGCGCGCACAAGGCGGACGTCATGGATCTCGTGGGTCTTGGTGTCGCGCTCCACCAGAAGCCAGGAGCGGCAGCCATTATCGTGATACCAGTAGCCCTTGTGTCGACCCATGGGGTTGGTGCGCAGATAGGTGCGCTCAAACACATCACCTGTGGCTTCGGCATCACCCAGATAGGTGAATTCACGCAGATCACGGGATCCGCAATATGGGCATGGAATGCGCATGATGATCTCTCGCAGTCTGGTGGTTCAGTGAAGGTTTGGCTGGGCGCCCTGCGCCTTCTCGTCGATCATTGCGCCACGCGCGAAGCGATCGAGCCTGTAGGCGGCGGCCTCAGGGGCGGGCTGGCCGGTGGCGATGAGGTGGGCGAAGCAATAGCCGGAGGCGGGCGTGGCCTTGAAGCCGCCATAGCACCAGCCGGCATTCATGAAGAGCCCTTCAACCGGGGAGTGGTCGATGATGGGCGAGCCGTCCATTGACATATCCATGATGCCGCCCCAGGAGCGCAGCATGCGGATACGGCCAATGGCCGGCATCAGCGCCATGCCCCCTTCGCATACATCTTCTACCGTGGGCAGGTTGCCGCGCTGGGCGTAAGAGTTGTAGCCGTCAATATCGCCGCCAAACACAAGGCCGCCCTTGTCGGATTGCGACACATAGAAATGCCCCGCCCCAAAGGTGACGACCGTATCCAGCAGCGGCTTGATCGCTTCGGTCACAAAAGCCTGAAGGGCGTGGCTTTCGATGGGCAGGCGCAGGTCCGCCATCGCCGCGACGCGGGAGGAATTGCCCGCCACCGCCATACCCACCTTGCCGGCCCGGATGGAGCCGCGCGTGGTTTCCACGCCGGTGATGGCACCCTTGGCATCGCGGATAAAGCCGGTGACTTCGCAATTCTGGATGATATCCACCCCGCGCCGGTCTGCCGCGCGGGCATAGCCCCACACCACGGCATCATGCCGGGCGGTGCCGCCGCGACGCTGGATGAGCCCGCCCTTGATGGGAAAGCGGGCATTGTCATAGGCGAGGAAGGGCACCATCTGCTTCACCTGTTCCAGCGAGAGCAGTTCGGCATCAATGCCTTCAAGGCGCATGGCGTTGCCCCGGCGCACGAAAGCGTCGCGCTGGGCATCGGAATGGATGAGGTTCAGAACCCCGCGCTGGGAGACCATGGTGTTGTAGTTGAGATCCTGCTCCATGGTTTCCCACAGCTTCATGGACAGCTCATAGAAAGCAGAATTGCCCGGCAGCATGTAGTTGGAGCGGATAATGGTGGTGTTGCGGCCCGCATTGCCGGAGCCGATCCAGCCCTTTTCAATCACCGCGACATTGGTGATGCCGTGGTTCTTGGCCAGATAATAAGCCGTGGCGAGGCCATGGCCGCCGCCACCAATAATCACCACATCATAAGTGGATTTGGGGGCTGCATCGCGCCAAGCCGGCTTCCAGGAGCGGTGGCCGGAGAGGGCGTTGGCGGCAAGGGAAAGAAAATTGTAGCGCATGGGAAGCCGGCAGCCTCTCTAAACGAGCCGGATAAAACCGGCGTTGTTTTGAGCATGATGCAATTTCAGGCACGCACTTGCCTCAAGGCGACGTTTGGTTGATCTTCAGCGTCATGATGCGGAAAGTTTCAAAAATCGGTTTTGTCCTGCTGCCGGGCTTCGCGCTGATGTCCTACGCCTCGGCGCTGGAGCCGTTGCGCGCGGCCAATATCATTGCCGGGGCCGAGCTTTATGGCTGGCGGCATCTCTCGGTGGATGGCGCCCCGGTGGGGGCTTCCAACCGGCTGCTGATGGCGGTGGATGGCACGCTGGATGATCTGGAGGGGCTGGACACCATCATTGTCTGCGCCGGGGGCAATCCGGCGGTATTTGATGATGCGCGCCTGTGGCATGGCCTGCGCTCCATGGCGCGGCGGGGGCTGACGCTGGGCGGAGTTTCCGCCGGGCCTTATCTGCTGGCCCGTGCCGGCGTGCTGGATGGATACAGGGCCACGGTGCACTGGGAACATGCGGCGGCCTTTGCCGAGCAGTTCAGAAAGGTGGATCTGCGCTCATCGCTGTTCGAGGTCGACCGGAACCGTCTCACTTGTGCGGGTGGCGTCGCGGCGCTGGACATGATGCACCATGTGATTGGCGAAGCACATGGCTTCGCTCTGGCGCGTGCGGTGGGAGACTGGTTTCTGCAAGCTCATGTGCGCCCCGGTGAAGGCGGCCAAAGGCTGGGCTTGCCAGAGCGGTTGGGGGTGCGCAATGCACGGTTGGAGCGCATCATTGACCTGATGGAAGGCCGTATCGAAACGCCAGCCAGCCGTGAGGAGTTGGCCGAGAGCGCAGGTGTTTCCCTGCGCCAGTTGGATCGGCTGTTTGCCGAGCATATAGGCGTCGGTGCGGAGGCTTATTATCAGAGTATTCGCCTGACACGTGCGCGGGAATTGCTGCGCCAGACCAATCTTCCGGTGACGGAAATCGCCGTGGCGACAGGTTTCGCCAGCGCCAGCCATTTTTCACGCGCCTATCGCCGCAAATATGCCTGCTCCCCCCGGCAGGAGCGACAATAAGTACGAAGCCAGAACAATGCCGGCCCGTGGGCCGACATTGCAGGCAGCTTCAATCCTTGCGCCAAATCAGGAGCGCGGGCGCTCCTTTTTGGGGTCGTAATGGGGAAAGGCCGAAACGGTGGCGGCCAGCCGTTTGATGTGTCCATCCAGCCGGCCCACCTCAACAGCCGTTCCGGGCGTGGCGTGGGCCACATCCATCCGGGCAAGGGCGATCCATTGCCCATCCCGCGGGCTGCGCATGGCCGAGCAGACCTCGCCGACCTGAGCCCGGCCGATGCGAATGCAATCGCCATGGCTGATGGCTTCCTGTCCATCCATTAGCAGGCCAACAAATTTGCGGGCCGGATGCTCCTTCCGGCGCAGCAGGGCTTCGCGACCGACAAAATCACTGGTCTTGGATTTGAGCGGCACAGTAAAGCCAATTCCGGCCTCGAACGGGTCAGTCTGATCGGAGAAGTCATAGCCGGCAAAAACAAGGCCAGCCTCGATGCGCACCAGATCCAGCCCGGCCAGGCCCATGGGTTTGATACCCAGAGGCCGGCCAGCCGCCCAAACTGCATCGAACACGGCTGCGCCATCCTTTGGATGGCAAAAGATTTCATACCCCAGTTCACCCGTATAGCCGGTGCGGGAGACCACGACAGGCACGCCATGCTCACCGCCAATGCGCCCCACCGTGAAGCGGAACCAGCCCAGCTCTTCCAGTGCAGCCTGGTGCGGCGGGGTCCAGATGATCTGCTTCATCAGTTCGCGTGATTTGGGGCCCTGCACGGCAATATTGTGCATCTGGTCCGTGGAAGAGCGGATGCTGACATTGAGGCCAAGGCGTGCTGCCTCTTCCCGCATCCACACGCCGCCTTCATCGCTGCCGCCGATCCAGCGGAAGTTCTGCGGACCGAGGCGGAACAGCGTGCCATCGTCTATCATGCCGCCATGGGGGTAGCACATGGCCGAATAGACCACCTGTCCATGGCCCAGCTTGCTGACATCACGGGTGAGCACCCAGTTCAGCAGGGCTTCGGCATCGGGGCCTGTCACCTCGAACTTGCGCAGGGCGGAGAGGTCCATCACCACGACGCCTTCGCGGCAGGCCCAGTAGCTCTCAACCGGATCACATCCGGGGAAGCTGTTGGGCAGCCAGAAGCCGCGATACTCGACAAAATCACGGGTGAGTTCTGAGAATTTCTGATGGAAAGCGGTTTCGCGCGTCATGATGGGCTCGGCATCAGGGGTCGGGCGCCATGCGCTGGCACGCTGGAAGCGTTCGCCCGCCGCATAGGTGCGCACGTGAATATCCGTGGGGTTCCAGCCATTGGCTGCGGAAGTGTCATCGGGGCAGGCGGATGAGACGCAGACAAGATCTGTCAGCGCCCGCATCAGCACATAATCTCCGGGGCGGGACCATGGCTCATCGGCATAGAGCACGCCATGGGCATCCAGCCCGGTATTGAAGAAGAAGTTCGTGGCCATCCAGCCGGCCCGTGGCGGAATGCCGTGGGTAGCCAGCGCGCCGTTGAAATTGTCGGTGCAGTTGGCGTGTCCGGGATAGCCCAGATCATCATAATATTTGGCTGAACAGGCCGTGGCGAAGGAATCATGCCGCCCGCACGTATCCTGTATCACTTCCACCAGCGCCTGATTGTCCTGATCGTAATATTTCGCATGCAGGCCGGGCATGGGGTAATTGTGGTGCAAAATGGTGCGGGTGCTGGTGACATCCAGCGGATTGAACAGGCCGCGCTCCACCTTTCTGGCGTCAAAACACTGGAAATCGGTGCACTGGCGGCCATCCACATCAATGATCTGGATGTAGTCACCAGCCTTGACCAGATAGGATTCAGCCGTGGCGGATTTCACCCGCAGATCCAGCATGGGGTCCGCGAGCGGGTCGGGCAGGGCGAAGCTGCCGGCCGGACGGGCCATGGCGCGGGTGATGTAAAGGGTGAGGGGCGTGGCGGCATTCTGCGCCTCGAAATCCATCACATCGCCGGGGGCCGCAACCACCAGCCAGCATGTCTCCTGCGCCGTGGCGTCGGCCGTTTCGCCAACAGTGCTGCCGGCATCAAACAGATGGGCCGCGCGGGCATCCGCAAGCCGGATATTGCGGGCGCCCAGCCCTGCGGCCAGGCGGTTGAGCCCCGGCAAGCCGGAAGACAGAAGAGCGCAGAGCCCTTCCGCCGGGCCGCCAGCCTCCAGCCCCAGAAGGCCAACATCCACCTGCCCATCGGGGCGGGCGGCCAGCACTTCACAGCGCTGGCCTCCTTCATCATTGATGAGGGTGATGCGGTCTCCGGCATGGAGCTGCACCATGATGGCCCCTGCCGCTGGCACGCGATAGCGCTCCTGCGTTGGCGAAAGGCCATAGGCCGTAACCCGCCGGGCATGACTGGCCCGCGGCGGACCGGGATGAAAAAGGCCCATTGGGGTCGTCTCGGACATCCATACCTCCATGAGGTCACGGCAGGCCCGCCCATGGCCGACTCAGCACGGGCGGATGCAGGAGGGGGTTCAGTTTTGAAGATAGGCTTCCATGGAATCGTCCAGCGCATCCTTCCACGGGGTGTGGTGGAGCGGGGCCATGGTGCCGGTGATGACCGACTGGTAGGAGTTATTGCGGAAGCCCATAATGTCCTCGGCCTTGTGCTTCTTCCACTTGCAAAAGGCCTCGCAGGCTCCATCGACATCAAAGGACGGATAATCCGTTTCCGCAATCAGTTCCTTCACGTAATCCCCTTGATACTTGATGGCGTATTTCACCTCGTCGGAAGCCTCCTCGCGGGCCTCCCGTTCCCGCACATCCGCCAGCAGCACTTCCTTCTCGGCGGGGATCTTGATGCGGCCGAGAATGATGTCACGCACATACCAGGCCTGAGCATCGAACATGTTGAAGGTGAACCACTGGTCCTGCATGCCCAGATAGAACAGCTTCGTATTGTTCACCCACACCACGCCCTTGTAGAGATCGGCAGTGGCGAGGCGGTTGGCCGTCTTCAGGCGCAGATCATCCGGCAGAAAGGGGAAATAGTGCTTGTAGCCGGTGCACAGAATGATGGCGTCGATGTCCTTGGTGGAGCCGTCCCTGAAATGGGCTGTCCGGCCTTCCACCTTGACGAGAGCCTGCTTCTCTTCCCAGTTGGCGGGCCATTTGAAACCCATGGGGGCGGAGCGATAACAGGTGGTGACGCTGTTCGCCCCATATTTCCAGCACTGGGAGCCAATATCTTCCGCTGAGTAGGACGAGCCCATGAGCAGCACATCCTTGCCCGTAAATTCACGCGCATCGCGGAAGTCATGGGCATGGACAATGCGGCCGTTGAAATTGGCGAAACCTTCATATTCCGGCACATTCGGCGTAGAGAAATGGCCGGATGCGACAATCACATGGTCAAACCGTTCCTTGTAGACATGGTCTTCCACGAGATCATGGACGGTGATGGTGAAATCATCCGCATCCGCGTCATAATCGACATAACGCACCACGGTGGAGAAGCGGATCATATCGCGCACGCCGGCTTTCACCACACGGCCCTCAATATAATCAAACATCACGGCGCGGGGTGGGTAGGAAGCGATCTGCTTTCCGAAATGTTCTTCGAAGGAATAATCGGCGAACTCAAGACCTTCCTTCGGGCCATTGGTCCACAAATAACGATACATGGAGCAATGGACAGGCTCTCCATTTTCATCGAGCCCGGTGCGCCATGTGTAGTTCCACAAGCCTCCCCAGTTGGACTGCTTTTCAAAGCAGACAACTTCAGGAACTTCAGTTCCCTTCTGGGCGGCGGACTGGAAGGCCCGAAGCTGTGCGAGACCTGACGGACCCGCGCCGATGATGGCAACGCGCTTGGTCATATGCTCCATTCTCCTCAGTGGCATGGACCGATTTCGAGAATTGGTTCAATCCTGTGGACCAAGTAGGAATGGAATATATTTGCAGGTCAATATTATTCTTTAGCAGAAAATTATTTGATTCTTTTATCAGCATTCTGCTGCTTAAGAAGCAGTCGTCAGGTGAAAAACTGAGCGGCCTTTCATTCCTTGTGGTGATGTCAGTAACGGGTGCGATACCTCAGCGTTTGGCGGCGACCAGTTTTGAGGCAGAGGCCGATTCCTCTCCGATGACCTCCTGAAACGTAAAAACCCGCGCGCCGGGCCATATTGCAACTGCAATAGAGCCGGCACGCGGGCGCAGGGCACCACGATAAGGGGGGAGAGGTCAGCCCATGCGTTCGGAAGCGTAGCCGCCGGGGCTGGCGGGGAACACAACGGTACGGTCTGTATTCAGGAAGACGCGGTGGTGAATATGGGCATGAATGGCCCGCGCCAGCACTTGCGCTTCCACATCCCGGCCGATGGAGACATAATCCGCAGCGCTCTGCGCATGAGTGATGCGGGCGACATCCTGCTCGATGATCGGCCCTTCATCCAGATCTGCCGTCACATAATGCGCGGTAGCGCCAATCAACTTCACGCCGCGGCCATAGGCCTGCTTGTAGGGGTTCGCTCCTTTGAAGCTGGGCAGGAAGGAGTGATGGATATTGATGATGCGGCCGGACATGGTCTGGCACATCGCATCTGACAAGATCTGCATGTACCGGGCGAGAACGATCAGCTCGGCGCCTGTCTGGGCCACAACATCCATGATGCGGGCCTCGGCTTCAGGCTTGTTCGCCTTTGTGACATTGATATGGTAAAATGGTATGTCGTGGTTCACCACCAGCTTCTGATAATCCAGATGGTTGGAGACAACCGCCACGATATCAATGGGCAGTGCGCCAATCTTCCAGCGATAGAGCAGGTCATTGAGGCAATGGCCGAAGCGCGAGACCATGATGACGACCTTCATGCGCTTTGCGCTGTCATGGAAGGCGAAATCCATATCGAAAGCCGGGGCGATATCTGCAAAGCCCTCTTCGATCTCCTTCAGCGCTACGCTTTCCTGGGAGTTGAAGCCCACACGCATGAAAAAGCGGCTGGTATCGGCATCATCAAACTGGGCACTGTCGACGATATTGCAGCCTTTTTCGGCCAGGTAAGTGGAAATGGCGGCAACGATGCCCCGGCGGACGGGGCAGGTGACAGTCAGAACATATTGGCTCATGGGTGGGTTCCTGAAAGGCGCAAGCTGCCGGGTGATACGGGCTCGGATATGAAGGCCAGGCCATAGGCGACAAGGCCTCAGGGCGACGGGGCCTCTGGATGTGAGGCTTCCGGCAAGGCGGTTTGAGGCGCACACTTTGTGCCTGATGTGCGCATTGTGTGTCAGGAGAGGCGGGGCGCGCAAAAGTTGCTGCCAAGTTGAACTTCTTCTGGCTGGGGCATTCCCAAGAAGAGCAAGGCAGTTCGGGCGAGGTGTTCTCAGCCTCGCCCGGTGGTCTTCACACGTCCAGCGTGGTCTCGCGCTCCCAATCCGTGAAGTGATTGCAGAATCTCTGCCACTCGCCGGATTTCAGCTTGATGAAGGCGCTGGAAAAATCCTGTCCCATGGCATTCACCAGCCCTTCATCCTTCTCATATTCGCGCAGGGCGTCGAGGAGGTTGAGCGGCAGCTTGGGCGCACCTGTCACCTTGTGGCCTTCGCGATACATATCAATATCATAGTGCGGGCCAGGGTCGGCCTTGGTGCGGATGCCATCAAGGCCGGCGGCGATGACTACAGCCTGTAGCAGATAGGGATTCACCGCCCCATCAGGCAACCGCAGCTCAAAGCGGCCGGGGCCGGGCACGCGCACCATGTGGGTGCGGTTATTGCCGGTCCATGTCACCGAGTTGGGAGCCCAGGTTGCGCCGGATGTGGTGCGCGGAGCATTGATGCGCTTGTAGGAATTCACCGTGGGATTGGTGATGGCCGCCAGTGCCGAGGCATGCTTCATGATGCCGCCGAGGAAGTATTTGCCCTGCTCGGAGAGGCTAAAGGGCATGGACTTGTCGGCGAAAACATTGGCGGTGCCGTCAAGGTTCCACACCGAAATATGGACATGACAGCCATTGCCGGTGAGCCCCTGGAATGGCTTGGGCATGAAGGTAGCGCGCAGCCCGTGCTTCTCGGCGATGGACTTGACCATGAACTTGAAGAAGGAATGCTTGTCCGCCGTGGCGAGGGCGTCATCATATTCCCAGTTCATCTCAAACTGGCCATTGGCGTCTTCATGGTCGTTCTGGTAGGGCTTCCAGCCCAGCCCCAGCATGGCATCGCAAATTTCGGCAATCACATCGTAACGGCGCATCACCGCCTGCTGGTCGTAGCAGGGCTTTTCGTGGGTATCATGCGGGTCCGAAATGCGCTGGCCATCCGGTGTGGTGAGGAAGAATTCCGGCTCTACACCAGTTTTCACACGCAGGCCCTCGGCTGCGGCCTCTTCCACAAGGCGCTTCAGCACCACGCGGGGCGCTTGCTGGACAGGCTTGTTCTCCATCACACAATCCGCAGCGACCCAGGCTACGCCGGGCTTCCACGGTAGCGACAGCACAGAGGGGGCGTCCGGTACGGCGAACAGATCCGGGTGGGCCGGGGTCAGGTCCAGCCAGGTGGCGAAGCCGGCAAACCCTGCGCCGTTTTTCTGCATATCCGCAATAGCTTCTGCCGGGACCAGCTTGGCCCGCTGTCCACCGAGCAGGTCTGTATAGCTAATCATGAAATATTTGATGCCGTTTTCGGCGGCATAAGCAGACAGATCCATGGTCATGACGGCCCCTGCTCAATTGGCGTTGATGCGCTGTGTTCAAGGCAGTCTTCATCCGTCCCGCGCCGACAGTGCGTCGCAGGTGGTGAAGGGTTCAAAAAATCATTCCTGTGGCGCGCCTGAAAGATCAGGCGCTGAATCAGAAGAAACGCAAGTTTCGGGCCAACACGCGGTGTTTCAGGCCGGGCATGCCTGCCCTTTCTTCTGGAAGGACGGCGCGACCCTGTTATGGAACCGTGCCGTCTTGTGTTGGGCGGGTGTCGGTTCAGCAGAACCGAAAGGCTCTATCATGCGCCCGCCATGGCCCGGAGATGAGGCTCCCAGGGCCGAGAGGAAGGCGAGGGGATGGGCCCTTCGCCTGCCGTGTTTCACCCGGCTCAGAAGCCGTTCTTGCCGGGGATCCAGCTTGTGCCGGCCAGGGGCACCTGCGCCATGGCAGAGGCTTCCAGCGTGAGGGCCACGAGATCCTCCGGCTCCAGATTGTGGAGATCGTTATGGCCACAGGCGCGGGCGATGGTCTGAGCTTCCAGGGTCATCACCTTCAGATAATTGGCGAGACGCCGACCCGCGAGAACCGGGTCCAGATGCCTGGACAGTTCCGGGTCCTGCGTGGTGATGCCGGCCGGGTCCTTGCCCTCATGCCAGTCATCATATGCGCCGGCTGTGGTGTGCAGCTTCTGGTATTCGGCTTCCCAGTGCGGGTCATTGTCACCGAGGGCGACCAGAGCGGCCGTGCCGATGGCGACCGCATCCGCACCCAGCGCCAGCGCCTTGGCTACATCCGCACCCGAGCGAATGCCGCCGGAGACGATGAGTTGCACCTTGCGATGCATGCCCAGATCCTGAAGCGCCTGAACGGCAGGGCGAATACAGGCGAGAGTGGGCATACCCACATGCTCGATGAACACATCCTGGGTGGCGGCAGTGCCGCCCTGCATGCCATCCACCACGATGACATCTGCGCCTGCTTTTACCGCAAGGGCGGTGTCATAATAGGGGCGCGCACCACCCACCTTGATATAGATGGGCTTTTCCCAATCCGTGATCTCGCGCAGTTCGAGGATCTTGATTTCAAGATCATCAGGGCCGGTCCAGTCCGGGTGGCGGCAGGATGAGCGCTGGTCGATGCCCTTGGGCAGGGTGCGCATCTCGGCCACGCGATCGGAGATCTTCTGGCCCAGCAGCATGCCGCCGCCACCGGGCTTCGCGCCCTGGCCGATGACGATTTCGATCGCGTCCGCCCGGCGCAGATCCTTCGGGTTCATGCCATAGCGGGAGGGCAGATACTGGTAGACCAGCGTCTGTGAATGGCCGCGCTCCTCATCCGTCATGCCGCCATCACCGGTGGTGGTGGAGGTGCCGGCGATGGTGGCGCCGCGCCCCAGCGCCTCCTTGGCGGGGCCGGACAGGGCGCCGAAGCTCATGCCCGCAATGGTGATGGGGGTCGCCAGCGTAATGGGCTTCTTGGCGAAACGGGTGCCCAGAGTCACCGTAGTGTCGCACCGCTCACGATAGCCTTCCAGAGGGTAGCGCGACATGGACGCACCGAGGAAGAGCAGATCATCAAAGTGCGGAACCTTGCGCTTTGCGCCGCCGCCGCGAATATCATAGATGCCGGTGGCCGCAGCGCGCCGGATTTCCGCCATCGCATAGTCGTCAAAAGTGGCGGACTTGCGCGGGGGCGTAACGGGGTTGGAATAGCTCATGGCCGTTCTCCTGGCTCTTCACCGCGCTCAGTAGGCGTCTGCGTTGTCGATATTGAAGTTGTAGAGCTTGCGGGCGGAGCCGTAGCGCTTGAACTCTTCAGGCTTCACATGGGTGATGCCGGCCTTGGCGAGAAGATCCGCAAGGATTTCAAGATGCTCGGGCCGCATCTCCTTCTCGATGCAATCCGCACCCAGGCTTTTCACTGAGCCGCGCACGAACAGGCGGGCCTCATAGAGGCTGTCCCCCAGCGCATCACCGGCATCGCCGAGAACAACCAGATTGCCGGATTGCGCCATGAAGGCGGACATGTGGCCGATATTGCCAGCGACCACGATATTGATACCCTTCATCGAGATGCCGCAGCGTGAGGCCGCATTGCCCTTGATAACGAGCAGGCCGCCGCGCCCGGTGGCTCCGGCATATTGTGAGGCATCCCCCTCGATGGTGACCGTGCCGGACATCATGTTCTCGGCAACGCCGGGGCCGGCCGAACCATGAACGGTGACTGTGCCGCCATCATTCATGCCGGCGCAGTAATAGCCGACGGAACCCTGCACCTCGACGCAAAGCGGCCCCTTGATGCCCACGGCAACCGCATGGCTGCCGCGTGGATTGGTGACCTCGAATGCGGTTTCACTGCTGCCTTCCGGCACCGAGTGAAGCGCTTCGTTCAGCGCGCGCAGGGGCGTGGTGGAAAGGTTGAAGACAGGCATGGAAAAGCCCTTGTATTGGAATTTTATGGCTGCGCGGGCGGTTCAGGCGGCTTTGTCCTGGGCTGCCTTTTCATGATCCCAGAAATAGACCGTCGCCGGTTCGGGCTCCCACACGCGGGCCTTTTCAATGCCGGGCAGGCCGGCCAGGGCGCGATATTCCGAGCCGAAAGCCACATACTGGTCCGTCTCGGCCATCACGGCGGGCTTGCAGGCGATGGGATCGCGCAGCACGCCGAAGCCGGACTTGGTGCCCACCACGAAGGTGAAGAAACCGTCGAGATCATCCAGCGCGCTATCCAGCGCCTCACCCAGATCCTTGCCGCCATTCATCTGGTCGGTGAGATAGGCGGCGGCGACTTCGGAGTCGTTCTGGGTCTCGAACGACATGCCGCGCTTCACCAGTTCGCGCCGCAGATTGTTGTGGTTGGAGAGCGAACCATTATGCACCAGGCACTGATCTGCCCCGGTAGAGAAAGGGTGCGCGCCCATGGTGGTGACGGCGGATTCCGTCGCCATGCGAGTATGGCCGATGCCATGGCTGCCCGACATGGAGGCGATTTGGAAGCGCGCCACCACATCCTTGGGCAGGCCCACTTCCTTGAAGATTTCGACGCTTTCGCCCACGCCCATCACGCGGATGGAAGGGGAAATGCCGGCCAGCGCCGCGCGCACCTTATCCAACTTGTCAGCGGGCACGGTGAGCACGGCGTGGGTGCTCTTCGTTTCCACCGCTATCCCCGGAAAGCCTGCCGTGGCCAGCTTTTCAGCCAGATCAGCAAAATCAGTTTCAGGGGTGGGAGACTGGATGGTGATCTTGACCGTACCATCAGCCGCGCCGCCATAAATGGCGATGCCGGCGGAGTCTGGCCCGCGATCCGTCATGGTCACGAGCATCTCGGACAGAAGTGCGCCGAGCTTGGGCTCCAGCGCCTTGTCCTTCAGAAACAGCCCAACGATGCCGCACATGGGAGACATGCCTTTCGTCCGAGGAGTTGATGATTTTGATATGCCCCGGACGGGAAACAAATTCAACTGAAAAGAAACAAATATTCCTCTGTGGCATATATTTGCGCAGCCTGCTCAATTGCGCGCCGGTATTTGCCGAGATGCGAGGCAAAATGAGAGGCGGATGGTGTGGAAATTCAGGGCAGAAAACAAAAAGCCCGGCCTGCTGCATCAGCGGGCCGGGCATGAAAGCTGGTAAAGGGCGTGTGGTGTCTGTCCGCTTCCTGTTGAGGGGGCGCATCAGTCTGAATCGGAGCGGCCCTGCGGATAGCAGATGATGGAGAGGAAGGTTGCGGGCAGGGAGATCAGCTCGACGGGCCCGTGCGGCGCATCCGCATCAAAGAACAGGCTATCGCCCGCCTGCATATGATACTGGTTTTCATTGTGGCGATAGATCACCTCTCCATCCAGCATATAGATGAACTCCATGCCGGAATGCTGGAAGGTGGGAAATACATCGGAATCGTGGCTGAGGGTGATGAGGTAGGGTTCCACCGTTACGCCGCTGGTGTTGCCGCCAATATGGCCCAGCAGATTATATTGATGCCCGGCGCGCGTGCCGCGCCGTTCCATTTGCACGCCTTCTCCGGCCTTCACGAAGACAGCGCTACGGCTTTCCTCAAAGCCCTTGAACAGTGCCGTGATCGGCACTCCCAAGGCGCGGGAAAGGGTCTGCAAGGTGGTGAGAGAGGGGGAGATGTTGCCATTCTCGATTTTTGACAACATGCCCACGGAAAGCTCGGTGGCCGCAGCCAGCTCCGCCACGGTGATGCCCAGATTCTTGCGGAGCTGGCGCACCTCATAGCCAATGGCTGTTTCGAGATTGCTGACCTTTTTTTCCCGAACAGCGTGGGGGTTTTGTTGAAGTCTGGCCTTGGCTTCATCATCCATGGCTGTAGCTGACGCGTTGTTTTTTCGGGTTTTGGGCGCCCTGATGGCGTGACTGCTCATGGAGTATTCCTGTCGTGAATGAGGTCAGCCTAAAGCATTTATGTGCGCAGGGGCACCCGCGATCTGCTGGCGCAAAAGTATGAGGTCGCGCTTTTCGCCAGACACATGACAGGGTCGGGCCGGATAGCTTGATATTGCCGCCTTGCAAGAAGGCATTTGCGCTTTCACTTGGCATTTGATGGCCAGAACTGCCCATGGCGCAAGCAAAATGCCGTCAATTTGGCAGGCAGCTTGCTCTTAAAAATAGCACAATAAAGAAAATTTGTTTCTGCTGGATAAAATGTTTTGACAAGCTCCGTCTGCCGCCCGCATCATCCTCATATTGGCGCTGCATAAGTGTCATGCGGGATCACAGCAGTACGAATACTTCATATATTGTGAGGTGTGCGTCTGATGCGGGATTGTGCTTCAGATATTGAGCGCGTTTCTGTCTTATCTGAAAGACAAGCACATATTCCACCATTCATTCTTCTGTCTGCTCTGTGCAAGGGCAGGCGCTCGTGAGCGTTTGCGTCCGGTTGGGCGCTTCCGGTCGAAACCTTTTGGCATTGCCTGGAGGTCAAGCATGACTCTCATCAAGAGCCGTCCGCTCTATGGCCGGCTACAGCCGGTGCTACAGGCCGGATGTCACATCACCCTTGCGGAAGGGTGCGGAATTGAGGCGGTCGAGGGTGCCTTCTCCGGCCAGCGCGAGGTGCTGGAGCGCACCATCATGATTGGCATTGCGCGGCCGGATGATGCTGCGGCGCTGGTACGCCTGGAAGGGCTGGGGGCTGATGCCCTGCATGTACGGCCCACGCGGGAAACGGCCTTCGTGAAATTGCGCGCCGTTCTGGCTGGGGCAGGCATGGCGAGCCGCCTCTATCTGGCCGGGCCGGAAGATTTCATCGGGCAGGCCTTGGCCATCGCCCTTGCGGCCGGTCTGGAGGGCGACGCCATCCAGATGGAGCATCGCGGCAACAGCGCACGCCGTGTGCAGTGTGTGCACTGCAAGGGGTTCATGGATGAGGTGACTGAAAGCCCGGTCACCTGCGTGCATTGCGGCACGCATCTGCTGGTGCGCGATCATTATTCGCGTCGGCTGGGCGCTTTCATGGGTGTGGTGATTGATGCCGAAGCGCCCGGTGATCTGCCTCCGGCGGAAGTGCTGCCGAATGTGGAGTGCCGGGCATGAGCGTGAATCAATTTGATGTGGTGGTGAAGGGGGCGGATGAGGTGGCCAGCGGTGTGCGCAGGCTGCGTTTTGCGCGGGCGGATGGCCAGCCCATGCCACCTTATTCCGCCGGTGCTCATGTGGTGCTGACCCTGAAGGCTCCCGAGCGGATTTTTCGCAACGCCTACTCCCTGCTTGGTTCGACTCTGGAAGGGGGAGATTATGAGGTGGCGGTGCAGCGCTCCTCCACCTCCCGCGGGGGCTCTATCTTCGTGCATGATGGGTTGAAGGTGGGCGACCGCATCTGCATGTCCGCGCCCCTGAATCTGTTTCCAGTCAACCATACCGGCCGGCATCATGTGCTGGTGGCGGGGGGCATCGGCATTACGCCCATTCATGCCATGGCGGCGGAGCTGGCTGCGCGAAATGCCTCTTTCGAGCTGCATTACGCCATGCGCGAGCCCTGTTATGGCGCATTCGCTGAAGATCTGGTGGCGCGCTATGGCAGCAAGGTGCGCCTGTATGTGAGCAGCCGGGGCGAGCGTTTCTCGGTTTCCACCGCGCTGCGCCATCAGCCTCTGGGAACACATATTTATGTTTGCGGCCCGGAGCGCCTGATTGATGGCGTTCTGGCGGATGCCCAGGCTGAAGGCTGGCCGGCAGGCGCGTTGCATGCCGAGCGTTTCCTCGCCCCCATGGGAGGTACGCCCTTTCAGGTGCGGCTGGCCCGTTCTGGTCTCACCATCGCGGTTGGTGAGCATCAGAGCCTGCTGGAAGCCATTGAAGAGGCCGGGGTTGATGCGCCCTGCTTGTGCCGGGGCGGTGCCTGCGGCCAGTGCGAGACGAAGGTTCTCGAAGCCGATGGCAGGCTGGACCATCACGATCACTATCTCACCGAAGCGGAACGCGAGAGCGGTGAGAAAATCATGATCTGCATGTCGCGCCTCAAGGGCCGCGAACTTGTGCTCGATCTGTGAGCGGAGGCACCACAGTGACGATCTCCTTCAAATCGGAAACCTTCCGCGGGGACTACAGTTTCCGCAACAGCCCGGAAGCCATCAACCGCTTTCCGTTTCCGTTCGATCGTGACGAATATATGTATTCGGTCAATATCGAGCAGCATAATCCCGGCCCAGCCAATGCGGTGACGGAATTCCCTATTGATATTGACGAACACTACATTGCGGAGATGCAGGACAGGGCCCTTGTTCTGAAGGAAGACCCGCTACGCTGCCAGTCTCTCCCGCATATGATTGCCGCCGAGTGGGATCTGCTGGAACTGCTGATGACCTCCATGGCCCAGCATTATCCGGAGCATTTCACCCTGAACCGGGATGGGGACCACTGGCACTGGATCAATCGTCCGCTGGGTCTGGAACAGCGCTTTGTGTTCGGTGAGACGGCTACGCTGCCCTGTGGCCCCATGGAATATATCACCCGCCAGTGCCAGGGCGATTTTGCCCTGCTGGACCAGCGCGATGACAATTTGTGGATGGACGCCGGCATGGTGACCACCCAGGCGGACTGGTCTCTGGATTTCAATATCGGCATGAATTTCATGGAATGGCATGCGCCGGTGCCGATGGCGCATGATCTGGGTGTGTTCGAACGGGCGCTCAAGTTTCTGCTGAATGTGCAGCAGGGCCAGCCGGTGCGACGGCTCAACTGGACCATGACGGTCAATCCGCGTCTGGATACCAGCCCGGAGAATTACACGCGCTGGGGCATCGAGAAGGCCTCTGTCACCCCCGAAAATGTGGGCGAGAAGCTGCATTTGCGCGTGGAGTTACAGGCCATGTGGCGCATGCCGCGTTCCAATGCGCTGCTCTTCTCTATCCGTTGCTACCTCATCCGTCTGGATGATCTGGTGACCAAGCCCAAATGGGCGCGTCGCCTGCATCGCGTGCTGCGTGATCTGCCTCAGCCGCTGGCGGACTACAAGGGCATCGCCGCCAATCGCCCCAAGATCGTGCAGTGGCTCTCGCAGTTTGATGACGGCGCGCTGACATCGCCGGGATGCGCGCCGGAATAGCCCCTCGGAAAACGCATCCGCACAACGCAACAGCCTCTCCGGGAGAGGGGCAAACTCCATGAAACTGGATGGAAACTGAAGAATGAGCGCAACCTGGAGATTTTCCGCCCTTGCCGACCGTCACCGGGCCCTCGGCTCCAAGCTGGAGGACTGGAGCGGCATGGGAACCGCCTGGACCTATGACAAGGATCAGGAGGAGGAATATCTGGCCATCCGCACCAAGGCCGGTCTCATGGATGTGTCGGGCCTCAAGAAGGTGCACATCACCGGCGCACATGCGGCCCATGTGATTGACCTGGCCACCACGCGCGATGTGGAGAAGATCTATCCCGGCAAATCAGCCTATGCCTGTATGCTGAATGAGGCTGGCAAGTTTACCGATGATTGCATCATCTATCGCATCAGCACCAATAGCTGGATGATCGTGCATGGCAGCGGCACGGCCCATGAAGAGTTGCAGAAGGCAGCCATGGGGCGCGATGTCTCCATCCGCTTTGATGACAATCTGCATGATTTGTCTCTGCAAGGGCCGCTGGCGGTGGATTTCCTCGCGCGTCATGTACCCGGTATTCGGGATCTTCCCTATTTCCATCACATGCAGACACGTCTGTTCGGCTATGGGGTCATGATCTCCCGCACCGGCTATACGGGCGAGCGGGGTTACGAGATCTTTTGCCGGGCGCAGGATGCCGTAGCGCTGTGGGACAAGATTCTGGAAGAGGGGGCGGATCTGGGCATTATTCCCTGTCGCTTCACCACTCTGGATATGCTGCGGGTGGAAAGCTACCTTCTTTTCTATCCATATGATAATTCACAGAAATATCCGTTCTCCGATGAGGGGCCGGGCGACACGCTGTGGGAGCTGGGGCTGGAATTTACCGTCAGTCCAGGCAAAATCGGTTTCCGCGGGGCAGAAGAACATTACCGCCTCAAGGGGCAGGAGCGCTTCAAGATCTTCGGCCTGCTTCTGGAAGGCACGGAGCCTTCCGATGAAGGGGCGCCCGTGTTCCAGGGCGACAGACAGGTGGGTGTCGCTACCTGTGGCATGTATTCGCCTCTGGTGAAGAAATCCATGGCCATTGCCCGCCTTGAAGTGGCGTGTGCCGTGCCCGGCACGGAACTGGAAGTGCGGAATGCTTCCGGTGCCATCAAGGCCGTGGCCCACACGCTGCCCTTCGATGACCCGGACAAGAAGAAGCGCACGGCCAAGGGCTGAGCCTTTCATTCTGAACAGCATCCACAAGATGCGTGTGATCCAAAGCGGGAAGTCGCGATCCAGTATTTGCGGCTCCTCTCTGATGCTTCGCATTCAGGGGAAATAAAAAAACTCTGAGGGGAGTGTTCCGCCGTAACGCGTAAATCCAGTTGATCTTGTCTTCTAGAAGGGAAGGGGGTCAGTATGAACAGGACGTGGAAAACCGGGCTCGCGGCGACAGCATTGTTGTTGCCTGCCATGCCTGCCATGGCGCAAGAGGCGTCACCAACCTTGAGCGTGGCAGATACAGTCTTTGTCGCCATGTGCGCATTGTTTGTCATGTTGATGATGGTGCCGGGCCTCGCCCTGTTTTACGCAGGTCTCGGGCGTGCCAAGAATGTGCTTTCGGTGATGACGCAGGTTGTGGCTACATCCGCCATGGTTGGCGTGCTGTGGATCATCGCCGGATATTCGCTCACCTTCGCTGAAGGCGGCTTTCCAGCCGTGATTGGGGGCACCTCGAAGCTGTTCCTCATGGGGGTGGGGCAGGAAAGCCTGGTGGGAGAGCTGCCTGAATATCTCTATGTGATGTTCATGCTCATGTTTGCGGCCATTACACCCGCCATTATCATAGGTGGGTTTGCCGAACGTATCCGCTTCTCGGCCGTGCTCATCTTCATGGCGGTATGGCTGTTCATCAATTATGTGCCCATGGCGCATATGGCATGGGGTGGTGGCTGGGTTCTGGGCTGGGAGCCTCAGGATTTCGCCGGCGGGAATGTGGTGCATTTGAATGCCGGCATTGCCGCGCTGGTGGCGGCCATTATGGTGGGCCCCCGGAAGGGCTATCGTGTCGCGATGATGGCCCCGCACAATATGACCATGACGACCACCGGCGCTTGCATGTTGTGGGTGGGCTGGCTGGCCTTCTGTGGCGGGTGCGCGCTGGCAGCCAATGGCTTCTCCATGCTGGTGATGCTCAACACCTTTCTGGGTGGTGCGGCTGGTGCGATGGGCTGGATGGTGACGGAGTGGATTCACCGCGGACGTCCCAGCACGCTGGGTCTTCTCTCCGGCATTATCGCGGGTCTGGTGGCCGTGACCCCGGCTTGCGGCTTTGTCAGCCCCATGGGTGCGATTGTCATCGGCTTCATCGCCGCCCCGCCCTGCGTGTGGGCCGTGGAATATCTGAAGCACCGCTTCGGCTATGATGACAGCTTCGATGTGTTCGGCGTGCATGGCGTGGGGGCCATTGTGGGCGGTGTGCTCACCGTGATCTTTGCGGCGGATGTGCTGGGCGGCACGGGCTTTCCTGCGGGCCGCGACATGGGCTCGCAAATGCTGGTGCAAGTCGGCCTTATTCTCTTCAGCATCGTCTATTCGCTCATCAGCTCCTATATCGCGCTGAAGGTGGCGGATGTGATTGTGGGCCTGAGGGCGACTGAAGATGACGAACTGGTTGGCCTGGATATCTCTTCCCACGGTGAAAGCGGCTATCGCCTGGATGATGGCCAGGTGGGAGAGAGTATCTACGGGCTGACTGCAAAAGCGCACGGGTCGGAATCGGCATTGGCCATGGCTCCAGCCAGGCCGGAACCGGCCGGTCGCTGAGGGGTCTCGTGCCGTCGCGGCTCGGGAGATCTCCAGAGTTGCGAGGGTACGGAATGTCGGCATTGACCTCTGGCGCACAGGGCAGGGGGGCGTGGCAGGCGCCTCCCTGTCTCTTTCGTGAGAAGGCGCGGCAGATTCGCAAAGAGCTTATGGGCGCTTTAGCGTATAGCTCAGCGCCTCAAAGCGGGAATCAAAATGAAGGAGCCGGACTTTCCGGCTGCCGCACATGGTACAGCGCAGGCCCTCGGCCTCGGATGCATGAGAGGCATGTTCGGAAGAAGTGGCACTGCCGGCTTCGCCCGCAACAGCGCCAGATGCAGCGGCAGGCGGTGTTACCGCTTCATCTTCCAGCAAGGTGCGATGGCCGCATCGTTTGCACTCGCAGCAATACATGACATGTCCATGAGATTGGGCGCTTCATGCCCGCTTCCAGAGTGGAAAACAGAAAGAAGCAGCGCAGAGGCGCCACTATGCCCTAAAGCTGCTTTTCCTCAAAGGCGATGGTTGCGGAAATGAGCTGACGCCAGATATCCCGCGCCACCCCTTCCGGCAGGCCATTTTGCCGGGCGCGCGTTTCCACATTGGAAAGCACCTCCTCCACCCGGTCCTCGAGCAAGGCGGGAAGACCCGCCTCGCGCTTGATGCCGACCACACGCTGAGCTACCGCGAAACGTTCCACCAGCAGGCCAATCAGCCGTGCGTCGATGTCATCAATATCGCGGCGTGCCTCGGCGAGGGCGGGTGGGACTGGCTTGCTCACGCCCGCCACCACAGATCTTCAACCCGCACGCGACCCGCAGCTTCCTCAATCACCTCGGCGAGGGAGAACAGATTTTCTTCCTCAAAGGGGCGGCCGATCAATTGCAGGCCCAGCGGCAGACCATCAGCAGAAAGCCCGGCCGGCACGGAAATGCCCGGCAGGCCAGCCATGTTCACCGTTACGGTGAAGACATCGTTCAGATACATCTCCACCGGGTCCGCCTTCACCTTTTCGCCAATGCCAAAGGCGGGCGAGGGGGTAGCTGGGGTCAGCACGGCATCCACACCCTGCGCGAAGGCATTGTCAAAATCGCGCTTGATGAGCGTGCGCACCTTCTGCGCCTTGAGGTAATAGGCGTCATAATAGCCGGCGGAGAGCACATAGGTGCCGATCATGATACGGCGGCGCACTTCCGGGCCGAAGCCGGCAGCGCGGGTATTTTCATACATGTCTGCAATGTCAGCGCCGGGCACGCGCATGCCGTAGCGCACACCATCATAACGGGCGAGATTGGATGAGGCTTCCGCAGGCGCAACAATATAATAAGCCGGCAGCGCATATTTGGTGTGGGGCAGGGATATATCCACCACCTCTGCACCGGCCTCTTCCAGCCACTGGGCGCCCTGACGCCAGAGGGCGTCGATCTCGTCCGACATGCCATCCATGCGATATTCGCGCGGAATGCCGATTTTCTTGCCCTTGATGGAGGCGCCCACCGCTTCCTGATAATCCGGCACGGGCCGGTTCACGCAGGTGGAATCCTTGGCATCATAACCGGCCATGGAGCGCAGCAGCAGGGCGGCGTCGTTCACCGTGCGGGCGAAGGGACCAGCCTGATCCAGCGAGGACGCATAGGCGATGATGCCCCAGCGCGAGCAGCGCCCATAGGTGGGCTTGATGCCGACCGTGCCGGTAAAGGCTGCCGGCTGGCGAATGGAACCACCCGTATCCGTGCCCGTTGCGCCGGCGCACAGATAGGCCGCCACGGCAGACGCGGAACCACCCGAGGAGCCGCCAGGCACCAGATAGCTCTTCTCGTCTCCCTCGCGCAGCCAGGGCGAAAGCGCCGGGCCAAAGGCTGAGGTTTCATTCGACGAGCCCATGGCGAACTCATCATTGTTCAGCTTGCCGAGCATCACCGCGCCATCGCGCCACAGATTGGCGGTGACGGTGGATTCGTACTGCGGCACGAAATTTTCAAGAATCTTCGAGCAGGCGGTGGTGCGTACACCATCGGTGCAGAACATATCCTTCACGCCCAGCGGAATGCCTTCCAGCAGACCAGCTTCGCCAGCGGCCAGCCGCGCATCGCTGGCCTTCGCCATTTCGAGCGCTTTTTCCGGTGTTTCCAGCACATAGGCGTTCAGGGGGCGTGCCTCACTCATGGCCTTCAGATAGGCTTCGGTGAGCTCGACGGAAGTGAACTCACCCTGAGCGAGCGCTTCGCGCGCTTCGGTGAGATTGAGCTTGGTGAGCTGGGTCATTCCACCACCTTCGGCACGGTGAAGAAGCCACCCTCGGCTTCCGGGGCGTTGGCGAGCACCTTGTCCGGATAGTGGCCATCATTGACCACATCCTCACGCATGGGCAGCTCGGTGGGGACTACGCTGGTGAGAGGCTCGACGCCGGAGACGTCGAGATCAGCCAGTTGCTCGACAAAATCGAGAATGGCATTGAGCTCGTTCTGGAGGTGACCGAGCTCTTCCTCGCGCACCTTGATGCGCGCGAGATGGGCCACCCGGCGGACGGTCGCCTGATCGACGGACATGTTGCGCTCCTAAAAGTGAAGGTCGCTATAGCAAGGGGGGCGCGCTGGTGGAAGGGTGCAGCCGCTTTTCCTGCACGCAAGGCCGCATCTGCCACAGAATATGCGGCTGAAGGGGCCTGTTTGGAAGGGGTCAATGCTTGTGTCGGGGCTGTGGTAACCAATGAGCCGCCAGAAGCGCGCCCTGCGAGTCGGGTTCGGGCCATGCCAAAACCGTTGCGCAGGGTGCAGCCAAGTTGTGATAATGGCATTTGCGGACAGCAAGAGGCATCTTGGCGTCAAGGCAAACTCAAAATATCCCAACATCCAGATGGTTGGAGTTTTTCATGTCCCGCCTTTCGGATGTCCTGCTGACGGCATTTGCGCCGGCCATCTGGGGCAGCACCTATATTGTGACCTCGCAGATGTTGCCGGAAGGGTATCCACTCACCGCCGCCATGCTCCGGGCCTTGCCTGCCGGCCTGTTGTTGATGGCGCTGACACGAAAGCTGCCTTCACCCTCCTGGTTAGGGCGTCTGCTGGTGCTGGGTGGGCTGAACTTCACTATTTTCTGGGGCACGCTGTTTGTGGCTGCCTATCGTTTGCCGGGCGGCGTGGCGGCAACCTTGGGAGGGGTTCAGCCGCTCTTCGTCCTGCTGCTGGCCCGCATGGTGTTGCACACCCCGCTGACAGCGCGTCATCTGCTTGCGGCTGTGGCCGGCATTGGCGGTGTGGCGCTGCTGGTGCTGGGGCCCGCCGCAAAGCTGGACATGGTGGGGGTTCTGGCGGCGCTTGTCGGCGCTGTTTCCATGGCGTGCGGTGTCGTGCTGACGCGGAAATGGCAGCCGCCGGTTTCAGCCCTCACCTTCACCGCCTGGCAGCTCACGGCGGGCGGCTTGCTGCTATTGCCCATGGCGGCTTTTTACGAACTGCCTCTGCCGGCTCTGGATGCCGGGAATATGGCTGGATTTGTGTGGCTGGGGCTGGTGGGCTCTGCGCTCACCTATTTTCTCTGGTTTCGCGGCATTGAAAGGCTGGGCCCAGAGGTCGTCACCAATTTCGGCTTTCTCAGTCCGCTCACGGCCGTGCTGCTGGGCTGGCTCGTGGTGGGGGAGAAGCTGGCCCCGTTGCAGATGCTGGGCGCGGTGATCGTACTGGGCTGTGTGTGGCTGGGCAGTATGCGTGCACGGCGGCCTGTTGCCCCGAAGCAGGCGAGTGAGGCCGACGAGCAGCGGGCAGCATAAGCGACGCTTTGCTGGCTCACGCGGCAGATGCGCGAATATATTCGCGCATCTTTTCAAGCTGGTATTTATGCACGGTGTTCCTGCACCACATCCAGAAACTGGGGCCCGTAGCGTTCCAGCTTGGCTTCGCCTACGCCGGAAATATCCCCAAATGCGGCCAGAGAGCGTGGACGGATGCGGGCCACTTCCATCAGGGTGGTGTCATGGAAGATGACATAGGGCGGCACGCCCTGTTCGCGCGCAATTTCAAGACGCAGCGTTTTCAGGCGACGGAACAGGGCATCGTCTTCCGGGTCGCTGAGTGAGGCGCGGGGCGCGCGGCCACCGCCGGTGACACGTGCCGGGCGGCTGCGTTTTTCCACCTTCAGTTCCACCTTCTCCTCTCCGCGCAGCACCGGGCGTGCGCGTTCGGAGAGGGAGAGGCCACCATGGCCTTCAACATCCACACACAGCAGGCCGGCGGCGACAAGCTGGCGTACCATGGAGCGCCATTCCTCCCGTGAGAAATCCTTGCCGATGCCGAAGGTGGAAAGGGTTTCGTGGCCGAATTTGCGGATCTTGTCGCTGTCCTGCCCCAGCAGCACATCAATCACATGGCCGGCGCCGAACATTTGCCCGGTGCGATAGACGCATGAGAGCAGCTTTTGCGCAGCCTGCGTGCCGTCAAAGGTGCGGGGTGGATGCAGGCAGGTATCGCAATTGCCACAGGGCTCGGCCAGATCTTCCTCGAAATAGGAGAGAAGCACCTGACGGCGGCAGCGGGCGGTTTCGCACAGGCCGAGAAGGGCATCCAGCTTCTGGCGTTCCACCCGTTTGCGGGCATCCGGCGCATCGGAGTTTTCGACAAACTGGATGAGCTTGGCAACATCCTCCGTGCCATAGAGCAGCAGGGCTTCGGAAGGCAGGCCGTCACGCCCCGCACGGCCGGTTTCCTGATAATAGGCCTCTATGCTCTTGGGCAGATCGAGATGGGCCACGAAGCGCACATCCGGCTTGTCGATGCCCATGCCGAAGGCGATGGTGGCCACCATCACGATGCCCTCCTCCTTCAGGAAGCGGTCCTGATGGCGGGCGCGGGTCTCGGCATCCAGCCCGGCATGGTAGGGCAGGGCGGTGCGGCCCTCTGTGGCCAGTTGCTCGGCCGTGGCTTCAACCTTTTTCCGGCTCATGCAGTAGATGATACCGGCCTCACCCTCATGCTCGTCCAGAAAGGCGCGAAGCTGGGCGCGTGTGCTGGCCTTGGGCGCAATGCGATAGCGAATGTTCGGCCGGTCGAAGGAGGAGAGGAACACCTCGCCTTCCTCCAGCGCCAGCCGTTCCACAATTTCGCGGCGTGTGGGGCCATCGGCCGTGGCGGTGAGCGCAATGCGCGGCACACCGGGAAAACGCTCATGCAGCAGGGTCAGTTGGCGATATTCAGGCCGGAAATCATGTCCCCACTGGGAGACACAATGGGCCTCATCAATCGCGAACAGCGCAATATGCGCGCCCTCCAGCAGATACAGGAAGGAATCAGTCAGCAGCCGCTCCGGGGCGACATAAAGCAGATCCAGAGCGCCGGAGGCCAGATCGCGCTCCACCTGCCGGGCCTCGGCGGGGGCGAGCGATGAGTTGAGCATGGCAGCCTTCACGCCAAGCTGGCGCAGAGCCTGCACCTGATCGTGCATCAGCGCAATGAGCGGAGAAACGATGATGCCTGTACCGGGCCGGACCAGCGCAGGAACCTGATAGCACAGGGATTTTCCTCCGCCCGTCGGCATCAGCACCAGCGCATCGCCGCCGGCCACCACATGTTCCACAATATCCTTCTGCCTGCCACGAAAGGCTTCATAGCCGAATACATGGCGCAGCACCTGTTCCGGGGTGGCGCCGGGTTCAAGAGCAGGTTGGGCGGAAGGCATTTCGGAAGTGGAGGCAGGCTGACTGAACATGGGGCCTTATAGTCCCGGCGCTGCGCGCTGCAATGCGCCCCAGCAACAAAAAAGCCGCCGGAAGCCTTCTTCCGGCGGCGAATGCGGACGCAACAAGATCTGGTTGTCTCGGAATTGACCTCAGATTTCGAACGAATCGCCAGGGGAGGGCACCATCACCTTCACCGGATGGTTTTCCAGCTCCTTGACGAACTCCTTCGCGTCGGGCGCGAGAATCGGGAAAGTGCCATAGTGGATTGGCACCACCACAGCGACACCCGGCAGGAACCGCTTCACAGCCATGGCCGCGACCTTGGCCCCCATGGTGTAACGATCCCCGATCGGCACGAAGACCACCTTGGGCGCGTGAATTTCGCAGATCAGCTCCATGTCGGAGAAGATATCGGTATCGCCCATATGCCACACGGTAGGCTGGCCCGGCACTTTCACAATGAGGCCGGTGGGATTGCCCAGATATTCGGCCGGCGCACCGGGCCCGCCGGAGGAGTGATCCGCCCGTACCATGGTGACGGAGAAGCCGCCCAGCTCCACCGTGCCGCCGGTGTTCATGTCCACATAGCTGGTCTGGCAGCCCTGATGGGTCAGATAGGAAACGACTTCGGGATTGGTGACGACGGGAATCTCCACGCCATTTTCAGCCGCCTTGGCCACAATGGCCGGCGTATCGCCGATATGGTCGCCATGGCCGTGGGTCAGCAGAATATGCGTGGCTCCGCGCGTGGCGTTTTCCACCCCGGAGGTGAACACCGGATTGCCCGTGTAGAAGGGGTCGATCAGCACGCCCTTGTCGGCAAAATCAAGACGGAAGGCGGCGTGGCCAAACCAGGTGATTTTCATTGCGGTGCGCCTTTCGGATATGCGCCTCTTCTGGCGCGCCTGAAAAGTGGCAGGCCAGCCTTCGGCCATCCCACCATTGGCCGCGGAGTATCCCGGAAGCGGCTTCCGGGTGCAACGCTTCTGCGTGATGAGCGCGTTTTGCACCCCGCTTTTCTGGACAAGAGAACGCGCCATCGTTAAAGGAGCCCGGTTCCGGTCTGCATGGCTATGGACGCTTTGTCACATGCGTATCATGATGCCATGGCACCGGGCCGGGTGACAGACGGGCTGGCTTTTCCGAGCCCGGATGTCTTGGTGAACACTCGCCGGCGCGCCATGTGCGCTGCCGGCCTTGAAGGGCAGCGGTGGCCGGCACATGAGCGGCGTTAACGAAATCCGGTCGACTTTCCTCGATTACTTCGTCAAGCAGGGGCACGAGGCTGTCCCCTCATCACCTCTTGTGCCGCACAACGATCCCACCCTGATGTTCACCAATGCAGGGATGGTGCCGTTCAAGAATGTCTTCACCGGCATGGAGAAGCGCCCTTATTCGCGTGCTGTCTCCTCGCAAAAATGCGTGCGCGCCGGGGGCAAGCACAACGATCTGGATAATGTGGGCTATACAGCCCGCCACCATACCTTCTTTGAAATGCTGGGGAATTTCTCCTTCGGCGATTATTTCAAGGATCGCGCCATCGAACTGGCGTGGAACCTGGTGACGAAGGAATTCGAGCTGCCGGTAGACCGCCTTCTGGTCACCGTCTATTCCGAGGATGACGAGGCTTTCGGCCTGTGGAAGAAGATTGCCGGCCTGCCGGATGAGAAGATCATCCGCATCGCGACGTCCGACAATTTCTGGTCCATGGGCGATGTGGGGCCGTGCGGGCCGTGCTCGGAAATTTTCTTTGATCACGGCGATCACATCCCCGGTGGTCCTCCCGGTTCCCCGGATGAGGATGGCGACCGCTTCATCGAGATCTGGAATCTCGTGTTCATGCAATATGAACAGATGCCGGGCGGGGAGAGGGTGGCGCTGCCGCGTCCCTCCATTGATACCGGCATGGGGCTGGAGCGTATCTCCGCCGTGTTGCAGGGCACACACGACAATTACGAAATCGACCTCATGCGCGCCATCATCGCAGAGGTGGCCGAACTGACGGGCGTGGAGCCGGATGGGCCGCAGAAGGCAAGCCACCGTGTGATCGCCGATCATCTGCGTTCGTCCGTCTTCCTGACGGCCGATGGTGTGCTGCCTTCCAATGAAGGCCGCGGCTATGTGCTGCGTCGAATCATGCGGCGCGCCATGCGTCACGCCCAGCTTCTGGGCGCGAAGGAGCCTTTGATGCACCGTCTGGTGCCGGTGCTGGTGCGTGAAATGGGCCGGGCCTATCCCGAGCTGCTGCGCGCGCAGGCGCTGACGGAAGAAACACTGCTTCTGGAAGAAACCCGCTTCCGCCGCACGCTGGAGCGTGGCCTTTCCATTCTGGAGGAAGAGAGCGCGGAGTTGGGCTCCGGCTCCCGGTTCTCCGGTGAGGTCGCCTTCAAGCTCTACGATACCTACGGCTTCCCGCTGGATTTGACGCAGGATGCCCTGCGCGCCCGCAATATCAGCGTGGATGTGCCAGCTTTTGACGCCGCCATGGCGCGCCAGAAGGCCGAGGCTCGCGCCAACTGGGCGGGCTCGGGTGAGGCCGCGACCGACGCCATCTGGTTCTCCATCCGTGACAAGGTGGGGGCAACAGACTTCTTGGGTTATGATACCGAGAAGGCGGAAGGTGTCGTTGTCGCCCTGCTGCGTGATGGGGCAGAGGTGGAATGCCTCAAGGCTGGCGAGAAGGGCCTCGCGGTTCTGAACCAGACCCCCTTCTATGCCGAATCCGGCGGCCAGGTGGGGGATACCGGCAGCTTCACTGGCGAGGGTGGCGTGACCGCCCGTGTTCTGAACACTCAGAAGAAGCTGGGTGATCTCTTTGTGCATGAAGTGCAGCTTGGTGAGGGCGAACTGCGCCTCGGTGCTGCGCTGGTGCTGGAAGTGGAGCATGCCCGCCGCAATGCCGTGCGGGCCAACCATTCCGCGACGCATCTGCTGCATGAGGCCCTGCGCCGCGTGCTGGGAGATCATGTGGCCCAGAAGGGCTCGCTTGTCGCGCCGGATCGCCTGCGTTTCGACTTCTCCCATCCCAAGCCGATGACGGCGCAGGAAGTGGCTGCGGTTGAGGATATCGCCAATCGTTTCGTGTTGCGTAATGAGCCGGTGGAAACCCGCGTGATGGCGGTGGATGATGCCATCGCTTCCGGTGCGCGCGCGCTGTTTGGCGAGAAATATGGCGATGAGGTCCGCGTCGTCTCCATGGGCTTCGATGATGGCAATGGTGCGCCTTATTCCGTGGAGCTGTGCGGCGGCACCCATGTGCGGCGCACCGGCGATATTGGCCTGATCTCTCTGGTCTCTGAAAGTGCAGTGGCATCGGGTGTGCGTCGTATTGAGGCGCTGACGGCAGATGCGGCGCGTCACCATCTCAACAACAGCAATGCTGCGCTTCAGGGCGCTGCGGCCACGTTGAAGGCCCCGGTGAGCGAGGTGGAAGAGCGCCTTGCTGTTCTGGTGGAAGAGCGCCGCAAGCTGGAGCGTGAGCTTTCGGATGCCCGCAAGAAGCTGGCCATGGCCGGTGGTGGCGGGGCAGATGCGCAAGGGCCGGCCATTATCGAGGTGAATGGGGTGAAATATCTGCCCATCGCCATCTCCGGTGCAGACCCGAAAGATCTGAAGTCCATTGCTGATGAAGCCAAGACAAAGGTGGAGTCTGGCATTGTCGCTGTGGCTAATACAGCTGCTGATGGCAAGGGGGCGCTTGTTGTCGGTGTTACTAAAGATCTGACGGATCGTTTCAGCGCGGTTGAGCTGGTGCGGGTCGGCTCTGCCGCTTTGGGTGGCAAGGGCGGTGGCGGCCGGCCGGATATGGCGCAGGCCGGTGGCCCGGATGGCAGCAAGGCCCAGGCTGCGCTGGATGCGATCAAGGCCGCGCTCGAAGGCTGAGTGTGAAGCTCTGCTTCATTCAGATGCCCGGAGAGTCCTTTGACTCTCCGGGCATTTTTGTATGTTTTTCTGCGATAGAACTGTTGCAGCGTGGCTGTTGAAGATGCGGCCTGTTCCATGCCCTCTTTTTCCCGTTACTGTTGGGGAAAAGCCGGGGAAGATAGTCTCTCCGGCGAGGTGCTGCTTCCATGTGGAAACAAAATGCATGAATGCACGCGGTGAGGAGGCATTCCAGCATGACCTATGAGGCAATCCGTCGGCGTACCTTTGATATTCTCGAGAGAGATACATCGGGAGACAAGATCGCTGATTGGGTCTACTACTTCCTCGTTACCGCTATTGTCGCGAGTGTGGTCGCTGCCGTTTTGGCCACAGTGCCCACACTTTCATGGCAAACCAGTTTCTTGCTGTCCTGGGGTGAGCATTTCACGCTGCTGATTTTTTGTGCGGAATATGTTTTGCGGGTCTGGTCTTCGCCGGAGCACCCGTTGCGCCACCGCATGTCACCCATCAAGGCGCGGCTGCTTTATATGGTGACGCCAGCGGCAATCGTTGATCTTGTTGCGATCCTGCCGCTGCTGTTAGCGAACTTTCTGGATATCAGCATCCAGACCCTGTTGGTGCTGCGCTTGCTGCGTTTCTTTAAGCTGGCGCGCTATTCCTCCGGTTTCACGGCGCTGTATATTGCCGTAAGACGTGAGAAATATGCCCTTCTGGCGTGTTTCGTCATTCTGGCCGGCTGTGTCTTGTTGACGGCGACTGCGGCTTATTTGGCAGAGAGGGCCGTGCAGCCAGACAAGTTTGGCTCTATTCCTCAGGCTATGTGGTGGTCGATCACGACGCTCACAACAGTGGGTTACGGCGACACCGTTCCTGTGACCGATGTTGGGCGAATCATTGGTGCCGCTACGATGGTCACAGGCTTGTTGATGCTGGCCCTGCCTATCGCCATTATCTCTTCTTCCTTCTCGACCATGATTTCGAAGCACGATTTTGTGGTCACATATTCGATGATTTCGCGGGTGCCCCTGTTTAATGATCTGGATCCCCAGGCCATTGCTGATCTGCTTTCTATTCTGAACAGTCGGACTTACGATCGGGGACGGCAGATTCTCTTGCCCGGTGAGGCTTCACAAAAGTTGTTTGTGGTGCTGGAAGGGCTTCTGGACGCTGAAACACTGGATGGCCCGGTGTGCGTGGGGCCGGGAGATGTGTTTGGCTTTGTTCCGGGCCAGCAGAATAATGGCTCCCGTCTGGATGCTGTACGCGCCATGACGAAAGTGCATCTGCTGACTGTGGATGGGGATTCTCTGCGTATCCTGATGCATCGCTATCCCGAGCTGCGGGAAAGGCTGGCAAAAGTGGGAGTGCAGCCTCCCTCCAGTTTGCCGGGAACCTTTCCGCAAGGGGCGCGCGCGGCGCCGGAAGCTGATTTTTCCACGCAACATGCCAAGACGCCCCAGGCAGCGCAGCATGTTCCATCTCCGGCCTCTCTTGAGGGGGGGGCGCTCAAGACATATCCGAGAGATCCTGCACAGCCGATAGCTGGCCAACGGACAGCGCCGCGGGGCAAGACAGCTTCGCCGGACGAAAATGTGCCATTGCCGGTAAAGCCGCCAGAAGCGCCCCAATAGTCCGCATCAGGCGGGGGAGATCGCTTATAAAAAAAGCCACCGGCGCGAACGCCGATGGCTGGTTTCAGCTTGTTCTGAAAAGGCAGGCATCCGGCCCGGATCAACCGAGCCGGTGCAGCATCACGCCGCCATCGCCTTTTCGAGGTTCTCGGAAATCTTGTCGAGGAAGCCGGTGGTGGAGAGCCACTTCTGATCCGCACCCACGAGCAGGGCCAGATCCTTGGTCATGAAGCCGGACTCAACCGTATCCACACACACCTGCTCAAGGGTCTTGGAGAACTTGGCCAGCTCTTCATTGCCATCCAGCTTGGCGCGGTGGGCGAGGCCACGGGTCCAGGCGAAGATGGAGGCGATGGAGTTGGTGGAGGTTTCCTTGCCCTTCTGATGCTCACGATAGTGACGGGTCACGGTGCCGTGGGCGGCTTCCGCTTCCACCGTCTTTCCATCGGGGGTCATCAGCACGGAGGTCATCAGGCCGAGCGAGCCGAAGCCCTGCGCCACGATGTCGGACTGCACGTCGCCATCGTAGTTCTTGCAGGCCCACACATAGCCGCCGGACCACTTGAGAGCGGAGGCGACCATGTCGTCGATCAGGCGGTGCTCATAGGTCAGGCCGCGCTTGTCGAACTCGGTCTTGAACTCGGCGTCGAAGACTTCCTGGAAGATATCCTTGAAGCGGCCGTCATAAGCCTTCAGGATGGTGTTCTTCGTGGAAAGGTAGACCGGGAAATTCCGGATCAGGCCATAGTTGAACGAAGCCCGAGCGAAATCCTTGATGGATTCATCCAGGTTGTACATGGCCATGGCCACACCGGAACCGGGGAAGTCGTAGACCTCCTTCTCGATCTTGGTGCCATCTTCGCCCACGAAGGAGATGGTGAGCTTGCCCTTGCCGGGAACCTTGAAATCGGTGGAGCGATACTGGTCACCGAAGGCGTGACGGCCAACAACGATGGGCTGGGTCCAGCCCGGCACGAGGCGCGGCACATTCTTGCAGATGATGGGCTCGCGGAAGATCACGCCACCAAGGATGTTGCGGATGGTGCCGTTGGGCGACCGCCACATTTCCTTGAGGTTAAATTCCTTCACGCGCGCTTCATCGGGGGTGATGGTGGCGCACTTCACGCCAACGCCATACTTCTTGATGGCTTCCGCCGCATCAACCGTGATCTGGTCGTTGGTGGCGTCACGGCTCTCAACCGACAGATCATAATATTTGAGGTCGATGTCGAGATAGGGGTGGATCAGCTTGTCTTTGATGTACTGCCAGATGATCCGGGTCATCTCGTCGCCGTCGAGTTCGACGACCGGATTCGCCACCTTGATCTTCGCCATGTGGACGACCTTTCGGGTGCTTGCTGAGCGCAGTGGATTTCAATGCGGAAACCGATGCCAGCCAGACCCGAGGGCCGAGCCGGCGCCATTTTCCTGAGCGAGGCCGCTATAGCATTGCCTTGGTGTATTTCCCAAGCGGCAAAGCGCGACCTTCAACCTTTCGCCTATAAATTTGGCATGGCAAAGGGTCTGTCCGGCCAGAACACACCACGTGGGAGCAGGGTTTTACCTTTTGTGGAACATCGCCCACAGGGAGGCTGTGTAGCCAAGGCTCGACGCCGGCTGCGCAACATGCGAAATAGCCTGCGAAAGAGAAGGTCTGATGCCTGGTTCTGGAACTGACAGCACGAAACCCTGGATCGCCGGCGGGCCGGTGGTCATCCTTGTAGAGCCCCAGCTTGGCCAGAATATTGGTTCGGCGGCGCGCGCCATGGGCAATTTCGGCCTGGCGCGCTTGCGTCTGGTGAACCCGCGTGAAGGCTGGCCGAACGAAAAGGCGCAGACCTTCAGCGCCGGTGCAGATCGCGTGCTGGAAGGTGTGGAGCTGTTCCCGGATTTGCGCAGCGCTCTGGCCGATGTGAAATATGCCTTTGCCGCCACGGCGCGTGAGCGGGGCATGGCCAAGCCGGTTGTCGGGGCGGATGAGGCGGCAGTGGAAACGCATCATCGTATGGCCGAGGGTGAAGAGGTGGCGCTGGTGTTTGGCCGCGAGCGCACGGGCCTTTACACGGAAGAGGTGTCGCTGTGCGACGCTATTTTGACCTTGCCGGTTAACCCGGCCTTCGCCTCACTGAACCTGGCGACATGCGTGGCTGTAGCGGGCTATGAGTGGTTCAAGGCTGGCGCAAATGGGGCGCTGCCCTTTGCACCACCGGACAAGTCTCCCATCGCAGACAAGCAGGATCTGTTTGCGTTTTTCGATCATCTGGAGAAGGCTCTGGAAGAGGCGGGCTTTTTCCGTTCGGCCGAGAAGCAGCCTTCGACCACGCGCAATATCCGAAATATCTTTCACCGCCTTGGCCTGACCAAGCAGGATCTGGCGACCCTGCATGGCGTGGTAACCGCGCTGGAAGAAGGGCGAGAAGGCCGGGAGGCACGCAAACGGGCCAACAATGCTGCGGCCGAAATTCGCCAGCAGATGAAGGCCGCGTTGCGTGAGGCTGGCCCGAAAGCTGATGCAGAATGAACATTGGCGCGTTCTGAGCGCCGGTTCATCAAAGACGGACCCGGATATAAAAAAGCCCCTTCGATTGAAGGGGCTTTTTTTCAGCTTGCTTTTATCCGCACAGGCCGCAGCAGGAAGGCGGGCAAGTGGGACATATCGGCCGGTTCATTAGCCGAATGATTGCGTTCCCGACGAGCAGGGCGTTCCCCCCCATCTTCGCGCTGCGGGCGACGGCTGCGTTCCTTGCGGTCTGCCTTGTTCTCAGACTTCGCTTCGCTTTTGCTGTCGCTCTTGTGTTCACTTTTGCGGGTTTCGCGCGGTTCTTTTTCCACCTTGCGCTTGCCACGCGTGCGGCTGTCCTTGCGCTGGCTGGCGGGCGGTGCCTCGCCCAGCGGCTCACCCTGCCAGGGAATGGGGTTGCCGATCAGCTTCTCAATGGCGGCGAGAGACTTTTCATCCGCATGAGTGGTGATGCTGTAGGCTGTGCCCGTGCGTCCGGCGCGGCCGGTGCGGCCAATGCGGTGCACATAATCCTCGGCATGGTGGGGCACGTCGTAATTGAAGACGTGGCTCACCTCAGGAATATCCAGCCCACGGGCGGCGACATCAGAGGCCACCAGAAGGGTTGCCTCTCCCGTGCGGAAGGCATCCAACGCCTTCAGGCGGGAATGCTGATCCATATCGCCATGCAGGGCAACGGCATTGAAGCCATGCTTTTGCAGTGAGCGCAGCAGCACGCTGACATCACGCTTGCGATTGCAGAAGATGATTCCGTTTTGCAATCCCTCGCACTGCCGGATGAGATTGCGCAGAACCTCACGCTTCTCGTAATCCTCCTTGCGGGAGGCAACGAGAAGCTGCGTCACCGTGTTGGCAGTGGAGGCTGGCTTGCTGACCTCAACCCGCACCGGGTTGGACAGAAACTGCTCGGACAGGCGCTGAATCTCCGGCGGCATGGTGGCCGAGAAGAACAGGGTCTGCCGGGTGAATGGCACCAGCTTGCAGATGCGCTCGATATCGGGAATGAAGCCCATATCGAGCATACGGTCAGCCTCGTCGATGACGAGAACCTCAATGCCGGAAAGCAGCAGGCGGCCACGTTCCACATGATCGAGCAGGCGGCCGGGCGTGGCGATGAGCACATCCACGCCGCGCAGCAGCTTGGTATCCTGATCTCCAAATGAGACACCACCAATCAGCAGAGCCACATTCAGTTTGTGGTTCTTGCCATATTTGGTGAAATTCTCATCCACCTGAGCAGCCAGCTCGCGGGTTGGCTCGAGAATCAGGGTGCGGGGCATACGTGCCCGCGCGCGGCCCTGCTCAAGCAGCGTCAGCATGGGAAGAGTAAAGGCGGCCGTTTTGCCCGTTCCAGTCTGGGCAATACCCAGCACATCCCGCCGTTCCAGCACATGCGGAATGGCTTGAGCCTGAATGGGCGTGGGCTTCGTGTAGCCCATCTCATCAACGGCCTTCAGAACTTTTTCGCTCAGGCCTAATTCAGAAAATAGTCCGGGTTCGGGAAATGACATTGCATCTTTTGGATGCGGCTGCGCACCGCTGATCGAACGTCCCGTGCCGTACGGGTGCAAACGAGTGGTCGTCGGTCGGCGCGCTTGGATTCGACACAGCTCGGACGACAGGCAGACAATATGAAAAATAATCCCCCTGTCAATGATAGCGATGCCAGACAGGGAAACGATGCTCTCTTTAGAGTGTGCAGGTGCATTGGTTCACAGGGTGGGAGAGGGCGACAGGTGGCCTTTTCGGGGGCCTGAGCTTTGACACATATGAGCCCTGCTGTGGGCCCTCTTGACCGGATGGTCAACAGGGCTCAGGAATGAGGTAGTGTCTTCTTTTCCAGTGTTTTCATGCCCTTTCTTCTGGTCTTCAGCCTCGCAACATTTGCGAGCGCCTTTTCCATGCGTTCTGTAGACCCGATGCTGAACATCATGGCGTCGGATCTCAACGTCACCTTGCAGGATGTGGCGCTGCTGGCGACAGCCTTTACCCTGCCGTACGCCGCCATGCAGCTTGTCTTCGGCCCGATTGGGGATGCTGTGGGCAAGGTGCGTATTATCCGTATGAATCTGGTGCTGCTCTGCATGGGGCTGTGTGCTTCCGCCATGGCGCCGGATCATTCCGCGCTGCTGGCCATCCGTGTGTTTTCCGGCGCTTTTGCAGGGGGCATCATTCCTGTGGCGCTGGCTGCTGTGGGTGACAGGGTGCCGTTCGATCAGCGTCCACTGGCGCTGAGCCGTATATTGCTTGCCCTGGTGATGGGGCAGCTCATCGGGTCGACGGCGGCTGGATTTATCGCCGAGTGGCTGGGCTGGCGCGATGTGTTCTGGGTGGCCGGGGGCATTGCCGGTACAGCGGCTTTATGCACCATGTTTGGTATTACGGAAGGCAAGCAGAAGGGGGCAGTGTCTTTCGGCGCAGCCCTGAAGCGTTACGGCATTGTGATGCACAACCCGCTCTCCATAAAGGTGTATGCGGTTGTGGCCGTTGAGGGGGCATTCACCTTCGGGGCCTTTCCATTGGTCGCGCCGTTGATGGTTTCGCATCAGATTGGTGATGCTGCGGAAGCGGGGCTGGTGCTGGCGGCTTTTGCCATTGGCGGGGCCTGTTACAGCCTGGTAGTGCAATTTCTGGTGCGTACGCTGGGAGCGCGGCAGATGGTGGGGATTGGCGCGTTTTCAGTCGGCGTCTTGCTGGTTGTCGCGGCTTTCATGCCGTCATTTCTAGGCGTGGCCGCATTGTTCTGCCTTGGCGGCTTCGCCTTCTACATGATCCATAACATCTTGCAGATTCTGGCGACGGAACTGGCGCCCGAAGCAAGGGGGTCTGCTGTCGCACTGTTCGCCACGGCCTTCTTTATCGGTCAGGCTGTGGGAGCTATCGGATTGGCCTGGCTGGCCGGTTGGGCTGGGCCGGAGGGGGCGTTTACCCTTGCTGGCCTTATCATGGCGTTGCTGGCTTTGCCTGCCTCGCGCCTGCCATCGGGAAAGCGGCGGGCCGGAAACTGAAATCCGGGCAGGTCAGGCCGCTTCCGGCCTGTCCAGCCGGGTGCGCACTTCATCTATGGCTGCATGCAACACGTCGAGCCCGGCATCACGCTGCACGGCTTCTGTGGCCAGCCGACGACGATAGAGGCGGGAGCCGCGCTTGCCGCCAAACAGGCCCAGCATATGCCGGGTGATGTCTGAAAGTCGTCCGCCGGCTTCCAGATGGGCGGCGATATAGGGCTCAAATGCCTCCAGGGCGGCGAACGTGTCGGGCTGTGGTGCCGGGGTGCCGTAAAGGCGCGGGTCGACCTCATGCAGCAATTCCGGCTGATGATAGGCGACGCGGCCCAGCATCATGCCATCCAGGCCCTCACTGGCTTCAAGCCCGGCCGTGATGGATGTAATGCCGCCATTCAGGGCGATGGGAATGTGGGGGAGGCGAGCCTTTAGTCGGCGTACGCGATTATAATCAAGCGGCGGAATATCTCGGTTCTCGCGCGGGGAGAGGCCCTTGAGCCAGGCCTTTCGAGCGTGGACAATGAGAGCATCGACATTCGCCGCAACAAGAATATCCGCCAGTGTATCCAGAGCCTCTTCCGGGTCCTGATCGTCTACGCCGATGCGGCATTTGACTGTGACGGGAATGGAGACGACCGCTTTCATGGCCGCTACGCATTCGCCGACCAGAGCTGGCTGTTGCATGAGGCAGGCACCAAAATTGCCGCCCTGCACCCGATCTGACGGGCATCCGACATTGAGGTTGATCTCATCATAGCCGAAATCGGCACAGATGCGGGCTGCTTGTGCCAGCAGGGCAGGATCGCTGCCGCCAAGCTGTACGGCGACGGGGTGCTCATTGGCATTGAAGCCGATCAGGCGCTGCCTGTCGCCATGGATCACAGCTTGTGCCGTAACCATTTCGGTATAGAGGCGGGCATGGCGTGAAAAGACACGGTGGAATGCGCGGCAGCCTCTATCCGTCCAGTCCATCATAGGCGCAACGGAGAAGCGTAGATCTTCGGCTTTCAACGGCAAGACAGGTCAACTCCATCCTTGCACGGGCATCGCTGCTGCGAGGCAGAGGAGCCTTTGAACAAAAGCGGACTTTATAACAGGCTTCTACCGTATGGGATGCCTAGCTTTGCGTCTGCGTTTTTCTATTGGAGGGGATAGGAGCAAGAAGTGGCTCCCCGAGCAGGACTCGAACCTGCGACCATTCGATTAACAGTCGAACGCTCTACCAACTGAGCTATCGGGGAACAGGCCTTGCGACCGAGGTCGTCCGTATAGCAAGAAGCTTTTCGCTTGTGAAGCGTGAAAAGAGGGTTTCAGGCAATTTTTTGCCGGATAGCAAAAAGATGGAGAGTTCGAGATGTTTGTTCCAGAGGCGACTAAGGGCGTGCGCCTTCGAGAGAGGAGGTGATCCTCTGTTTTCATTTGCGAAGATATCTGGAAATAAGTGGCTCCCCGAGCAGGACTCGAACCTGCGACCATTCGATTAACAGTCGAACGCTCTACCAACTGAGCTATCGGGGAACAGGCCTTGCGGCTGAGAAGTTTTCTATAGCAGGCACTTTTTCACTTGTGAAGCGCAGCCTTGTTCTTTTTCGAGGATATGCACAGGCTGAAAAAACTATGGCGGGCCGTTGAAGAGCTGGCCCGCCACAGTGAGAGACAAACAGAGCGCCGCGGCTCAGGCCGCAGCCTCTTCGTCGTGTGCAAACTGGATATGGTAGAAGCCATAATAGCGGCCCTGCATTTCCAGCAACTCTTCGTGGCGTCCACTTTCCACCACGCGTCCGCCTTCCACCACACAGATTTTGTCTGCGCGAACCACCGTTTGCAGGCGGTGGGCGATGACAATGGTGGTGCGCGACGCCTGCAATACCTGAAGCGCCTTCTGGACCTCAGCTTCCGACTCGCTGTCGAGAGCGGCGGTTGCTTCATCCAGCAGCAGAATGGGGGCATCCTTCAGGAAGGCCCGTGCGATGGCGATACGCTGGCGCTGCCCGCCTGAAAGCTGGGTGCCATGCTCACCCACACGCGTGTCATACCCATCCGCAAAGCTGGTGATGAAGTTGTGCGCATGGGCAGCGCGCGCGGCAGCCATGATTTCGTCCTCTGTCGCGCCGGGCCGGCCAAAGGCGATATTTTCGCGAACGGTGCCGGAGAAGAGGTAGACATCCTGACTGACCAGAGCCACCGCGTCGCGGACGGATTTACGAGTGACCCTGCGCGTATCGACATCATCGAACAGCACAGCGCCTTCCTGAGGGTCGTAAAAGCGTTCGATCAGATTGATGATCGTGCTCTTGCCGCCGCCAGACTGGCCGACCAACGCAGTTGTCTGCCCAGGCTCGGCAATCAGGTTGAGCTTGCGAAGGACGGGTTCATTCTGGCGGTAGCCGAACACGACATCACGGAACTCCACCCGGCCACGGGGGCGGGGCAGATCCGGTGTGCCGGGCTCATCCACATCTGCGGCCTTGGAGTCCAGCAGATCAAACAGCATGCGGGCACCAATCAGGTGGCTCACCAGTTCCACATGGAAACGGGAAAGGCGCTTGGCCGGTTCATAAGCCAGCAGCAGGGCCGTCAGCACAGAGAAGAACTGGCCGGGGGAGCGGTCCATTTCCACGACATTATAGCCGGCATAAAGCAACACGCCGCCAATGGCGAGGCCGCCGAGGCTTTCCATGAGCGGGCTAGATTTGGCCTGCGTGCGCACGAGCCGGTTGGTATTGTACTCCACCTCATCAATGAAGGCATGGCTGCGCTCGCGCATCTGCGGCTCAAGCGTATAAGCCTTCACCGTACGGATGCCCTGAAACACCTCAAGCGCGATGGAGGAGAGCTTCACGCCCGCCGTAAAGCCGGTGGTGAAGATCTGCTTGGCCTTCTTGATGAGCTTTCGCGTGCCCAATACAGCCGCCGGCATGATGACCAGCGCGACAAAGGCCAGGAACGGGTCCTGTGCAATCGCGACCGTGGCCAGCATGATGAGGGAGAGCAGGTCGCGTCCGATGCTGGAGATCACCAGATCCAAAGCGCCTCGGGCACCATTGGCGCCGGTGTTGAAGCGCATGAAGATTTCAGCCGTATGGCGCGCCGAGAAGTAGGAGACATCCTGCTCCAGAAGCCGATCCAGAGCCCGCTTTTGATTGTCGGCAACAATGCGGTTGCCAACTCGGGCCATGGTGATGTTCTGCCCGTAGGCTGAAATGCCCTTGACGATGGAGAGGCCCATAACCGCCAACGCCACACCCCACACAGCCATGGCGGTGGGATTGACGAAAATGGCGTTGACCGCGTCATTCATCAGATAGGCGAGCCCTGCCGTACAGGCACCCATGGTGCCCATGAAGCTGAAAGCGAGGGCGTAGCCCTTCCAGTGCCGCTTGCCATCAGAGAGCAGAAGGCGTCGCAGCAGGGTCACCGTTTCCTGCTCATCCGGTTTTTTCTGAGCAGGATCATTTGGGTTTGCGTTCATGCCGATCTCCGGCGGCGCGGGAAAACACACACCGCTTGGTTGCGCTCTTGAACCGCCATGGGTGCCGCAAGTCAATGACCGGGGGCAAGAAAGACACTTTGTGACACCACAGCTGAGATTGTGGTGCGTGTTGTTGCATGGTCATGGTGCGGATGCGGGTCAGGTCAAAAGGCCGGGCTGTGTGATTTTACAGCAACCATGATATGCCTTTGGAGCTTTATCCTGACTATATAAGCGCCCTTGAAACGGAAAGCCGAGTGTTCAGCGTTGCAAGGGAGAGTGGAGGCCACGTCCGGAATCGAACCGGAGTACACGGATTTGCAGTCCGCTGCGTAACCACTCCGCCACGTGGCCTCTGTAGAAGCGCGTTCTTAAATGAGGAAAACAACTTGTGCAAGGGGGAGAGGAGTAATCCACACCCCCTTGGGAATGACGCGTGAAAAGGTGGCTCAGCTTTCTGCGCCATCCCGTCGCATGAGAAGGCGTACAAATACCAGCAGGGCATAGGCTGCAAGCCCGCCGCCAATCACGAAGGCAAAGCCGAAGGGGTTATAGGCATCCATACCTGCGCCCGCGAGAGGCGGGCCAATAATCAGCCCCACGGAATACAGCATCACAAAGGCGGCATTGGCCGCCGCCAGATCCGCTCCATGGAAGCGTGCGCCCATATGCGCCAGGCCGACAGTATAGAGGGAGCCAACAATGCCCGTGGCCAGAAACACCATGACGAGGAAGGCGAAGCTGTTCACATCCAGAAGGGTGAGGGCAAAGCAGCCCATGGCGCCCAACAGGGAGCAGAACAGCAGCAGGAGCCGTCGATCCACCTTGTCACTCACAAGGCCGAGGGGAATCTGGAACACGACATTGCCCAGCACGGCCACGGTCAGTAGCAGGGAGGCGTTTGTTTCCGGCAAGCCGAGGCGAATGCCATAAACCGGCAGGAAACTGAGCACGGATGTCTCAATCGCGCCAAACACCAGCGCGGCAATGAGCGCGGTGGGAGAGCGCCGCAGAAAGGTGAAAACCCCATGCTGGCTGGTGTCGGCAATGGAAGGAGCCATGCCGTTGGCCAGAATGATGGGAATGGCACCTGCCAGCAGTACCGCTGCCCCGGCCACATAAGGCGTCCACCCCTCCGAGCCCAGATAGCTGAGCAGGGCTGGCCCCGCCGCCGCACCGACGGAGAGGGCCGTAGCATAAATGCCCATGATGAAGCCCCGTCGCTCTGGTGGTGCAACGGCGTTGATCCAGAATTCGCTGACAACAAACAGCACGCACAGCGCAGCACCAAAGATGAAGCGCAGGGGGAACCAGAGCGGAAAACTGGGGATAGCCTTGAAGGCCAGTAGGCTGGCAGCGGTAACAATTGTCCCGAGAATCAGGAGCCCGCGTGCGCCAATGCTGCGAACAAGGCGGGGAATAAAGGGGGCCACCACAATGGTGGCTATGCCCGAAACCGCCGTATTGATGCCAATCATCGTGCTGGAAATGCCCCGTGCCTCCATTTCCAGCGCCAGTAGGGGAATGGAAAGGCTGAGCCCGACTCCCACCACGGTGATGGCGGATATGGCGGCGGCAATGGAAGCCGTCCGGCTCATGGGGGCGAGCGGCGGGTGTGGCGCGTGCATGAGGTTGGGTTTCTGTTCAGTCCAGCAGAGTCCGCACGAAGCGGCCATGCCGCATGGCGTAGGAGGGCACCGGCAGGCGGGCATGAAAACCGGCTTCAAGTCGAGCGGCCAGCTCTTCAATGACGACGCGAGTCACGGTGGGTAGTTCCATGGCCTCGGTTTCCGCAAAGGTCAACCAGCGCAAATCCACGAATTCACTGTCTGGCCCCACCATGCCGGGCACCTCGCCGCAGATGGTGCGGGCATCTGCCGCGAAAAAACGGGTATCGAAACGTTTTGGACGCCGCGGCGGGGTGATGGCGCGGGCTACAAAGCTGAGAGAGCCAAGATCGGGGAAAACGCCATGTTCCTGAAACGGCTTCCAGTCTTCACAAGGCGCTTGCGGGCATCCCAGCTCTTTGCTGCCAATCAGCAGGCCGGTTTCCTCATACAGCTCGCGAATAGCAGCGGCCGCCAACCCGCGGGCCCGCACGGCCGTGGGGCGCTGCACCTGGCTCATCAGGCGGCGTTCGCTATCGGCATCCAGCACGCCATAAACCGGCATGGATTTATCATAGGTCTCCAGCCGGCCGCCGGGGAACACATAAAGGCCGGGCAGAAACTTCATGTCCGGATGACGGCGGCCCATGAGAATGCGCGGCTTCTTGCCGGAGTGGTCAATCAGAATCAGGGTCGCCGCATCACGGGGGCGAATATAGCTGGAGTTCTGATTGCGCTCGTCGGCGTTGAGGCGGGCGTGGAGATCAGTCATGGCGGTTATATGGCGGTTATGATGCGTTGGCTGAATGGTGGGGATGACTGGCTGGCCAGTTTTCTGAAAAGAAAGCAGAAAATATATCTAGCGTTTCTTTCCAACTTTTCCGCTGCGTCCGGGCGTGCGCCCGATCTTGCCGGTGTTGCGGCCTGAGGGGCGAGCTTTGGAACCCTTCACGCGGGTGCCGGCGGAAAGCAACTCAAAGCGCAAGGCGCCGGCCACGGGGGCAGCTTCCACAAGGCGAACCTCAACAGTGTCGCCAATGCGGTGCATCTCGCCGGTGCGAGCCCCCACAAGCGCCTGTCGAGCCTCATCATAGCGGTAATAATCCGCCCCCAGAGTCGCCGCCGGGATGAAGCCATCGGCCCCGGTCTCATCCAGAGAGATGAACAGGCCCGCGCGGGTGGCGCCGGAAATGCGTCCGTTGAAGGTGGCTCCCACCTGATCGACAAGATGATGGGCAATCAGCCTGTCCACTGTCTCGCGTTCGGCGGCCATGGCGCGACGCTCTGTCACCGAAATGGCAGCAGCAACTTCGCCCAGCGTTTCCGGCGTGGCTTCTTCCGGCAGGCCATCCCTGCCCAGATCCAGGGCACGGATCAGCGCGCGGTGGGCGATCAGGTCCGCATAACGGCGGATGGGAGAGGTGAAGTGTGCGTAGCGGCGCAAATTCAGGCCGAAGTGCCCGTAATTGTCAGCCGAATATTCCGCCTGACACTGGCTGCGCAGAATGACCTGATTCACCAGCGGCTCCACATCCACCCCCTCCACCTTGTGGAGAATGTGGTTGAAGTGGCTGGGGCGCACCGCATCCATACGCGGAATGGCGATATCAATGGTTTTGAGGAAATCGCGCAGGGCGGAAAGCTTCTCCAGCGAGGGGGCGTCATGCACGCGGTAAACCAGCGGAGTGCGCTTGCTCTCCAGCATTTCCGCGGTCGCCACATTGGCGAGGATCATGAATTCCTCGATCAGCCGGTGCGCATCAAGACGCTGTGGCACCACCACGCGGTCTACCGTGCCATCTGCCTTCAGCAGAATTTTGCGTTCGGGCAGGTTCAGTTCCAGCGGGCCACGCGCATCCCGCGCGGCCTTCACTGCGGCATAAGCGGCGTAAAGCGGCTTCAGCACCGTTTCGAGAAGAGGGACTGTGATGTCATCCGTACGGCCTTCAATGGCGTCTTGCGCCTGAGCATAGGCCAGCCGCGCGGCAGAACGCATCATGATACGGTGGAAGCTGTGGCTGCGCTTGCGCCCATTCGCGCCAATCACCATGCGCACGGCCATGGCTGGCCTGTCTTCCAGCGGGCGCAGGGAGCACAGATCATTCGAGATGCGCTCTGGCAGCATGGGTACGACGCGATCCGGGAAGTAGACTGAATTGCCGCGCATCAGGGCTTCACGGTCCAGCGCGGTGCCGGGGCGCACATAGGCGGCCACATCGGCGATGGCGACGGAGACGATAAAGCCGCCGGGATTATCCGGGTCCGTATCCTCTACGGCATGAACGGCATCGTCATGATCCTTGGCGTCAGGCGGATCAATGGTGAGAAGAGGTAACTTGCGCCAGTCTTCCCGACCTTTCAGCGTGGCATGGGAGGCCGCCTCAGCCTCTTTCAGCACAGCTTCTGGAAAGACATGGGGAATGCCATGCGAATGCAGGGCGATCAGGCTCACAGCCTTTTCGTTGTTCAGGGAACCGAGCTTCTCCTTCACGCGGGCCATGGGCAGGCCGAACACGCGCTGTCGCAGCATTTCCACGGTGACGAGATCGCCATCCGCCGCGCCTTCTTCCGCACCCGCCGGCACCTGAAGCTCGCGCCCGGCGGATTTTTTCTCGACAGGAACGATGCGTCCGCCTCCTTCCGGCAGAGCGCGGAAAATGCCAAGAATCTGCCGACGGGCTTTTTCCAGAACCTTGATGACACGGCCGACATGCAGGCCTTCACCGTCTATCGGCTCTTCAATAATGCGCAAGAGAACACGGTCTGACAGGCCGGGCGTGACGGAGCGGCGGGGCGTGCGGCCGGAACTGCGCGGCACGCGCACCAGAATGCGCGGCGGCTCGCCATGTTCTTCCGTATCCCATTCCAGCGGGGTGGCGATCAGTTCGCCATCCGAATCGCGGCTGGAAATGTCGGCCAGCACCACGCCGGGCAGGGCGCCGGGCACATGCAGTTTGCGGCGGCGGCGATCCACCGTGCCATCATCGGCCAGTTCGCGCAGCACTGCCTTCAATTCCATTTTCTGAGCGCCGGAAAGGCCAAAGGCACGGGCAATTTCGCGTTTGCCGACATCACCGCCATTGGCGGCAATGAAGGACAGGATCTGTTTCTTGGTTGGCATTTCGCCCGTGGCATGGGGGGCGATGACAAGCGCCTTCTGCACCTGATCGAATTCTGCGGCCGTGCGCTTGCGGGCCGCGCGGCTGCGGGCCGGGCGAGCAGATGTGGGTTTGATGGGGCGCTTGGTGGGGCGTTTCGGCACTATTTCTGTTTTCCAATGGAAGAGCGTGACAGGAGCATAAGCCCGCCGCGCGGAAATGCGAGCGCAGGACGGGTTTTTCCGGTCAAAAGATGGGAAAGTCCCTCAGGCCGGCGCAGGAATAAAGGGTGCGCCTCTGGAGAGGGAGAAGGTTGAGGGCAGATTTGCCACCCTTCTGATCCGTTCAATAATCACGGCAGAGTGGCAAAAACACGGCGGAGCCGCCTCCGCATGTTTTGTTCCTGGCCGACATGAAAACGGCCGGACACGAGGTCCGGCCGTCAGGGTCTTGAGTTCGGGCCTCAGGCTGTGCCCTGTATGGAGCGTGCCCTGTGGCGCGGTATTCGGGCCGGGCTCAGAAGCCCATGCCACCCATGCCGCCCATACCACCCATGCCGCCGGGCATGGCCGGCGCAGCAGCGCCTTCAGCCTTGGGCAGTTCTGCGACCAGAGCTTCTGTGGTGATGAGCAGGCCAGCCACGGAAGCCGCGTCCTGAAGGGCGGTGCGCACCACCTTGGTGGGATCAAGCACGCCAGCCTTGATCATGTCCACGAACTCGCCGGTCTGGGCGTTGTAGCCGAAGTCATATTCAGCTGCTTCCAGCACCTTGCCGACCACGAGCGAACCGTCATCACCTGCGTTGGAGGCGATCTGGCGGGCCGGAGCCTGAAGCGCGCGGCGCACGATCTCGACGCCGGTCTTCTGGTCGGCATTCGCGACTTCGACAGCTTCCAGAACCTTCAGGGCGCGCAGCAGGGCGGTACCGCCGCCGGGCACAATGCCTTCTTCCACCGCAGCGCGGGTGGCGTTCAGGGCATCGTCCACGCGATCCTTCTTTTCCTTCACTTCGACTTCGGTTGCACCACCAACGCGCACGACAGCCACACCGCCGGCGAGCTTGGCGAGACGCTCCTGAAGCTTCTCGCGGTCATAATCAGAGGAGGTTTCCTCGATCTGCGCCTTGATCTGGGCCACGCGGGCGTTGATCTCTTCCTTGGAGCCAACACCGTCAACGATGGTGGTGTCTTCCTTCTCGATCACCACCTTCTTGGCGCGGCCGAGCTGGTCCAGCGTGACGCCTTCCAGCTTGATGCCGAGGTCTTCGGAGATGACCTGGCCGCCGGTAAGGATGGCGATATCCTGCAACATGGCCTTGCGACGATCACCAAAGCCGGGGGCCTTCACGGCCGCAACCTTCAGGCCACCACGCAGCTTGTTGACCACCAGCGTGGCCAGAGCCTCGCCTTCCACATCTTCAGCAATGATGAGCAGCGGCTTGCCGGACTGCACCACAGCCTCGAGCAGCGGCAGGATCTCCTGCAAATTGCCGAGCTTCTTCTCATTGATGAGAATGTAGGGATCTTCGAACTCAACCCGCATCTTTTCGGAGTTGGTGACGAAGTAGGGGGAGAGATAGCCACGGTCGAACTGCATGCCTTCCACGACATCCAGCTCGGTCTCGGCGGTCTTGGCTTCCTCGACGGTGATGACACCCTCGTTGCCAACCTTCTGCATGGCTTCGGCAAGGAAGCTGCCGACTTCAACGTCGCCATTGGCGGAGATGGTGCCAACCTGCGCGATCTCCTCATTGGAGGTGATCTTCTTGGACTTGGCGGCCAGATCCTTCACCACGAGATCCACGGCGATATCGATGCCGCGCTTCAGATCCATCGGGTTCATGCCGGCGGCAACCGCCTTGGCGCCTTCCTTCACGATGGCCTGCGCCAGAACAGTGGCGGTGGTGGTGCCGTCGCCAGCCAGATCATTGGTCTTGGAGGCCACTTCACGCACGAGCTGGGCGCCGAGATTCTCGAAGCGATCTTCCAGCTCGATTTCCTTCGCCACGGACACGCCGTCCTTGGTGATGCGCGGCGCGCCGAAAGAGCGCTCCAGAACCACGTTGCGACCCTTGGGGCCGAGCGTCACCTTCACGGCGTTGGCGAGGATGTCGACGCCACGCAGAACCTTGTCGCGGGCTTCAACGGAGAATTTCACGTCCTTGGCAGCCATGTGCCTTGCTCCTTGAAAGCATAAATGTCTGGGTCATGCCCCATTCCGCCATCGTGCGGAGGGGCAGGTGGCCGTCAGGCCGGGGAATTGTGCTTGAAGAGCTGAGCCTCAGAGCACGCCGAGGATGTCGCTTTCCTTCATGATGAGCAGATCCTGCCCGTCAATCTTCACTTCGGTGCCGGACCATTTGCCGAACAGCACCTTGTCGCCAGCCTTCACGTCAAGGGCCACGAGTTCGCCCTTTTCGTTGCGCGCGCCGGGACCCACGGAAACGACTTCGCCCTGCTGGGGCTTTTCCTTCGCGGTATCGGGAATAATGATACCGCCGGCGGACTTCTGCTCAGCGTCGAGGCGCTTGACGACAACGCGATCATGCAGAGGACGGAAACCCATCGGGGAAAATCTCCAGTTGCTTTGCTGATTTTCGAGGCACCGGGCTGTAAAACCCGGCTTAGGGCCGATCTAGGAGCCAGCCCCGCAGCCTGCAAGGGGCTGCCATGATTTTTTTGGCACTCTTTGCTCTCGAGTGCCAAAAAGCCGCCGTAAAGGCGCTTGGCGAAAGCAATCGGAAGCCATGGTTCAGGGCCGTAAATCCTGAAATTCAGATGCGGCGGATTTTGTCAGCAGTCTGCTCGTATGGCTGACAGCTCTTTGTTTTTGCAATGGAAACACATTTTTCAGGCTTGGCGCCGCGGAGTGGTTGTGCGGATACTGGCCGTGAGCCTCGGGGCAAGCCTCAGGGCTTTTCCCTGAAGTCATCATGCGGAGCAAGCAAGATCTGCATGTGTTCCCGAGGTGCGTGAAAAGAACCGTTTTGCCCGATGTGAGAGGTCAAATATTAGCTTAGCCAGAGATGGAGGTGTCACCATGGCATCAATCGTTCCGCCGCGAGAGACGGTTTCGCGTGATTTTGCCCGGCAGTGGGAAGGCTTTGTGCTGGCCACGGCAGAAATTCTCTATCATCTGCCGGATCACCCCTCTCTGTTGCAGAGCTATCTCTGGCAGGACTATGACAAATGCCCGGAATTTCCAGAGCTGAACAAGTTCCTCAGCTTCTGGACCAGGGAGATTGAAGGGCGGTTGCATTCGGTGCGGGTGGCGCATTGCGGGCTCATCAAGCCCGCTGAAATGCGCGCTGTGGACGGCTTGTACACGCTGCATTGAAGGCGAGCAGCGGTGCGGGCTCTGCATGAATGATCATGGCGCATGCGTGCCTGGAAACGCCCGCAGGTTGCAGGCCGGACGGGCGCGCATGTTGCTATCATGCTTCGGGCCAGATTGTTCGGACGATATGTTCCGCATGTGCATGGACGTGGGCGCACTTCCTTAATATAAGCCCTGACGCTGCCGCTTTTCCGGTGTTATTAGGGGGTGACCTTGAGGAAGGTCATCATTCGCCCACGAGGCCGTTTTGGACCACCGCACACCCCGCACATCTGAATTGCTCGCTGCTGTCCTCGTCGCCACGGAGGGGGACAAGGTGGCGGTTGGTGATCTGGTGAATGCGCTGCGCAACCGTGCCTTTGGCATCCTTCTGCTGATTTTCGGCATTCCCAACTGCATTCCCATGCCGCCAGGCCTTCCGGTGATTTGCGGTATCATTCTTGCGCTCATCGGCTTGCAGATGGCGTTGGGCCGGCAGGAAGTGTGGCTGCCGGAGATCATATCCCGGCGCACCTTTTCACGTTCTGTCCTGGAAAAGATCGTGAATACCTCGCGGCCCTATATCGAGCGCTTCGAGAACTGGTCCCGGCCGCGTCTTCCGCAGGTTTCCGGAGCCGCAGGGCGGCGGGGAGTGGGTGTGCTGGTGGTTGTGCTGGGGCTGGTGCTGGCGTTTCTGCCTATCCCCATCTTCGGAAACATTCCGCCGGGCATTGCTGTGTGCGTGCTGGGGCTTGGGCTGGTGGAGCGTGATGGCGTGATTATCGCCATTGGTTATGCGGTTACCGCGCTGGCCCTTGTCGTTCTGGGGCTTATGGCATGGGCGTTGTGGCGGGGCGCCATCGCCATTCTCTGAATATCTGTACTGTTTCTGTATTTGCGCCGATTGTTGGACCCATGCGTGTTGATGCCTTTGATTTCGAACTGCCTCCCGAGCAGATTGCCCTGCGGCCCATGGAGCCGCGAGAGGCCGCCCGTCTGCTGGTGGTGCGTCCGGGTGCGAGCCCGGAGCGGGAAGATGCACATGTGGGGGATCTGCCGCATTATCTGAAGGCGGGGGATGTGCTGGTGGTGAATGACACGCGTGTCATTCCCGCAGCTCTCGTCGGAATCCGCAGCCGGGAGGGCGGTAGCGACGTGCGCATTGAAGCCACGCTGGTAAGGCGTCGGGATGGACGGAGCTGGACAGCCTTCGCCAAGCCGGCCAAGCGCTTGCGGCCTGGCGATGTCATTCGTTTTGAAGGGGCTGGAGGCGTGGTGCTGGAAGCCACGGTGCAAGCCAAGCGGGAGGCGGAAGTCGATCTGGCATTCGCCCTTGCCGGGGCGGATCTGGATGCGGCCATTGCCGGCGTCGGCCATATGCCCATCCCGCCCTATATCGCCGCGCGCCGGGCTGAGGATGCAAAGGATCGTACCGATTATCAGACCCTTTTCGCAGCGGTGGATGGGTCTGTCGCGGCCCCCACAGCCAGCCTGCATTTCACGCCGAACCTGATGGCCGCGCTGGAGGGCAAGGGCGTGGAGGTGGTGCGCGTGACCTTGCATGTGGGGCCGGGCACCTTCCTGCCGGTCAAGGCGGAAGATACGGCCGGCCATGCCATGCATGCCGAATGGGGGGAGGTAACGGAAGACGCCGCCGCCCGGCTGAATGCCGCAAAGGCATGTGGCGGACGTATCTTCACGGTTGGTTCCACGCCCACGCGCCTGATCGAGAGTGCCGCAGATGAAGAGGGGCTCATTCACCCCTTTCTGGGTGAAACGGATATCTTCATCACGCCCGGTTATCGCTTTCGGGCCGTGGATGCGATGATGACGAATTTCCACCTGCCGCGTTCCACGCTGGTGATGCTGGTGGCCGCGCTTATCGGCCATGATGTGCAGAAGCGCGCCTATGCCCATGCCATCGCCGAGAATTACCGCTTCTATTCCTATGGCGATGCCTGCCTGCTTCTGCCACAACGGCCCGATCATGACTGACCAGACCGCACAGCACCCTGACACTTTTTCCTTCACCCTGACAGCAACGGACGGGGCTGCCCGCACCGGCCATGTTTCGACCCCGCGCGGACGCATCCGCACGCCGGCCTTCATGCCGGTGGGCACCGCTGCGACGGTGAAGGGGCTTTATTTCAATCAGGTGAAGGCCACGGGTGCGGATGTTGTGCTGGGCAACACCTACCATCTCATGCTGCGCCCCGGTGCGGAGCGGGTGGCGAAGCTTGGTGGCCTGCATCGCTTCATGGGCTGGGATGGCCCGATCCTCACCGATTCCGGTGGCTTTCAGGTGATGTCGCTGTCTTCCCTGCGGAAAATGAGTGAGGAGGGGGTCTCCTTCCGCTCTCATGTGGATGGCGCGCCATATATGATGACGCCTGAGCGTTCCGTTGAAATTCAGGGGCTGCTCGGTGCGGATATCCAGATGCAGCTGGATGAATGCGTGAAGCTGCCCTGTTCGGATGAAGAGACCGAGCGCGCCATGCGTCTTTCCCTGCGGTGGGCGGAACGTTCAAGGCGTGCCTTTGAGAAGCAGCCGAAGGGGCGGGCCCTGTTCGGCATTGTACAGGGCGGGGCCTCCAAGGCGTTGCGTGTGGAATCTGCCCGTGCGCTCGCGGATATGGACTTTCCCGGATATTCCATCGGCGGCCTTGCTGTGGGGGAGCCGCAGGAGGTGATGCTCGACATGATTGAGACTGTCGAGCCGCATTTGCCCACATCCAAGCCCCGTTACCTGATGGGAGTCGGCACACCGGATGATATGTTGCAAGCGGTTGCCCGTGGTGTGGACATGTTCGATTGCGTCATGCCCACGCGTTCCGGCCGTCATGCGCTGGCTTTTACCCGCTTTGGCCGTATCAATCTGAAGAATGCTCGACATGCAGATGATCCGCGCCCGCTGGATGAAACCAGCGATTGCCCGGCCATGCGGGATTATTCCCGCGCTTACATCCACCACCTCATTCGTTGTGGTGAGATGCTGGGCTCCATGCTGCTGACATGGGCCAATGTGCATTATTACCAGCAGCTCATGGCTGGAGCCCGCGCGGCTATCGCTGCCGGGCGTTATGCGGATTATGTGGCTGAAACGAAAGATGGCTGGGCGCGGGGCGACATTCCGCCGTGGAACGCCTGAACTTTTGCGCCTGAAACCTTTCTGAACCTCCAGGGAGTGCCCTGAATGGATTCTTTCTTCACCCTCTCCAAGCTGTTCTGGTTTGTCGCGGCCCCTTCCAATGCGCTTGTGCTGTGCGTGGTGCTGGCTGCTCTGCTGCTTGTGGCTGGCTGGAGGAGAAGTGGCCGGGCGCTGATGGTGCTGGGAATCGCCGGTCTTCTGGTGTTCGGTTTTTCACCCGTGTCCAATTATATTCTCTCGCCGCTGGAAGAGCGTTTCCCGCCCTTTCAGGATGATGGACGCCCCATTACCGGCATTATCGTGCTGGGTGGCCCGGAACTGCCGGAAATCGCCATGGCGCGTGGTCAGCCTTCTTATGCGGAAGGTGGCGAGAGATTTCTCATGTTTGTGGCGCTGGCCCGGCGTTACCCACAGGCGCGGCTGGCTTTTGTGAGTGGCAGTGGCGCGCTGATGCCCAGCGGGGAAGGCGTGGAGGCGAAGATGACGCGCCAGGCACTGCGCCTTGTGGGGATTGATCCGGCGCGGGTGGAAATGGAAGAGCATTCCCGTAATACGGCCGAGAATGCGCTGTTTGCGAAACAAGTGCTGAAGCCGCAGCCCGGTGAGAACTGGATTCTCGTCACCAGCGCCTTTCATATGCCCCGTGCGGTGGGGTGCTTCCGTGCGGTGGACTTTCCCGTTCTCGCTTTCCCGGTGGATTATCGCACTGTGAGCGCCGAACAGTTGAATGCGCCTTTTTCTCGCGCTGCAACCGGCCTGAATTTCACGGACTTTAGCGTGAAGGAATGGGTCGGGCTCGTTGTTTATTATCTCACAGGCAAGACGGAGAGCCTGTTTCCCGCGCCTTGAAATGGCCGCGCCGCCGAGTGTGGTGGCGCGGTTGCTTCTGTTCAGTCGTTTCGCGGCAGGCCGAGCCGGTAAACCCCGCGGAACTGAGCTGGATCTATGACCTTCCCCTTGCGGTAAATCAGCAGGCGACCGGCCTGCGCCATGGCCACGGCCACCCGGCGCACTTCTGGCAGGACATGCTGCCAGTTTTCTCCGGGCGCTACGGCTTGCGCCACATCCATGGGTGCAAGGGTGCGGCCGGGCGGGCAGGCCGCAGCCAGTTGCAGAATGGCTTGCTCCACATTTGCGGAATCCGCAGTGGATGGGGTTGGCGAATCAGGTGTGTCCAAGCTGTGTGTCATCATTCTTTCGTAGGGAATTTTCGCCCCCTATCCACAGTCGCAAGATGCGATGAGAATGGGGCTATATGGTTTATTTTCACTGAATGTGTCTAAAAGTTACGCAATATCAATGGGGTGTTCGGGATCAGAAGGGCACTCCCCAATTGCGGCAGGAGTAGGAGGGGAATGGGGCCGCAATCTGCCCCCTCTTGCCACAGGGTTGATAAAATCTTAAACGGCTTAGGTGCCGGGCTGCTCCGCAAGGGGTGGCAGGCGTTTCGTGAAATGAGCTGCTGAATCGCATCATGAATCCGACCCAAGCTCGCTCCTGTTGGGGTGTTGCGCGTACTGCGTTGACCGTATTCCTTCTGGGAGTCGCTGTCGTTTATCTCTTCGGCGGGTTTGATCCCTCCGCACTGAATGTGAAGTAGGTCATTTGCGCGCCGGGAGGCCCCGGTGCGAGATGTAATCCTCGGAGGCCACGCCTCCGACCTGTCACGGGCGAAGCCTTGAGCCTTGCCCGGACCTGTCCTGAAGGTTTGGCTCGTCTGTTGCGGCACGGGCCGCCTTGATTGAGAGCCCCGCAGGCACTTCAAGCCAATTGCCGAAGTGTCTCGGGGTGGTGGGTTTCCGCTCTCATTCTTGATGCCGCAACTCTTCCTCTCCCCTTTCTGTTCCATTTTCGCCCAGCTTCGATGCTTGGGGGAGTGTGTCCATGTCTCGTGCGGGTATGGCTTCCCTCTGGTCGTGCAGGGCGTTATCAGGAAGCCATGGCGCTTCATTTGATAAAGCTGTGTGTTGGCGTTCCATCCCTTGAGGAGCTGGAAGGCTGGGTTCGTGATGAGAAGGCTCTGGCTGATGCGGCTGGGCGATCTTATGAGCAGGCCCATGTCACGCGCATGGTGCCCAGCCGTGTTTCCGAATTGCTGGATGGGGGCTCGCTCTATTGGGTAATCAAGGGGGAGGTGGCCGCCCGGCAAAAATTGCAGGATATTCGCCCCTTCGTTGATGGAGAGGGAGTGCGCCGTTGCGCCTTGGTGCTGGAACCAGAGGTGGTGCGCGTGCGCCCGCGCCCCTCACGTCCGTTTCAAGGCTGGCGCTATCTCAAGGCTGCCGAGGCCCCGCTGGATCTGGAAGGCGCAGCATCCGGCCTCAATGATATGCCGGAAGATATGCGGCGGGAGTTGATGGCTCTCGGGCTGTTGTAGAAACGCTGTCTCGCGCAAAACCTGAACGACGTTCATGTTGTTTCCAGAGAGCGCGCCGTTCTCACGCACAGGCTGCGCAACGCATTAGCCATGCGCGGCTCCGTTTATTCCAGACAATGTTTTGCCTTGCCTGGTCTGCCAATGGTGTTGGCGGGGCCGGTCTGCTCGTGGCTGGGCGACTGGAATGCACATATGCAGGGCATGAAACAGCGTGTTGACCAGCATTCATCCCAATAGTAAATTATGGAATAGGCATTCCATATAATAGAACAATAAGCGAAATGGCATATGGGAGGAAAAAATGACGAGATCCGGCAGGATGGGTTCATCTCTAAAGCGCACTCTCCACCACGGTTTGAAGCGGTTTCGGCAAAACTAGGTGTTAGCTCGCGCATATGGCTGCTGATGGGGTGGTTCATATCTCCCCCCATGAGGTCTGCGCGGAGCTGATACGAACTTCATCAATCAGACAGGGTGACTTCAGAACGCGACGGAAATGTTCCGCCAGCGCATGCAGTCGGCTGTCTGCCCGGATCAGCTAGGGTGGAAGAATGTCGTCTGAAACAGAGAGCAGAATAGGCTTCGCGCCAGAATATGACCGGCCCGTTTCTTATATGCAGCGGACGCGTGAATGGTATCTCGGGCTTGGCTATGACAATCCCTATGTCTGGGCGCATTATATTGATGTGCCTTTCCAGGCACTGCAAAAGCCTTTGGCGCTCAGCCGTCTCACCTTCATCACCACGGCGGCGCCCTACCAGCCGGACAAGGGGCCGCAAGGGCCGGGCGCGCCCTACAATTCCGCTGCCAAGTTCTACAAGGTCTATTCCGGCGATGCGGCTGGAGAGCATGATCTGCGCATCTCTCATGTCGGGATCGACCGTATTCATACCAGCATGGAAGATGCCCGGAGCTGGTACCCCATGGCCGCTCTGCGTGCCGCAGTGGAGCAGGGACGGATCGGTGCGCTGGCGTCACGTTTTCATGGTGCGCCCACCAATCGCAGCCAGCAGCACACCATCAAGGTGGATGCGCCGGATATTCTGGCCCGATGCCAGGAAGATGGGGTGGATGTGGCTCTGCTCATTCCCAATTGCCCCATCTGCCACCAGACACTGAGCCTGATTGCGCGCCATCTGGAAGCCCATGGCATCGCCACCGTCATCATGGGGTGTGCCAAGGATATTGTTGAATATTGCGGTGTTCCACGCCTGATGTTCTCGGATTTTCCGCTCGGTAATGGGGCCGGTCGTCCGCATGATCCGCAAAGTCAGTCCGAAACCCTGGAATGGGCCTTGCGCCTTCTGGAAAGCGCTCCGGGCCCGCGCACCACGCTGCAATCTCCCTTGCGCTGGAGCGAGAGCGCCGAATGGAAGCTCGATTACTGCAACCTTGCACGCCGCACATCTGAAGAGGTGGAGCGCCTGAAGGCTGAGGCCGAGGAGGCCCGCCTGCTGGCCCGCAAGATCCGTGAAGAAACCCTCTTTGTTGAGGGTGTGGCCTGATGTCCTTGGGGGCTCTTGCGAGGGGTAGGCGGGGAAGCGTCGGGAGATGAAAGTGGAGGCATTGTGAACAATACGCTCGTGAAAGGCATGGCTGTGCTTGAGGCGTTGGCCTATAGCGACCGCGCGCTGGGTGTATCTGAACTGGCGGCACAGCTTGAGATCGGCAAGAGTAATGCCCATCGCTTGCTACAGGCCCTGACTGAGCTGGGCTATGTGCAGCGCAATGGCGATGCGGGCACCTATCAGGCTTCCATCCGCTTGTGGGAACTGGGCGTGGCCATGTTCTCCAATCTTGATTTGCCAGCTCTGGCAACCCCGGCCATGGAAAGCCTGCTGCTGCGTTGTCAGGAGACGGTGCATCTTTCGATTCTGGATAATGATGAGGTCGTCTATCTGCACAAGATCGATAGCCCTCAGCCTGTACGGGCCTACAGCCAGACGGGCGGTCGTGCGCCAGCCTATTGTGTGGCCACTGGAAAGGCCATGCTGAGCGCGCTGAGCGATGCCCGCCTGAATGATCTGTCCACGCGGCTGGAGCGCCACAGCCCCAAGGGCATTGTGGTGCCGGACGACTTCCTTCGGGAGATGGCGCGCATTCGCGATCAGGGCTTTGCTGAAAATCGTGGCGAATATCGTGAGAGCGTCTGTGGTGTGGCGGCTGTCATTCGTGATCCGTCCGGCAAGGTCATGGCCGCTATCGGTCTTTCCGGGCCATCGGAACGGGTCAAGTCTGCCCGTTTCAAGGCGCTGGGCAGGGAGGTAATGCGCGCCGCAGCCGAGGTGGAGCAGGCCATTGCCGGAGATGGGCAGGCAAGTGGGCGCGGGCAAGTGGGCGCGGGCAGGGCGGCGCGGGCAGGAAGGCCGTAACAGGTGATAGCCAGATGCCCTGCGTAAACTGAAGGCAGGGCCTGTTTTCTTCTGCCCTGAGGCTTCCGTCAGATACTGAACAGAACAAGCAAGACAAACAGAGGGAAAGCTCATGCTCGATAGTTCCACACTGCATTCTTCAGATCTTCTGCGCGGTGTGCGCGTGGTGGAATTTTGCCAGGTGGCTGCGGGGCCTTTCTGCGGCATGTTGCTGGCGGATTACGGGGCCGATGTCATCAAGATCGAGCCGGCCGCCGGCGATGGCCTGCGCGCATGGCCGCCCATTCGCGGGGGCTTTTCCGAGAATTTCGCCTCGCTCAACCGGGGCAAAAAGTCGATCGTTCTGGATCTGAAAGACCCGGCAGACCGGGACATCGCCCGCGCGCTGGTGCTGGAATCCGATGTGCTGGTGGAGAATAACCGGCCTGGCGTGATGGAGCGCCTGGGGCTCGGTTGGAGCTGGGCGCGAGAGCACAAGCCGTCTCTGGTCTATTGCTCCATCTCGGCCTATGGGCAGAGTGGCCCGCGCGCCCGTGAGGGTGGGTTTGACCTCACCATTCAGGCTGCCGGCGGCGTGATGGGGGTGACAGGTGAGGCGGGTGGCGCGCCGGTGAAATGTGGGGTGCCCGTGTCTGACTTTACAGCCGGGCTTTATGCGGCCTTCAGCATCTCGGCCATGCTCACGCGGGTCCGTTCCGGTGGTCCGGGCGGGCATATTGATGTGCCGATGTTTTCCACCACGCTGGCGATCGGCGCGTTGCAGACCAGTGAATATTTCGGCACCGGGCATAACCCCCGCAAGCTGGGTTCGGCCCATCCGCGCAATGCGCCCTATGAGGCTTTTCGTGCGCGTGATGGCTGGTTTGCCCTTGCGGCTGGCAATAACCGGCTGTGGGAGACCGTGTGCGATGTGACGGGGGTGCGTGAGTTGTTGGATGATCCTCGCTTCACCACAAATACACTGCGTGCCAGCCATCAGACGGAGCTGAAGGCTCTTCTGGAAGAAAAATTCGCTATGGCGGATGCCGCAGAGTGGCTAGCCCGTTTCGCTGACGCAGGTGTGCCCTGTGCCCCCATCAATGATTATGCCTCTGCGCTCTCGGACCCGCAGGCCGATTATCTGGGACTGGTTCAGCCTATGGAAATGCCGGGCGGCACCAGCTCTCGTACAGTGGGGTGCCCGGTCTGGATCAATGGTGCGCCAGTGCCGGTCGATACCCGTTCTCCTGCTCTGAACGAGCATGAGGCTGAGTTGCGCGCCCATGTCACAGATGCGAGCGCTGTAGCCGCAGACCGAGAGGAGGTCGTGTGATGGCCCGTGGCACATCTTCTTCGGTGATGGCGGGGGCAGGGAATGGAGCTTCCGGCACGTTGATTGGCGATCCGGTCGCACCTCTGCGCAATTTCGTCGTGGAGATGACCCGCCTCGTGGAACGCACCAACCGCGAGCCTGATATTCTGCGTGAGGGGGAAGCCCTGCTGGCTCGCCTGGTGGCGCAGGATGACTGGTTGCCGGAGCGCTTCGCCCAGCCTCATCCGCAATTCTACCAGCAATATCTGCTGCATTCTGACCCTTATGAGCGCTTCTGTGTCGTCAGCTTTGTCTGGGGGCCGGGGCAGGAGACCCCGGTGCATGACCATACAGTCTGGGGGCTGGTGGGTGTGTTGCGGGGCGCAGAGCGGGCGCTGAACTATGTTCATGAGAATGGGCAGATGAAGCCGAACGGCGAGGTGGAATTGCTGCGCGCCGGCGAGGTGGCCATGGTGTCCCCCTCCATTGGCGATATTCATGCTGTCAGTAACGCCTTTGATGATCGGTCTTCCATCAGCATCCATGTTTATGGGGGCAATATTGGCGCAATCCATCGCCATGTGTTTGACCGGGAAACCGGAGCCGCCAAAGCCTTCGTTTCCGGTTATTCCGCCGAGATGACGCCCAATCTGTGGGACCGATCGGCACAGATCCGTGCACTTCTGGAGGTGTGAGGCCAGATGAACACATATGCTGAATCTGTTGCTCCGCCCTGCCTGCTTCAGGTTTCGGAAGGCTTTGCGGTGGTGACGCTCAATCGCCCGGCCCGAGGCAATGCGCTCTCCAGCGCCATGGTGGAAGCCATGCTGCCCATGCTGGAGGATGTGAGCCGGAACCCGGACATTCACACACTGGTGCTGCGGGGGCAGGGGCGGCATTTCTGTTCCGGCTTCGATCTGTCTGATCTGGCCAATGAAACCGACGCCTCGCTTCTGGCGCGCATGGTCCGCATTGAAATGTTGCTGGATGCCTTGTGGCGTCTGCCCCGGCGAACCATCGCCATCGGACAGGGCCGGGTGACAGGGGCAGGGGCTGATCTCATGGTGGCCTGTGACCATCGTCTGCTGGCTCACGAGGCGAGCATGACCTTTCCCGGCGCGCGGTTCGGTCTGGTGCTGGGCACAAGGCGGTTGGCCACACGGATTGGCGCGGACAAGGCCATTCTTGCGGTTTCACAGGGGCAGATGCTGAAAGCTACGGATGCCATGGCCTGCGGGTTGGCGACCGCTCTGTTACCGGAGGGGGCCGCACCTGAGGATGAGGCCCTGTGGACACAGATGGGCCCCCTCGTCGTTGAGATGGCAACTTTCGCTCAGTTGCGCGGCGCGCTGGATGACAAGGCATCCGACACGGATCTGGCGGCATTGGTGCGCTCTGCCGCGCGACCGGGTTTGAAGGCGCGGATCGAGGCGTATCGCGCCGCTGTGGAGGCCGCCCGTGCGGAGAGCAGGGGGCGTGCGACAAGCTGAGATCGTTAGCCCGCATGAAGACGCATCCGGCAGCGTTCACGTCCATGTTCGCGTGCCTGCGGCAGCTTTGCCACGGTTTTGTGCCGGATGTACTTTTATACCGGCTATGCGGATGTGTGAGTTGAGAGAGAAGCCCGGTTCTGCTTCTGTGTGAAGATCTGAAGCTTTTCGCGCGGGGGACTTTTGCGCGAAAAGCTTTTTATCAACATGATGTGGGTACCGATGGAGACCTTGACCCTCGCGCTCATCGTTCTGGCCGCCATCGTGGTCGGCACGATTATTGAGCGTCTTATTCCTTTTGCCGTGCCGGCACCGCTCATTCAGACGGTGCTGGGTGTCCTCATCAGCCTGACAACGCCCTATACCATTGAGCTGGAACCGCATCTTTTCTTCCTGCTCTTCATTCCTCCCCTGCTGTTTCTGGATGGCTGGCGCATTCCCAATGAGGAGTTGCTGAAGGACAAGGCCATCATCGTTTCCCTTGCGCTGGGACTGGTGATCTGCACCGTGCTGGGGGCCGGCTTGTTCATCAACTGGATGATCCCGTCCATGCCGCTGGGTGTGGCCTTCGCGCTGGCAGCCATTGTTTCGCCGACAGATCCGGTGGCGGTTTCGGCCATTGCCTCCAAAACCCCGGTACCAAAGAAGATCATGCACATTCTGGAGGGGGAATCCCTGTTGAATGATGCGTCAGGTCTGGTGGCCATGAAGTTTGCCGTGGCTGCCGTGCTGACAGGCGCTTTTTCCCTGGTGGATGCCTCGGAAACATTTGCCTGGTTGGCCATTGCCGGCATTGTGGCCGGTGTCGCCACCACGCTGGTCATCAATTTCAGCAAGAGCATGATTACGCGTCGGCTGGGTCATAATACCGGCGCGCAGATCCTTACCAGCATTCTCATTCCCTTTGTGGCCTACATGATTGCCGAGCATATCCATGCCTCGGGCATCCTGGCAGCCGTGGCCTCCGGCATTACCATGAGCGTGGCTGAACATGCGGACCGCGATCTGGCCATCACCCGCATTCATCGCAAGGCGGTGTGGGATGCCATCTACTTTACGGCCAGCGGCGCAACCTTCATTCTGTTGGGTGAGCAACTTCCGCGGCTCATTTCCAGCTCGGCCGAAATCGTACAGGCAACCGGCCATCGCGATCCGCTATGGATCATTTTCTATGTGGTGGCCATTACGGCCGTTCTGGCGCTGGCCCGTTTCATCTGGGTGAAGATCTCGCTGCTGCTGACGCTGGCGAATGCGCGCCGGCGCGGGCAGGCCAAGGCGTGGCAAACCTGGCGTATGACAGCCGTACTCACTTTGGCGGGCGCGCGGGGTACCATTACGTTGGCAGGTATCATGACCCTGCCATTCCTGCTGCCGGATGGTTCGCCCTTCCCAGCACGTGATCTGGCCATTTTGCTGGCGGCGGGTGTCATTCTCGTTTCGCTCGTGGCGGCCAGCGTCGCGTTGCCTGTGCTGCTTCCAAAGCTGCAACTGGATGAGGGCGGGGACAGGGAGGCGCGTATCGATCGCGCACAGGTGCTTTCAGCAGAGGCGGCGATCCGGGCCATCGAAAACAGCATCATGAGTGTTCAGGACACGATTGATGAGGATATCTGGACCCGCCAAAGCCTCCAGATTCTGGATTTTTACCGGAACCGGCTGGAGGAAAAGACGATCAGCGGAGGGGATGTGGAAGACAGCGCCCGTGCGCGTCTTGCCCGCGCCGCCTTGCTGAAAGCTGCCATAACGGCTGAGCGGGAGGAGATCTTCCGTCTCGCCCGCGCCCGACAGTTGCCGGATGATGCCGCGCGTAAGCTGATTAAGGATATTGATCTGTTCGAGACCCGCTTCCTTGGCGGTGACCATCATCATTGAGGGCGGGTTTTGTTTTGAACATGGCTTGAAACGGGGCAGGTGCGATGCGCTCGCCCCGTTTCACATGGGTTCAATCCAGAACGGCGGCTTTCAGCAGGCACACCATGAAGGCATGGGCCGGCTCGGTGCCGTTATTGCGCAGAATATGGCGCTGGTCACAACGATAGCGCAGGGTTTCGCCGGCCTTCACGGTTTCCGTCTGGTCGCCGATCTCGACATCCAGCGCGCCGGAAAGAACGGTGAGGCATTCGACCGAGCCGCGCTGGTGGCCTTCGGAATCCAGCTCTCCTCCGGGATCTGCATGCAGGTCATAATATTGCAGCCATTCGACCGTCTTGATCCAGCCGATGATGGAGAGCCGCATGCGCCCGTCTTCGGAGACGAGCATGGGGGTTTCCGGGCGGGTGATCTTCTCGATGAAGGGCGTATCATCGCCGGAGGCCAGAACTCGTTCGACGGACATGTCCAGCGCCTGGGAGAGCCGCCAGATGGTGGCGAGGGTGGGGTTGGTTTCGTTCCGCTCGATCTGGCTGATGATGGATTTGGCCACGCCGGATTGCTCGGCCAGCTCTGCGAGGGAGAGGTTATACGCCTTGCGCAGCCGCTGAATGGTTTTGCCCAGTTGCCCGGCCAGAACCTGCGCTCCGGTTTCCAGCGTGCTTCCACCGCGGTCTTTTGCTGCCATGATACTGAACCTTTCACCGGACAAGCGTTCGCTTTACCGGACATGGCGGGGCTTGGCCAGAGCTTTACCGAGGGGATGCGAGCAGGGGCCAGAGGGCATGAAAATGGTGAACCGGGCCATGCCCATGGCCGATATGCAGCGTATCGGCCACCGCGATTGCACCATTGATATAGGCCTTGGCTTGCGCCACGGCCTCTTCCAGCGCCAGGCCCCGCGCCAGCCCTGTGGCAATGGCTGAAGACAGGGTGCAGCCGGTGCCATGCGTATTGCGGGTGGCATGTCGTGGTGCGGGCAGGCGGGTGAGGCCACTAGAGCTGATGAGAATATCCACGCTCTCGGCGCCTTCACCATGCCCTCCCTTCATCAGCACGGCTTCCGGGCCAAGCTTCATGAGGGCTTCACCCTGGCGGGTCATTTCGGCTTCGGTCGTCGCAGGATCGCAAGCCAACAGGGCCGCGGCTTCCGGCAGATTCGGGGTGAGCAGGGTGGCGCGGGGTAGCAGATGCGCTTTCAGCGTGGCCACGGCATCATCTGTCAACAGTTTTGCGCCGGAGGCCGCCACCATTACAGGGTCCAGCACCACGGTGTGTGCCTTGTGGCGGGCCAGCCCTGATTCCACGGCGCGAATGGCGTCCGGGCGTGAAAGCATTCCTATCTTCACGGCCTTCACATCCAGATCAGTAAAGACGGCATCCATCTGTGCGGCGATGAAAGCATCTGGCACATCATGAATGGCCGTGACACCCAGCGTGTTTTGTGCCGTGAGGGCTGTGATGACGCTGGCGCCATAAACGCCAAGGGCGGAAAAGGTTTTCAGGTCGGCCTGAATGCCTGCCCCTCCGCTGGAATCGGAACCGGCAATGGTGAGGGCGATAGGGGCGGCAGATGCAGACACGAATGCGTTCCTTCATCTTGCAGTTCACGACAGGCACGCAGATGGGCCTGTAGAATGTTCTCATGTTCAGCATGTTATGGCATGGGTGAAGCGGCAAGGCCATGTTCTGCGCCGGGCCGCCGCCGATGCTTGCTCGCGGGCTGAAAAGAGCTCTTGCCCGGCAGGCTCTTGCGCGGACGGGTGCATTTGTTCACCCTGCGCGCTGATCGTTAGGAGAGTGTCGTGATCCCTTTCTTTGTCCAGATCAAGTGTCAGCTCGGCAAGGCTTATGAAGTGGCGGACATGATTGCCGATGCGGAAATTGCTTCGGAAATCTATTCCACTGCGGGTGATTATGACCTGCTGGTGAAATTCTATGTGGAGCCGGGCACGGATATCGGCCAGTTCGTGAACCAGAAGTTGCAGGTTATTCCCGGCATTCGGGATACACATACCATCATCACTCACAAGGCCTTCTGAAGCGGCCTCTTCTGTGGAGCCTCAGGGCTGGCGGAACGCTCTGGCGGGCATTGCCGTGTCGCCAGAGCACGGCTATTGCTGTGCACGCTGCCGTATGCGCCAGAAGGGTCTATCGGCACCAGAGCCATCAGGGGAATGCGAATGAGTCTGGCCTACAGGCCTGACATTGACGGCCTGCGGGCCATCGCTGTCGGTAGCGTGCTGCTGTTTCACGCCGGGTTTGCCCCTTTTTCGGGCGGCTTCATTGGCGTGGATGTTTTCTTCGTTATCTCAGGCTATCTCATCACCTCCATCATCTATCGGGAGATGCTGGAGGGGCGCTTCTCGCTGGTGGATTTTTATGATCGGCGCGTGAGGCGCATTTTGCCGGTCTTGTTCGTTGTGCTGGCCACCACAACGCTGGCCGCTTTTTTCCTGCTGCTTCCGGCGCAGATGGAAGAATATGCCGCTTCTTTGGGGCCGGCTGTATTATTCTACGCCAATATCCATTTCATGCAGTTGCAATCCTATTTCGCCCCCACGGCGGAAACCATGCCGCTGCTGCATCTGTGGTCTCTGGCGATTGAAGAACAGTTTTACATCGTATTTCCGCTGGTGCTGTTCCTGCTGGCGCGGTTCACGCCGCGCTGGGTGACTGTGAGCGCGCTGGTGTTGATCGGGCTGGCATCACTTATTCACGCCCAGATGGAGCTGGGGGAAGATGCGCGGCGCGCCTTTTATCTGCTGACTTCCCGCGTATGGGAATTTCTGGTCGGCGGGCTTGTGGCCATTGCACCGCTGCCGAAGGCGGGGCGGCGCGTGGCCTCCCTTCTGGGGGGCATCGGGCTTTTGGCCATTCTGGCGCCGGTGTTCATCTATGCGCGCAGTACGCCGTTTCCGGGTGTTGCGGCTCTGCCTCCGGTGCTGGGCACGGCGCTTGTTATCTATGCCGGTGGTTGTGCTTCTGATCTGGCCGTGGGCCGCCTGCTCAGCCTCAAGGGTGTGGTGCAGGTGGGGCGCATGTCCTATTCGCTCTATCTGTGGCACTGGCCCCTTCTGGCCATGGCCTATGTCTATAAGGGGCGCGCGCCGAGCGATCTGGAAGCCGGCCTTCTACTGGCTGCGGCTGTTGTGCTTTCGTATGTGTCGTGGCGTTATGTGGAAATGCCGCTGCGCAAACCGGCGATGTTTCTGGGGCGCCGCTCCCTGCGTTTCGCCTGTGCGGCGGGCCTGATTGCGCTTACTTTCACAGGCGCGCGCGCCATGGAGCGGGCCGAGGGTATCGTCTGGCCGCTTTCTCCCTTTGGTCGGGAGGCGAATGCCCTTTTGGCGCGCCGTCTGATCCCGGAGGAGCCTGGCCGTTGCAAGGATGATCCGAAGCACATCTTCAACGCGGGAGGCCGCAGTTGCTCGCTGGGGCCGGATGCCGGCACCACGCATTTCGATGTTCTGGTGTGGGGAGATTCCCATGCGGCATCATCTTTCCGCGGCTTGTCGGAACTGATCGCGGAAGATGGGCTGACGGTTCGCCTGCTGACATATGCGGGTTGTCCACCTTTGATCGGAGTGCGCCCGGTAGTGCGGGAAGAGCAGGGCGAAGGGTGCGCGATCTTCAATAATGCAGTGATGCAGCAGGTGGAGAAAGCGCGGCCGCGCCTCGTCATCCTTGTGGGGCGGTGGTCTTTGTGGACGCAATTCTCCCAGCGGAATGTGGCTTTGGTTTCGGCCGATCTGCCGGGCAGTGAAGCCCCCAGTGCGGATGGAAGTCGCGCGGCCTTTGCATGGGCGCTGGAGCAGACCATCGCCAAGCTGCGCAGCTATGGGGCCAATGTGCTGGTGGTTGGGCAGGGGCCTGAGTTCGAGCGAGACCCGGTGGAATGCGTGCTGCGCAATGAATATGCCGGGCGTGACAGCTCTTTCTGTTTCTCGGTTCCTCGGGCTGAAGGGCTGGTGCAGAATTTGCGCGCCAATTTCACCTTTGAGAAACAGGTGAAGAAGGCCGCAGATGACGGAACTTCATTCGTCTCGCTGGCGGATCTCTTCTGTGATGAGAAGCGCTGTTATGCGGTGAAGGATGGGAAGTTTCTCTATAGCGATGGTAATCATATCAGCCGTATCGGCTCACCTCTCCTGCAAACCTATGAAAAACTGCGTGAGAAGGTGCAGGCCGCCGGTGTGAGACTGCAAGGCGCAGACATGCAATAGCAGGGTGCAGGGGCGGCCTGCTCCTGTTCCACCCCAGCTCAAAGAGGTGCCTGTGAGTTATCTCGTTGTTTTCATGGGGGCGGGTTTCGGCGGTATGCTGCGGCATATGGTTGGTATGTGGCTGCCGCGTCTTGTGGGAGCGAATTTTCCCGCCGCTACCATGTTCGTGAATATCACGGGTAGCTTTCTCATGGGGCTGGCTGTGGGTTATTTCGCTTTTCGGGCCAGTCTGCTGGAAGGGGCAGGCTGGCATCAGGATGCGCGGTTGTTTCTCACGACCGGACTGCTGGGGGGCTACACCACCTTTTCCACGTTTTCTCTGGATACGCTGTTCCTCTTTGAAAGAGGTGATGTGGGCGTTGCTCTGGCTTATCTGGTCGGTTCCGTGGTGTTGTCATTGCTGGCTATTTTCCTGGCTCTCGCCCTTATGCGGGGGCTGGTCGGCGGGGCATGAGCACAGGGCAGGGCGGGAAAGTCTTTCTGCGGCGTGACGTGGCGGCCCTCATGCTCTATTGCTCTGGCAAAATCTGAATTTCTCGCACGAGGATGTTCCGCTCATGGCGGTCGAGTTGAAGACGGTGGCTGAAGACGAGACGGGCATGCGCCTGGATCGTTGGTTCAAGCTGCATTATCCGGATCTGTCTTTTGGCCATCTACAGAAGCTGGCGCGCACCGGACAGGTGCGTGTGGATGGTGGGCGGATCAAGACCTCCACCCGGCTGGAGAGCGGGCAGAGTGTGCGCATTCCGCCGCTGGGGGGAGAGGTTGAAAGCAATGCCTCGGCCGGCAAGGGTGCGGCGGTCGGGGCAGGTGCCTCTGGCAAGGGGGGCGCTGGCCAGGCCCCCGGCATGTTGCGGGGCAGCCGGGGCGAGAGTGAGGATCTGGCTTTTCTGCGATCACTCATCCTGTATGAAGACAAGGATGTAATGGTGCTGAACAAGCCCTTCGGCCTAGCCGTGCAAGGGGGCTCCGGCACTTATCGTCATGTCGACAAGCTGCTTGAGACCATGCGCGACAAGGACGGACAGCGCCCGCGCCTTGTTCATCGCATCGACAAGGACACCTGTGGGTGCCTGCTGATCGCCAAGACCCGTCTTGCCGCTTCCACTCTGGCCAAGAGCTTCCGCTCTCGGGCGGCGCGCAAGGTATATTGGGCTGTGGTGCCGCATGTGCCCAAGCCCCGGCAGGGGCGTATCTCCACCTATCTGGCGCGGGACGAAGGCGAGGAGCGGATGCGCGTCGCCCGCCATGGGGAGGACGATGCCAGCCACGCCATCACCTATTATGCCGTGGTGGATCAGGCCGCCCAGAAAATGAGCTGGCTGTCGCTGAAGCCGGTGACGGGCCGCACCCACCAGTTGCGCGCGCATCTGGCGCATATTGGCCATCCGATTCTGGGTGACCCGAAATATTTCAACATTGAGAACTGGGAACTGCCGGGCGGCTTGCAGAATAAGCTACATCTGTTGGCCCGGCGCATCGTCATTCCCCACCCTCGTGGCGAAGGCATGATCGACGTTTCTGCGCCGCTGCCGCCTCATATGGCGCAATCCTTTGCCGTTCTGGGTTTTGACGCCAGCCAGTATGACCCCATTCTGGAGGCCCCGGAGGGCTGAGGGATGCAGCTTGTGCGGCATTTTAGGTGGCGTTTCTTGATCCGGCGCACAGGCTGCCTGTGCGCCGGGTTGCTCCTGTTTCTTGCGATCCTTCTTTCAAGCCCGGTGCGGGCGGAAGATGTGGTGGATCTGTATGAGGAACTGAAGCTGGCCCAGCCCATTGCCGTTCCTTCCTATGAGTTGCCGCAGGCTGCGGAGGGGCTGCCAGAAGCGCTGGCCGTGAATGTGCTGCATGATGCCGGGCATGATTTTCTGCGCATCACACGCCAGCGCGGAGGGGGCTGGGAAGATGTGATCGAACTGGCCCTGTGGCTGGATGATGAGGGCGCTCCGCTTCTGGGCCTGAGTGAACGTCAGGTCGAGAAGGGCGTGCCGGTTCTGGGTCGCTTGCGCTTTTACTCAAAAGCTTCCGGGCGCTGGAATCTGGTGACGCCGCAGACTGTGCCTGATGCCTCCGTATCGTTGTGCAAGCTTCCGCCACCTGCGAAAGATCAGCTGCCGGAAGATGCGCCTTTTCGCCCCATGGGCTTTCTGCTGCCGCAACAGGGTGCGGATCTTCAGGTGTGGTGTCTGCATGATGCGCCCGCTGCGGGGCGCGGCGTGTGGTTGCGCTGGAACGGGGCGCAGGCTGACTTTTCATTCGGACCGGCCCTGATCGGCTCCCCGCCATGGCGGAAGGTGGGTGCGACGCAACCCTAAGGTCGGCTGGATTTGAGGGCTCCGCAGGCGGCCCTAACGAGATTGTGGGGCTGCTCTGCATGGAAATCAGAGGCGAAGCCCGCTCAAACTCTTGAAGAACGCTCGTCTTTGCCTATGGTGCAGCCTGAACAAGGCGCTGATGCGAATGGCTTGATGAGTCTGCTCCGGGCTGCATGTTTCCCCTTGTCCTGAACGTGGCGCACCTTGCTGTGGCAAAGTCAGGGGCAAGGTGAATGGCAGGCCGGTTTTGCACTTTGCCCAATCGGTTTTTCGGCTGGGCATGGCGTGCATGAATATGGTTGCTGTTTGCGGGACGCCCAAGGGAAATAAGGTTTGATGAAACCCCTGATCGCGTTGGCGCGCGGTATTGATGCCCTCAATGCCCGCATCGGCAAACTCTCGGCCTGGCTCATTCTGGTCGCCATTTTCGTTTCGGCTATCAATGCTATTGTGCGCAAGCTGTTCGATGTCAGCTCCAATAGCTGGCTGGAACTGCAATGGGTGCTGTTTTCGGCCGTTTTCCTGCTCTGCGCCTCGTGGACATTGCGGGACAATGAGCACATCCGCATTGATATTCTGAACAGCCATTTCAGCAAGCGCACCCGTGATGGCATTGATATTTTCGGCCATCTCTTTTTCCTGCTGCCTTTCTCCCTGCTGATCCTGTGGACCTCGGTGCCCTTCTTCATCACCTCCTGGGATATTAATGAGCAATCCCTGAATGTGGGCGGGTTGCCGCAATGGCCGGCCAAGTTGCTTATTCCTGTCGGCTTTCTCCTGCTAACGCTGCAAACCTTCTCTGAACTGATCAAGCGCGTGGCCGTCATCACTGGTCATATGGAAGATCCGCGAGGGCCGGAGGGCGGCGAGCCTGCGCTGGATGTGGAGGCGGAGAGGTTGATGGGAGCTGCGGTGGATGGCCCCCATAGCGGGGCTGCAACCGAGAGTGGAAGCGATGGCGCTTCCGCACAGCGCTGAGAGGACGACCGTGACAATGATCTCTCTCATGCGCCGGGCGCCGGCTCCCCGTATGGCGCTGGTGATGACCCTTGCCGTGGCGCTGGTCGCCTTTCTGCCTGATATGGCACTGGCTGCGGAGCCCGGCTTCAAGGGCTGGTTCATCCACAATATGGCGCCCATCATGTTTGCGGCGCTGGTTGTGTTCCTGCTGCTGGGCTATCCGGTCGCCTTCTCGCTGGCGGCGAATGGCCTCATTTTCGGGGCCATCGGCATCTGGCTGGGGTTGTTCCGGCCGGATTTCTTTCAGGCCATGCCGGGGCGCGTCTATGGCACCATGAATAATGAAGTGCTTCTGGCGGTGCCCTTCTTCACTTTCATGGGCCTCATTCTTGAGCGCTCGGGAATGGCGGAGGATCTGCTGGATACGATTGGCCAGCTGTTCGGCTCCATTCGCGGCGGTCTTGCCTATGCTGTGATTTTCGTGGGGGCCCTGCTGGCGGCGACCACGGGTGTCGTGGCGGCTTCCGTCATTTCGATGGGGCTTATCTCCCTGCCGATCATGTTGCGCTATGGCTATGATCGGCGTGTCGCGACAGGGGTGATTGCGGCTTCCGGCACATTGGCGCAGATCATGCCGCCTTCGCTGGTGCTGATCGTGATGGCGGATCAGCTCAATCGTTCGGTGGGTGATATGTATGCGGGCGCGTTCATTCCGGGGCTGATGCTGACCGGGCTGTATGCGACTTATATCTTCATTGTTTCGGTCTTTTACCCCGCCGCTGCGCCGGGCCTGCCGGAAGATGCACAAACCCTGCGTGATGAAGATGAAGGTCGCATCGCGCCACGTATTCTCGGAGTGCTGAGCGCAGCCGGGCTTGCGGTTCTGATTGCGCTGGGTTCCTTGCCGGTGCTCACCGAGGGGCTGTTGCCTGAAGCACTCAATGCGCCGCTGTGGGGCATCGCAGCCTTTGTGCTGCTGTTCTTCTTCATGAGCGGCGTCGCCCGGCTTATCACGCCGTCTCTCTTTATCCTGCTGGCGGCAACCATTGCCGTTGCAGTGTGGGTGATGAGTGATACGCAGGTGAAGTTCGGCGTGGATTATACCGTGCTGGCCATGGCGCTTGTGGTGGGGCTGGCCTTCATCTTCGCGGTTATCAATCGCCTGTTCCGACTCAATCTGTTGTCGCGGCTGGCCGAGCAGGTGGTGTTTGTGATGGTGCCCCCGCTGGCGCTGATCTTCCTGGTGCTGGGTACCATTTTCATTGGTGTCGCCACACCAACTGAAGGTGGTGCCATGGGGGCGGCCGGCGCTCTGCTTCTGGCCCTTGTGCGCGGGCGACTGAAATTCAATCTGTTGCAGCAGGCTACCTATTCCACCGCGAAGCTCTCTGCTTTCGTCCTGTTCATCCTGCTGGGGGCGCGGGTCTTCTCGCTGACCTTCTATGGGGTGGATGGGCATATCTGGGTGGAGGAACTGCTGGTTTCATTGCCGGGCGGTGAAGCGGGCTTCCTCATCACCGTGAACCTGCTGGTGTTCGTGCTGGCCTTCTTCCTGGATTATTTCGAGCTGGCCTTCATCATTATTCCGCTGCTGGGGCCGGCGGCGGACAAAATGGGGATTGATCTGATCTGGTTTGGCGTCATGCTGGCCATGAATATGCAGACTTCCTTCATGCACCCGCCCTTCGGTTTTGCGCTGTTCTTCCTGCGCTCTGTTGCAGCGAAGGTGCCCTATATCGACAAGGTGACGGGCAAGCGCATGGAGCCTGTCACAACAGGGCAGATCTATTGGGGGGCCGTGCCCTTCGTGTTCATTCAGATTCTGATGGTGGGACTCATCATTCTCTTTCCGAAGATTGTGACACACTACAAATCCGACCATGTGGAGCTGAATGAGCAGCAGATCCAGCAGCAGTTTGACAGCCTCACGCCGGAGCTGGCCGCACCGCCGCCACCGCTCGATTTCGGCGGATAAACGAGGGGGATATCCTGCGGTACTGCTGATGGGTTGTGCCCATTCATGGTTGCAGTCTGAATTCTGCTATGGGCACAGTCCATGTTGGGCCGAAAGCGTGAGGAACCAGCAATGGCGATGCAACAGGATGAAACAGACCCCGGCATTTGCCCGGCTTGTGGTGCGCCTGTGCAGCAGGGGGCCGCGCAATGCGATATATGTGGTTACAGGCTGCGGGGCGGGGGGGCGTCGCGTCTTCTTGTCGGACTCGCGGGCACATGCGTTGCCCTGATTGCTGGTGGCGTGGTGTGGTGGGGGCTCGCCACTCCTTCATCGCCACCCGCATCTGCACCGGCCGTCACTTCTGAAGAGGCGGCCCCTCCTGTAGAGCCAGCACCTGTTGTGCCTGAGCAGCAGAGTGGAACTCCGCAAGAGATGGCGCCGGCTCCCGACGTCAAGCCTGAGGCCGCTACTGAACCGGCCACAGGTGAAGTTGCACCGGCGGAAGAGCCGGCTCCCGTCGTCACCGCTGAAGAGCGCCGCGCTTTCGCGAAGGAGACGGAAGAGAGCCTGACAGGCAACGGGCTGGAGTTGACCGTTGGCACGTCTGGCGAGGAGGATACCCGGCTCGTCATGCGCTTTGGTTTTCCGGCTGCGGCCACGGCTGAACTCATCATTGCCGGGCCTTTTACGCGCCAGTGCGAGCGTCGCGGTTTCAAGGATATTGAGTTTGTCGATCCCTCGGGCGAGCGCTGGATGTATGATGTGGCCGCCCAGACCATGAGCAAGAAATGAGTCCTGTTTCTTCCCCTGGCCCCCTTCTGGTGTTGTTCGATTGTGATGGCACATTGGTGGACAGCCAGCACTTGATCGTCTCCGCCATGTTGGATGCTCACGCCATGCACGGCCTTACGCCGCCTTCGCGTGAGCGATTGCTGTCGATTGTCGGGCTTTCGCTGGTCGAGGCATTTACCGATCTGGCCGAGGGTGATGCGAGCTATCCGGTTGAGGATATGGCCGAGGGCTATCGCACCGCCTTTATGCGCCTGCGCGACATTAACCCGCCGGAGCCGATGTTTCCCGGTGCCCGGCAGGTTCTGGAAGGATTGCGGGCGCGTGAGGATGTGCTGCTGGGCATGGTGACAGGCAAGGCCCGCCGTGGGGTGGACCGGGTTTTAGCCGCTCACGATATGGTCGGCTGGTTTGATACGGTGCAGACGGCGGATGATGCTCCCTCGAAGCCGCATCCGGCCATGGTGTTGCAGGCCATGCAGGAAATGGGGGCGCGCCCGGAAGAAACCATTGTGGTGGGTGATACGGCCTTCGATATGGCCATGGCCCGCGCGGCGGGAGCGGGGGCTCTCGGGGTTTCCTGGGGGTATCACCCGGTACAGGAACTGAACCAGGCTGGCGCACAGATTTTGGTGAATCATTTTACGGAAGTGCCGGACGCATTGGCGCAACTCGCCGCACAAACGCTGCGCCCTGCCGGCATGGAGGGCTGACACAATGCGCGACCTGTTGGAAGAACTGGAACAAGGTGGTTCACCTGAAGATCCAATTGCGCGTGCGCGGGCTGCGCAGCGTCCGTCGTTGCCGAAACGGTTTTACAAGGCGGTGAGTGTCGGCCAGCCGGATGAGGCTGGAGCATCAGCGGCCGGATATTCCATTCTTCTGGATGGTCGGCCGGTGCGCACACCGGCGCGCGCGGTTTTGCAAGTGCCCACCCGCGCGCTGGCTGAAGCCATGGCTGAAGAATGGGCTGCGCAGAAAGAGCAGATCGATCCTTCCACCATGCCGCTGACCCGGCTGGTGAATGTGGCGCTGGATCGGGTGGGGCCTGAAGCAGGCGCGGTGCGCGATGAAGTGGTGCGATATGCGGGAACGGACATGCTGTTCTACCGCACCGATAGCCCACAGGCGCTGGTGGAGCGGCAGGCCAGCCACTGGGATGCGGTGTTGGATTGGCTGCGTGAGCAGCATGGGGCGCGCTTCTTTCTGGCGGAGGGCGTAATGCATGTTGCCCAGCCGGAAGATGCTCTTGAGGTGGTGCGCGGTTTGGTACCTGAGGCAGCCCTTCCATTGGCCGCGATTCATTCCATGACTACGCTGACAGGCTCCGCCCTCATTGCGCTGGCTGTCGCCCAGGGGCGGTTGAATGCGGATGAGGCCTGGGCTGCCGCTCATGTCGATGAAGACTGGAACAGAGAGCAATGGGGGGAGGACGAACTGGCCTCCGCTCGTCGTGAAGCACGTCGCGTGGAGATGGATGCGGCTGTCCGCCTTCTGGCATTGCACGGGGCATAGATGCGCTCTTCTTTGCAATTAAAAGCGGTTCTTATTTGCGTTTGAGCAATTTTGGTTGCCACAGCAAGTGATATCATGCGTTTTTGACGAGTCTTGGCCAGCTTGCTGTGCGGCTGCCGGGCTTGAGGAGTGTAAAAACAAAAACGGAACGTGGCATGTCGGCGATGGAACAAATTGTCGAGCGGGTGATCGACCATGTGGTCAAGGCCGTTGAGCGCGCACCGCTGGTGGAGAAGCCCTTCTGGCATCTGGAGCTGGAGGGGATTTTTCCAGAAGATCTCTACGCCCGGATGCGGGACGCCATGCCGGAAGCGCGGGAATATCGTGCCCTCAAGGGCAGGAATAATGTGAATGTGCAGGAGGATGGCTCCTCCACCCGCATCAAGATTGATCTTTATCCAGAATATATGCGTCATTTGCCGCTTGAGAAGCGGGATGTCTGGGCGCTGGTGGGCAAGGTGCTGCGCTCGGAACCTGTGAAGCAGGTTTTCATGCGCCGCCTCGCACCGGGGCTGGAGCGTCGTTTCGGGCCGGATTTCATGAATGTGGGCATGTTTCCGGTGCCCATGCTGACGCGGGATGTGGCGGGTTATGAAATTCCCCCCCACACGGATACGCGCTGGAAGGGAATCACCATTCAGTTCTATCTGCCGGAAGATGAAAGCATCACCCATGTAGGGACGCGTTTTGACCGGCAGGCGGAGGATGGGCATTTCGAGATGGTGCAGCGCATGTCCTTCTCGCCCAATACCGGCTATGCCTTTGCTGTGGGGCAGGATACGTGGCACTCGGTAGACAGGCTGGGGCCGGAAGTGCGCAGCCGCGATTCTATTCTGCACACCTATTTCGTGGACAATTCGCCAATTCTGGCCATGCGTAATCGCAGCAAGCGTGTCGGCAATTTCCTGCTCAATGAGGTTCGGCATATTGCGGGGTAGGGGGCTTGAGCCTTTCCGTATCTGTGTTTGCGCACTGTTCGGTTCGAGATGAGATGATGGGATATGGGGCGCCCCATATCCCATTTTCATTTCACAATGGGGGCGCGATCATGGGGCTCTGACACGAGGCTGTGTTTTGATGGAAGCCCATTGCGGAGAATGTGCCGAGACATTATGCCAAAAAAGAATACGCGCCTGTCTTGCCGCGCGACTTCTGGATTGAGGAAAAGGGGCGCTGAATCTCATGCTTCGCGAGGTCTCAATCGCCGGAGTTTATTTCCCGGCCATCTTTTTCTATTTTCTCGCAAGCCTTGTCATTTATCTGCTCGTCGATTTGGCCTTGTCACATCTCGGCCTTTACAGATATTTCTGGCACAAGTCCTTGGTGCAGGCCTGTCTGGTGGGGGTCATCTTCAGCCTGCTGTTCATGTTTGTGCCCTTGCAATGAGTGGGGTTTGAAATGGACAGAATGTCGGTGGTGCGGGTCTTCGCCACGCTGGTGCTTCTGGCCAGCGCGGTCTGGTGTGGCTGGTTGCTGTGGCAATATTATTTCTATTCCCCATGGACCCGCGATGGGCGCGTGGTGGCGAATGTCATCAGGATGGCGCCGCAAGTTTCAGGGCAAATTGATTCTGTGAATGTGCGGGAGAACGAGTTCGTGCGGAAGGGCGATGTGCTCTTCACCATTGTGCAGGAACCGTTCCAGTTGGCTGTTCAGCAGGCGGAGGCGCGCGTGGCCGCCACGCAGGCGAACTGGCAGATGAAACTGTCCATCTATGACCGCATGCGCAATTTGAGTGAACTCGCAGTGACAGAGCAGGCGCAGGAAGATGCGCGTCTGGCTGCTGCTGCTGCCGAGGGGGAATATCAGCAAGCCGTGGCTCAACTGGCCGCTGCCCGTCTGCAACTGCAATGGACTGAGGCCAGGGCCAAGGCGGATGGCTGGATTACAAATATCAACCTGAACGCCGGTGATTATGCCACGGAGGGCACGGAATCGGTGGCTATTGTGGATGCTGGCAGTTTGCGTATCGAAGCCTATTTCGAGGAAACCAAGCTGTTCGACATTCCCGTGGGAGCGCCCGTTCAGATCTATCTGATGGCTGGCGGGCCAATGCTGACTGGGAAGGTGGCTTCAATTGCCCGTGGCATTGCTGATGTCGACAACCCTTTGGGACGGGCGGATCTTTTGGCTGTGAAGGCGAACTATCAGTGGATTCGTCTGGCGCAGCGTATTCCGGTGAGGATTGATTTTGACGCTGTGCCAAATGGCCTGCCATTGGCCAGCGGCATGACTGCTACCGTGGTGGTCATGCCTGAAACGGAGGGGGCGGCGCCCCAAGGGCAATCTGAAATGATGCCGGCTCCGGCGCAGAAAGTCGCACACTAGCCGCGCTTTCACTTTCATTCGGGAGGGGCGGTGTGTTGCCGGCCCCTCCCATCTTGTTTCAGTCTTCCGCTTCCGCCGGCTCATCATAAGCCACGGTGAGCACTTCCAGTTCATGACGACGGCCATCGCGGGCCATCCAGGTGATGGATTGCGCTTCGGAAAGCCCAATCAGTGCTGCGCCGATCGGGGTCATGATGGAGATGCGCCCGGCGGCAATATCGGCTTCTCCGGGATAAACCAGAGTGACCGTGCGCGACGTGCCGTCACTGCTATAGGTTACGGTTGAGCCCATGCGGATGGTTTTGGCGGGCAGGCGCCGACTGTGCACCACGCGGGCGCGTTCCAGTTCCTTCAAGAGCTCTTCAGCGACATCTGGATTGCGGTCCAGCGCGGCAGTGGCCAGGCCGGTGAGGCGCTCGTGGTCCTCTTCATTCAAAACGATGGCCGGCAGGCGGCCTGTCTTGGTCGACTTTCTCATGGAGATCACCTGTCTCGAACGTGTACGCAAGCGGCCACCCGCCAAAAGTTGGCCGACGCGACACGCGCTTGGATGTTATGGGGATAAATGCGCCATTATGGCCGGCCTCTTCCGAAGGGGAAAAGGCGCTTCACTTTCTTCAGACGGATGCTGTCGCTGCGAATGCGGACGCTTCAAGCCGATGAAGTGGCAGGCCAGTATGGGACGTGCAACAAAGGCGTCTTTCCCCGGCGCCCGGAGGCGCGGAGGCCGGACGCGGGGTTAGTCTCCTGCGATGGGGCAGGGACGACGGAAAATGGTGAATGCGCACATCATAGGCAGATGAGGCATTGCCTGTGCCCGGATGTCAAGGCAGTTGACGTTATGGCAGGCCCGCCTAAAGGAAGGGGGCTTGTGGAAGATGTCTGCCGGGCATTTGAAATGATATGGGCGTCATTTCCCTCAGGCTGCGTTCAGGCCTGTGCGCAAGCGATCCAGAAGCTGGAAGAGCTGCACTTGCTCGGCATTGCTGAGACCCGAGAGGGCGGATGAGAAGAACTCGGCAATAGGCTCCTGCATTTCGGACCAGGCATAATCCCCAGCGGGTGACATGCGCACCAAACGGCTGCGGCCATCCTCCGGGTCGCGCATGCGTTCTATCCATGCGCGTGCCTCCAGCCTGTCCAGAACGGCTGTCAGGTTCTGGCGGCTGAGGAGCAGAAACTCCATCAACTCCTTTACAGACATGCCTTTGTTATGCACCAGCGGGCGCGCAAGGGCACCCAGAACAGCCCATTGCTGAGTTGTGGCGCCAAAGCCCTCCATGTGGCGCATACCGTTCTTGTGCAGCAAATTCGAGCACTGATAGAGACGGAAAAACAGACGGTTGGCGACATCGAGAGAGTTCGGGTCACCAATGTCTCCATAGGGACTCATCAGAGGGCCTTCGCAATTTGGCCGGGCATCCAAGGGAGGGCACGCTATGGCAGCCTAAAGAGCACCACGATGCTTATGGCTCGCGAAAAGCGGGGCATCGCAAATATTCTGGCCTGCCAGCCATGTCCGCCCTTCGTGCGGGCGTGAGGATCTTATGCAGAAGATGAGTGCACAGGCGCGTTATGGCAAGCACATGATGTGTGCGGTGCAAAAATATCTTGCACTGCAAGATTCGCAGAATTCGCCCGTTTCATTCCCTGCAAATCACGGCGTGCACTGTTTTCGAGAGAAACAGGGGCAAAACAGGCGAGGTTGTAGAGTTGGCTATTTTGCAACCAGCAGCACGAATTTTGGGCAGCCTGGCTGCTGTGGCCGCGTATGATGTCGCCACCCTTTATCCTTGTAAATGAAGGCTTCGAGGCGGAAATGTGGCTGTTTTGATACAGTGGCGCGAGGTGCATGGAGGTATCTTGGTGGGTATTCGCGGTCCGTGGCATTCCTGCAACAGGCATTGGGTAACAAGCACTCATGCGGCTTGGAAAGGTCTGTTTCCGATTGAAAGGGCGTTCGGCGTCGGTATGTTGGGTCTCGCGACGAAGGGGGCAGCCCCGGTCGCCCAAGGCTCACCTGGCGCTGAAATTAAGGCGTAGCCGGAGGCCGGCTTGGGAATATGGGGCAAGAACGCTCACGGTACACAGCTGCCGATGTAGCGCCGCTAGCTCCCTTGAAATTATACTTGGAGGTCAAGATGAACATGGTGAAAAGCCTTCTCCTCGGCAGCGCGGCAGGTCTCGTCGCGGTGGCTGGAGCCCAGGCCGCCGACCTGCCTGTCAAGGCGAAGGCTGTCGAGTATGTGAAGGTCTGCTCTGCTTACGGCGCAGGCTACTACTACATTCCCGGCACCGACACTTGCCTCAAGATCGGTGGTTATGTGCGCTTCGACACGTACATCAATGCCACCGGCACCATGAACCCGTTCATCAGCAACCAGACCCTTGGGAATGGCCTGAACACGAACGATCTGACCGACAACTATCGCACCCGTACTCGTGGCCTGATCCGCCTCGACGCCCGTACCCAGACGGACTACGGCGTTCTGCGCTCCTACGCTGCCTTCGGTGGCAACCTCAACAGCTGGAGCAGCACCAACGGCAACACCAGCCTTGAAGTTGATCGCGCGTTCATCCAGTTCGCTGGTCTGACTGCAGGTTACACGACCTCTTTCTTCGACCCGAACCTGAACTACATGATGACCACCCCCTACACGATGACCAAGCGTAAGCTGAACCAGCTTGCCTATACGGCTCAGTTCGGGAATGGCTTCTCCGCGACCATCGCCGTTGAAGATCAGCGCTTCATCGACGTGTACGACCAGACGGCTTATGGCCCGAACACCCGTGGCGGTTCCGAGGCTCCCGATATCGTCGGTAACCTGCGCCTCGAGCAGGCTTGGGGTTCTGCCCAGCTCGCCGTTGCGGCTCACCAGTCTCGCGTTGCTTACTCCGCGGCTGCTTTCGATGACTCCACGGACGTGTGGGGTTGGGGTATCGGTGGTACGCTCGAGTTCGATCTCGACGCCCTGTCTCCCGGTGACTCCTTCTTCGTGACTGCCGCTTATGGCGACGGCGCTCTCAACTATGTTGGCCTGAACGGTTCTGACCGCGCCAGCGCCAATGCGACCCAGTTCGGTCGTGTCACCAACAACAGCCTCGGCGCGCTTGGTGGTGCTTTCTACCAGCTGTCCGACATCGTCTATAACGGCGTGAACGACTACGACAAGACCAAGGCTTGGTCGATCAACGGTCAGTTCCGTCACTTCTGGACCCCCGGCCTGCGTTCGGCTGTGATGGTCGGCTATGTTGACGTCGATGCCCCGGAAACGGCTTTCGCCCTTAACAACGGCTTTGCTGACTTCAACATGTGGCAGGTTGGCTTCAACACCATCTGGTCCCCGGTCAAGAACCTCGATATCGGCGCGGAAGTGCTGTACTCGAAGGTTGAAGGCAAGCACGACTACAACGACGGCAGCCCGCTTCAGGCCCTCAACCCTGTGGGTGTGGGTTACGGCGGCTCCACGGACCTGGTGTCCGGCGGTCTGCGCATTCAGCGTAACTTCTGATCGGTTTTCTGGTCAGTACAGAGCTCTGGCAGGCAACTGCCAGAGCTTTTTTATTGTGTGCTACGTTTTTTGCATTTTGGGTGCAGCAGGGCGCTTTACATCTCTGATGCTTGCTTTTGATTGTCCATTTTAACCGGTTTTTTTTGAAGAGGGCGGAGCGAGCGTTGTGTCGACCTTGAGCGGATATGTTGTGTCTGTTTTCAGGGTGGTGCTGGGTCTGGCGATGCTTGTTGCATGTTCCAGTTTTGTCGGTCGTCTTGCGGCCGCCGCAGATACCCTGAAACCCAAGATGCCGCTTTCCAGCGTGAAGTTGTGCGTCTCGGAGGGGGAAGGCTTTTTCTATATCCCGCAGTCTGATGTGTGTCTGCGGGTTGGAAGCTATCTGTGGGCGGAAGGTTATTATAATAGCTACACTCATTACCCGCCTAGAAATGATAAGACTTACTCTATTTCAACGGGCGGGCTCATCCTCGACGCCCGCACCGCGACGGATTTTGGAACGCTGCGTTCCTATATGGAATATCGCTATCATTGGCGTAGCGCCGATCCGTGGTCTGATGGGCCGAATGAAGCGCAGTTGCAGATCTGGCTATCGTATCTCCAGCTGGGCGGCTTCACTGCCGGTTACGCGCAGTCTTTCTTCGACTTTTACGCGAATGAGTACGTCCAGGGGACGGATCCGGCGACAATTGGTGATGATCTTCAGCTCAACCTTGTGGCCTACACATCTGAGCTTGGCGACGGTTTAAGCGCTACTTTATCCATGGAAGACAGCAGCGAAAGGAATGGCGGGATTTATTCCGTTGATCCTGCCGCCGGCGCACTTGGGGCAGATTATGAAGGTTATCAGGCTGGAGCCCAGTTTCCGGATATTGTGGGCAATTTGAATCTGACGAGAGAATGGGGTCAGGCGCAGCTGACAGGGGCGCTTCATCAGATTCGAGCATTCAATTTCTATAATGCGCCAGATATATCTGAGGCGAATTGGGGATACGCTCTACAGGCCGGTCTTATGCTCAACTTGCCGATGCTGGGTGAGGGGGATGCTATCTATTTTCAGTCCGCCTATATGCAGGGTGCAGTTTCTTATCTTGGGCTGGTTGATCCCACAAATGGGCAATATATGCCGCCGGATGCTTTTCTGGGGCCGGACGGGTTGAGTAAGGTCGGCGGCTGGAACTTTACAGCTTCTTTGCTGCATAACTGGAATGCCAGGTGGGGCACGGCCCTTTTTGGTGGTTACGCACACTACAAGTACAATAACCCGACCCTTCGCATGGCCTATGGGGCAAGTGGTGGTGTAAATTTTAATTTTGGGGCTTATATTTCTTACGCACCTCATCAAAATCTGAAAATGTACTTGCAATATGATTACACGCATATTCAGGCGACGGATTATTTGAAGACAACATATAGCGCGGATTATGAAGCTGTGGATGCAAGCCGTCTGCTGCTGTTCATTACACGGAATTTTTGACACCGCTAATCAATCGGGCGCAAAGGTGCTGCGTGGAGATCCAGGGGGGCCATTTGCGTTTGTTGGCCTCGCTTCGTACTAAGGTTCATTCTTGCCGGCCGGGCCTGTTTGTGAGGCTGGCTGAAATGTGCTGAATTCCAGCCCGTGACTACGGTTGTAGGAGATTTCTGCTTATGGCTCTTGATGCGTCTGACAGCGGTGCGGCAAAGCAGGCTGTGCGCGGTGACGGGGCAGGTGAGGGAGCTGGCGAGCGGAATGGAAGTGGTCTTCCTCGCAAGCTTGGAAGATGGCGACGCTGGGTTCTTGTTTGCGGGTTCCTGGCGTGGTGTGCGCTCGCTGCTTTTACGGTAACAACTGTACAGAGTTCGATTGAGGCGGATTTGGCCAGCCGGGCGCGTGATGTTCTGGAGCGTACTGGTGAGTCATGGGCTTCTGCTCACTTCCAAGGTAGGGATGCGACTTTGGAAGGGGAGTCCCTTGCGGAAATGGCGCGCGAGAAAGTACGTAAATCCCTTGAAGACATGTTTGGTGTGCGCGTGGTGCGCGATGCCACAACGCTTCTGCCCGAACGACGCCCCTTTACATTCAGCGCCGTGAAGGACGGGAAGGCTATCGCATTAGCTGGCTATGTGCCTTCAGTGGCGGCGCGTGAGCGTATTATCAGCACTGCGAGACAGGCCGGTTTTATCGTCTCTGGGGGAGATCAACTCGTCAGAGCGCGCGGCGCTCCTCCGGGTGATTTTGCCGCGTTGGTCAATTTCAGTCTCAAGCAGTTGGAGCAACTGCCTTCAGGGCGTATCACCATTGCAGATCACGCCCTCTCCATTGAAGGGCGTGCACCTGACCTGAAGATTTATGATGAGCTGGCCGAAGTGCTGCGGGGCGCGTTGCCCTATGGCCTGACGCTGGCGCGTTTCGCTGTGCGCCCACCTGTGGCCTCGCCTTTTCTCTGGTCCGCTAGCCGCGAAGGCAACACATTGCGCCTGTCAGGCTACGTGCCTTCGGAAGCGGCGCGTGCGGATGTAAAGGCGATTTTGGATGAGGCGATGCCTGGCCTTGATGTGCGTGATGATACGCATCTGGCTGATGGTGCGCCGAGTACCGATTTGTGGTTGAAGGCCGTGCGCTTTGCTGCGGATCTGCTCAGTCAGGCTCGTCAATTGCAGGTGAGCATCGCGGATAGCGGCATTTCGGTTGAAGGTATCGCCGCCACTTTTGATATGTTTGATGTCCTGTCGCGGGTGCGGCGGAATTCGCCTGAAGGTTTTCAGGTTGCGCGTTTTGCTGTTCAGCCACCACGTGCCGTGCCTTTCGTGTGGAAGTTGCAGCGCTTGCCAGATTCAGTTCAGATGAGTGGCTATGCGCCTTCTGAAGAAACGCGGCGTTTGTTGAGTGATGCACTGCGCAGCGCTTTCCCCGGGGTGCCAATTCGGGATGAGATGCGATTGGCCTCTGGTGGGCCTTCGTCTGAAATGTGGGCTGCTGCCGCCAATTTTGCTGTGGCGCAGTTGGCGCGCTTGCGGAGCGGCCGTGCTGAAGCTCGGGGCGCGCGCTTGATCTTGAGCGGAGAGGCGCTGGATTCTGCGGCTTTCAGTTCCCTGACTACAGCGCTGGAACATTCTCCCGCTGGGCTCACTGTAGAAAATGAGGTGAATCCACCGCGGATTTCCCCCTATGTTTTCTCTGCCCGAAGGGACAAGAACGGCATTACCCTTTCCGGGTTTTACCCCACCCAGAAAGCGCATGATTATCTGCGTCAAATCCTGATGCGAGGCTTCCCGGAAGAGGCGGTCACGGATGTTTCCGCCATTGGTGCGGGGGCGCCCGAGGGGTTCCAGTCTGCTGTTGAGGCCGGGCTTCGACAGCTTGAGAGGCTTCAAAGAGGAGATCTGAGCCTCACGGATTTGCAGTTGCGGCTTTCCGGCCTCGCATTCACGACTGCTGCGGCCGATCATATTCGGGCTGTGCTCGAAAAAAGTGTGAAGCCACCTTTCAATATTGATGTGGAATTATCCGTGGTTCCTGAGGGGGCTCCGGTTGATGGGCCGGAATGTCAGGCCGGGTTGTCTGAGGTGATGGCGCATGGCACCATTTTGTTCGATACAGGCAGCGCCAGCATAGATGCAGCCAGCCAGGCGACGCTGGATCGGCTGGTGTACATATTGCAGCGCTGCGCGAACATGCGGATAGAGGTGGCGGGCCACACGGATTCGCAGGGCTTCTCACGTTCCAATCAGCGCCTGTCGGAAACGCGGGCGCAGGCTGTGGTGGATGTGCTGGAAGCTGCCGGTGTTTCGGCTTCACATCTAGAGGCTGTTGGTTATGGCGCAACACAGCCTGTAGTCAGCAATGAGACGGAAGAGGGGCGCGCCAAAAACCGACGCATCGAGTTTCTGGTGAAGGAGGCGCAGACGCCATGATCTATCTTGCGTTTGCCTTGTGGCCCTATGTTCTGGCCGCTTTCGGCATTGGCCTTGTGACCGGATATTTCCTGACGCGAGATGAAATAGGAGGTGCATCGTGAGCGTGTTTTATCGCGAAGTACTGCTTCTGCTTTTTGTGGCGTTCACCATCGGTGTGTTGGCGGGTCTTGTCTTTCGCTCAACACGGTCAGGAAAACGCAAGACGAGAAGCTGATCTTCTCCAGTCAGATGGGTAAGGTGGTTCCGTCATCTTGGCCAGGTTTGCGGCTCAGTTAAGCTCATCCTGGTTGTTCTCATGCCATGATTTGAAGCGCCGATTTGCCCATATGCCTCGCCCGAGATTTTCCTCGCAAGGCGGGAATGGGGACGATACTGG